>NZ_DIMK01000019.1:235-90505 GCF_002425525.1 Pseudomonas sp. UBA5568 | reverse complement strand
GCGGCCTTGTGCCGCGATGGGTCGCGGAGCGGCCCTAAATGAACAGCATTACGCCTTGAGGCGGGGTTTTTTCATGGGGCCTGCTCTGCAAGCGCCGCTAACCTGGCCGCCAACTGCGCCGGCAGCGCAACCGGCTGGCCACTGGCTCGGTCAATGAAAACCTGCACCACCGTCCCCGCCGCACAAGCCTGGGATTCACCAGGACGATACAGCGCCAGCCGGTACTCCACGGTGCTCCCAGCCAGACGCGTCACACCCAGCGCAACCTCCAGTACGTCCGGAAAGCCCGGCAGGGCATAGAAGTCCGACGCCGAGCTGACCACGAACGCCGCCAATGCGCCGTCGCGCAGATCCAGTCCGGCTTGCTCAATCAAAAAGGCCTGAATGACCGTTTCGAAATAAGCATGCACGGTCGAGCCCGCGATATGGCCGTTGGCGTCGTTGTCTTGCGCGCGGGTCAGGATCGGATGCACGTGAGAAAAGGCAGTGCGCTGAGGAGGCTGGATCATCGGGCAGGCTCGCGGTTTCACATTGGATGGACACAGTGAATCAGAAAATGAGCCGTTTGACCGAACTAACCTTTTTGAAGCTCCCAGCAAAAAGCCGCCTCGAAGGGCGGCTTTTTTACTACAACCTGCTTCAGCTTACAGTTGAGGACCCGCAGCCTTGATGGCATCGGACACATCGAACTTCTTGAAGTTTTCGATGAACAGGTTGGCCAGGCCTTTGGCGGCTTCGTCGTAGGCAGCCTTGTCAGCCCAGTTGGTGCGCGGGTTGAGCAGGTCAGTCTCGACGCCTGGTACCGACTTCGGTACGTCCAGGTTGATGATGTCCAGGTGCTCGGTTTCAGCACCGACCAACGCGCCGCTCTGGATGGCAGCGATCACGGCACGGGTGGTCGGAATGCTGAAGCGCTTGCCCACACCGTAGCCACCGCCCGTCCAGCCGGTGTTAACCAGGTAGACCTTGGAGTTGAAGCCGTTGATGCGCTTGATCAGCAGCTCGGCGTATTCACCAGCAGGACGCGGGAAGAACGGCGCGCCGAAGCAGGTGGAGAAGGTCGACTTGATGCCGCCGCCCGAGCCCATTTCGGTGGAGCCGACCAGCGCGGTGTAGCCGGACAGGAAGTGGTAGGCCGCCTGCTCGTTGTTCAGGATCGACACGGGAGGCAGTACGCCAGTCAGGTCGCAGGTCAGGAAGATGACCGCGTTCGGCTCGCCACCCAGGTTCGCCTCGGAGCGCTTGGCCACGTGCTCCAACGGGTAGGCGGCGCGGCTGTTCTGGGTCAGGCTGACGTCGCTGTAGTCGGCGTGCTTGTTGGCATCGAGCACGACGTTTTCCAGCACGGCGCCATGCTTGATGGCTTTCCAGATGACCGGCTCGTTCTTCTCGGACAGGTCGATGCACTTGGCGTAGCAGCCACCTTCCATGTTGAAGACGACACCTTCACCCCAACCGTGCTCGTCGTCACCGATCAAGTAACGGCTCTCGTCAGCCGACAGCGTGGTCTTGCCGGTGCCGGACAGACCGAAGAACAGGGTGACATCACCCTCTTCGCCGATGTTGGCCGCGCAGTGCATTGGCAGTACGTCGGCAGCCGGCAGCAGGAAGTTCTGTACCGAGAACATGGCTTTTTTCATTTCGCCAGCGTAACGCATGCCAGCGATCAGCACTTTCTTCTGGGCGAAGTTGATGATCACGCAACCATCGGAGTTGGTGCCATCACGCTCAGGCTCGCAGACGAAGTTGGCGACGTTGAGGATCTGCCATTCGCCACGGCCAGCCGGGTTGAACTGCTCCGGGTTGATGAACAGGCAACGACCGAACAGGTTCTGCCAGGCCGTCTGGGTCGTCATCTTGACCGGCAGGTAGTGCTCGGCCGCCGCCCCTACGTGGACGTAGGAAACGAAGTGATCCTGGGCGTTGTTGAACGCCTCGACGCGGTCCCACAAGGCATCGAACTTGTCGGCCGGGAACTTGCGGTTGATCGGGCCCCAGGCGATGGCGTCCTGGGTGGAAGGTTCTTCGACGATGAAACGGTCAGCCGGGGAACGGCCGGTACGGTGGCCGGTCTCCACGACCAGTGCACCCGTGTCGGCTAGTACACCTTCACCGCGTTGCAGCGCTTCTTTTACCAGCTCATCGACGCTCAGGTCGGTGTACACGGTGTTGTTGGCTTGCGTCATGAGATACCCCATCCGGCCCGAGGCCGAGTGCTCCAAACGTTTTGTAGTCGTTTCAGAAAAACTACTACAGCGAAAAAAGTGGCCGGATTATGCCAGAAACGCCCAAAAAAAGTAGGCCCCTCCTGTCAGAACCGAGCTTTTGCGCAATTCGACAGGAGAATCTCCTGTAGTGAAACGTTTCAGTGAAGAGTTTCTGAGGCAGAGTCCGTGCCGCCGCCCGCAAAGAGCTGTGCGACATCGCTGGCATCGAAGAAATACCGCTCATTGCAGAACTGGCAGTCGATCTCCACCGTACCGCCGCATTCCTCCACCAGCGCCTTGGCATCGGCTTCGCCCAGGCTTACCAGCGCATTGCCGGAACGCTCGCGCGAGCAGCTGCAATTGAAGCGCAGGGGCTGAATGTCGAACAGCCGCACGGCATCTTCGTGGTACAGGCGGTGAAGCAGGGTTTCGTTGGCTTCCTCCCACTCTTGCGGCTTGAGGGTCTTGGCCAGGGCCACTACATGCTGCCAGCTGTCCTCACGTTCCTCGTCATCAGGCTGACGGTCACGCGGCAGTTGCTGAAGCAGCAGACCACGGGCCTTGCCGGCCTCGGCGTGCAGCCAGAAACGCGTGTTCAGCTGTTGGGATTGCACGAAGTAGTTGGTGAAGCATTCCGAGAGGTCGGCGCCGTCTAGTTCGACAGTGCCCTGGTAGCGCTGGCCCCTGACCGGATCGATGGTCAGCGTCAGGTGCCCGCCTGGCATCAGCTCGGACAGGGTGGCATCGGCTGCAATCTGGTCGGCCTCGTAGCGGGCCATGCCACGGATGTCGCGGTCCCCGGAGCACTCGACCATCAGCAAGGGGATAGGCCCTGCCGAGCGCGCCTGCAGGATCAGCAGGCCGTCGAACTTGAGGGCACCGACCAGCAGCGCGGTGGCGGCCATCAGCTCGCCGAGCAAGGTCTTGACCGGCGCCGGGTACTCGTGACGCGCCAAAACCGCGGCGTAGCTGTCATCGAGAGACACCCACTCGCCGCGCACATCGCGCTCGTCGAAGATGAAACGTTGGGTGAAATCTGTATCTGGCAAATCGCTCATGGTTGTCTGGCTATCTGAAAATAATGACAAGATAATTGCCGGGATTTGCAATCCCGTCGTCGAGCGTTTCGGGCGCTCATTCCCGTTAGGAGATCGAGGTATCTTATGGACAATCGACCACTGTTCCAAGCGAGGTGGTCCTGGGGGCCATTGGTAGCCTGTACGCTACTGCCCATCGCACTACTGTGTTTCTGGTTATGGCCTGTTGGCCAGATGCTGTGCCTGGCATTCGACGAATGGCTGTTCCACAGCCTCAATGCACCGCTGGCTGAAAACACTGCCTGGCGCTACATCTGGACCGTCGGCAGCCTGCGCCCGTTCGACATCGTCGTCGGCCTGATCCTGCTGGCCACGCTGATCCGCGGCGACTGGGTGTTCAAGGCTGCCCAGGTTCGCCAGGCATTTTTCGGCTTTCTGGTCACGCTACTGCTCTTAGTGGTGATTCGGGCACTGTTTTCCAAGTGGGTCGACGCGGCCGGCTGGCAACACAACAGCCCGTCGATGATGCTCGATGGCGCCGTTCACCTGAGCGACTACTACCCACACCTGGAGGCAACCTGGGAGCTGAAGGACCGTTCCAGCAAGAGCTTCCCGGGCGATCATGCCTCGGTATTGCTCATCTGGGCGTTGTTCATGAGCGTCTTCAGCCGCCGCGTCGGGCAGTACCTGGTGATCTGGGGGCTGGCTGTGGTGTTCATGCTGCCACGCCTGGTCGCTGGCGCACACTGGGGCCAGGATGACTACATCGGCGGCCTGTTGATGGCGGTGCTGGCACTGGGCTGGAGCCTGTATACGCCCCTGGCGGCCAGAAGCAGTGCTGCGCTGGTGCGCTGGACCGCTCCGCTGTTCAGGCTGTTGGGCAGGTTGCCGCTGGTCGGCCGAATGGCCGTGTTGCGCTGAGGCCTGGGCCGCCATGCGGCCACAGCTACTCGAAGCTTCCGTGCAACTGATGTATCTGGCGGCGCTGCTTCTTGGTCGGCCGCCCATCGGTGGTGACACCGGTGGCACCGGCCTTGCGCAGCGCCGCAGCCTGCTCGCGCCGGCGCACGCTTTCTTCGGTTTCTTCATACAAAGCCTGCGCTTCAGGCGCACCGCGGCGCACCGCCGACAGCGCTTTTACCACCACCGTGCGCTCGTCGAAGCCTGTACGCAGAACGAATTCATCGCCCACCCGCGGCTCCTTGCCCGGTTTGCATCGCTCACCACGGCAATGCACCTTGCCACTTTCGATGGCCGCCTTGGCCAGCGCACGCGTCTTGTAGAAACGCGCTGCCCACAACCACTTGTCCAGGCGAACCTTGTCGTCATCTTCGACTTTCTGTGCCATCCCGATACCTCGAATTCCGTGATTGGGGGAACTGTACTACCGTAAGCATCGGATGCAAAAATTCCCCGCCATGCTTACAGTTCACTCTCTCATCCGCTGGGTGCGTTTCGTGAAGACATTTGATCATCTGACTGTAATTGGCCTGCGGGAATGGGTAGCCTTGCCCGAGCTGGGCGTGGCAGGGTTACGCGCCAAGATCGACACCGGCGCCAGCACCTCCAGCCTGCATGCAACCGAGATAGAACCTTTCGAACGCAATGGCCAGCCGTGGGTCCGATTCACTGCGCACCTGGGTTCGATCGTGCAATTGCGTCACCGCCGCTGCGAGGCGCCGCTGGTGAGCATGAAAACCATCCGAAGCTCCAATGGCCACGCCCAAACCCGTTATGTCATTCGCACCACGCTCGCGTTGGGTGACAGGGTATGGGCAGTCGAATTTACCCTGGCTTGCCGCAAGAGCATGCGTTACCGCCTGTTGCTGGGTTCCAAGGCCCTGATTCACGGCCAGTTGGTCGTCAATCCGGGCCTGAAGTACGTACAAGACAAACCTGCCTTTCCGGCCACCCACACTACCTTGACAGGTGCTGCATGAAGATCGCTGTGCTTTCGCGTAATCCGCGTCTGTATTCCACCCGCCGCCTGGTCGAAGCCGGTACCCAGCGTGGTCACGAGATGGTGGTGATCGATACCCTGCGGGCCTACATGAACATCGCCAGCCACAAGCCGCAGATTCACTACCGCGGCAAGCCACTGGAAGGGTTCGATGCAGTCATCCCGCGCATTGGTGCCTCTGTCACTTTCTATGGCTGCGCTGTGCTGCGCCAGTTCGAAATGATGGGGGTGTACCCGCTCAACGAATCGGTCGCCATCGCACGCTCGCGCGACAAGCTGCGCTCGCTGCAATTGCTGTCGCGCCGTGGCATTGGCCTGCCGGTCACCGGCTTTGCCCATTCGCCCGATGATATTCCGGACCTGATCCAGATGGTCCACGGCGCCCCGCTGGTGATCAAGGTCCTCGAGGGCACCCAGGGCATTGGCGTGGTGCTGTGCGAAACCACCAAGGCGGCCGAATCGGTGATCGAAGCCTTCATGGGGCTCAAGCAGAACATCATGGTGCAGGAGTACATCAAGGAAGCCGGTGGTGCCGATATCCGCTGCTTTGTGGTGGGTGACAAGGTGATCGCCTCGATGAAGCGCCAGGCCAAACCAGGCGAGTTCCGCTCCAACCTGCACCGTGGTGGTGTTGCCAGCCTGATCAAGATCACCCCGGAAGAGCGCATGACGGCCATCCGTGCAGCCAAGGTGATGGGCTTGAGCGTGGCCGGGGTCGACATTCTGCGCTCCAACCACGGCCCACTGGTGATGGAGGTGAACTCGTCACCGGGGCTGGAGGGCATCGAGGTGACTACCGGCAAGGACGTCGCCGGCATGATCTTCGAACACCTGGAGAAGAACGGCGGGCCCAACCAGACCCGGACCAAGGGCAAGGGCTGATCACCCCGCTGGCCGCCTGCCAGGCCCGCCGGCTTCCTCGGGGCTGATCGCCCCTTGGAAGCACGCCAGGCCAAGCTTGCGGTCAGACAGCGTTGCGCGGCAACAGCAACCCCAAGGGTAACCGTACCCGCGCTTCGATACCGCCTCCGGAACGATTGCGCAGTTCGACGTTTCCGCCATGCTGGGCGGCAATTCGCTTGACGATGGCCAGGCCCAGCCCGGTGCCTTTGCCGCCTCGCGCACGGTCACCCCGAATGAACGGGTTGAAGATGGTCTCGAGCTCGGATTCGTCGATCCCTGCCCCCCGATCAAGCACGCTCAGTACCACGTACGGGGCGCTTTCATCCCCCGAGACATAGGCTGCAACCTCGACGCCCTTGCCCGCATGGTGCAGGGCGTTGCCAATCAGGTTGCCCAGCATGCGCTTGAGCGATACCCGGCGCACTGGAAACGGCGGTATGGGCTCCAGGCACAGCCGAACACGCTCCTCGGGCTGGTTGTAGGGTGCAACCACTTCACGCACCAACGCTGCAAGATCGACTTCTTCGAGGGGTTCGTCACGCCCGTCGCGAATGAACGCCAGGAACTGGTCGAGAATGGCGTCCATGTCTTCGATGTCGCGCACCATGTCGTCGCTCAGCTCACTGTCGCTGCCGAGCAGGGACAGTGAAAGCCGCAGCCGGGTCAGCGGGGTGCGCAAGTCGTGGGACACGCCGGCCAGCATCAACTCGCGCTCGCGCCCGGCTTGCTCGACGTCCTCGGCCATCTGGTTGAAGGCTTTGTACACCTCGGTCATTTCGCTGGGCGTGTCGCTGACCGGCAGGCGCACACTGCGCCCCTGGCCAAGCTGGCGCGCGGCGAACACCAGGCGTTTGAGCGGCTGGTTCAATTGACGCACGAATATCCAGGCCGATGCGGTGGACAGCAAGCCGATGGCCAGGAACCAGCCCAGCACGTTCCAGATTTTCTGCCCGCGCAACGGGTGGGGGTACAACGGCACCTTCAACCAGCCCGGGCCCAGGCTGGGCGCGTTGACCCACAAGGCAGGCGGCGCATGGATACGCAGCCGTACCTCGGTGTCCTCGCCAAGCTCGGCCTGCATCTGCCGTTGGTAAATCTCGCTATAGGGCCAGTGTTGCTCGCCCTCGGGTACGCCTGCACCGGTCACCCGGATCAGGCCTGCCGCTTCGGCGATCTGGTCACGGTTTTCTTCGTCGGCCGCCCAATAGGCGCGCAAGGTCAATGCCACGCCGTGGCTGTACTGGCGATCGACCAAGACGTCCTCGTTCATCAGCAGGTAGACCAGGGTCAACGCCTTGGAGAACAGAACGACGATCAGCACCAGCCACAAGGTGCGCGCGAAGAAACTCTGCGGAAACCACAGCGGCGTCTTCATCTAGGCAGCAGCGTCATTTGCCGGCGTTTCCGTCCGGTACGAACACATAGCCCACACCCCATACCGTCTGGATGTAGCGCGGTTTGGACGGGTCTGGTTCGATCATGCGGCGCAGGCGCGAGATCTGTACGTCGATGGAGCGCTCCAGCGCATCCCATTCACGCCCGCGTGCCAGGTTCATGAGTTTGTCGCGGGTCAACGGTTCGCGGGCATGCATCACCAGGGCCTTGAGCACAGCGAATTCACCCGTGGTGAGCATGTGCACTTCGTTGCCACGCTTGAGTTCGCGGGTGGCCAGGGACAGCTCGTAGTCGCCGAAGGTGACCGACTCGTCCTCGCTGCCCGGCGCACCGGGTACCGAAGGCGCCTGACGGCGCAGCACGGCCTTGACCCGGGCCATCAGCTCGTCGGGGTTGAATGGCTTGCCGAGGTAGTCGTCGGCGCCCAGTTCCAGGCCCTTGATGCGGCTGAGCTCGTCACCCTTGGCCGTGAGCATGATGATGGGAATCTGGTTGTTGTGCTGGCGCAGGCGCTTGCAGGCGGACAAGCCGTCTTCGCCCGGTAGCATCAGGTCGAGCACCACCAGGTTGAACACTTCACGCTGGAGCAGGCGGTCCATCTGCTCGGTGTTGGGGACCGCGCGGGCACGATAACCCTTGCTGGTGAAGAAACGTTCAAGCAGGCTGCTGAGCCCTGGATCGTCATCGACGATCAGAATTTTTTCACCTTCAGCGGTAGTTGGCGTGCCGGTCATGAATTACTCCTCTGGTATCGCTGCGCATTATGGCGTAGCCGCTACAACGCGTGCCGTGAGCATTGTTAGCAGATTTTTCCCGGGACGCCACTTCCAACTGGCGCCAGGCCATCACCGCAAGCTGTTTGCGATGGGTATAATGCGCCGCTTTCATCCAGCGCCGTCGGGCGAAAGGCCCACCGGCGACTCCGTATTCAAGAACGTCAGGTGGTTTACATGGACAGCATCAACAGCCGTATCGCCGAGGAACTGGGCGTACGCCCACAACAGGTCGAGGCGGCCGTGGGCCTGTTGGACGAAGGCTCTACCGTGCCTTTCATCGCCCGTTACCGTAAAGAGGTGACCGGTAGCCTGGACGACACCCAGCTGCGCCATTTGGAAGAGCGCCTGCGCTACTTGCGCGAGCTCGACGAGCGTCGCATCAGCATCCTTGCCAGCATCGAGGAGCAAGGCAAGCTGACGCCGGAACTGGCGCGCGAGATCAAGCTGGCCGACACCAAGACGCGCCTCGAAGACCTCTACCTGCCCTATAAGCAAAAGCGCCGCACCAAGGGCCAGATCGCCCTGGAAGCCGGTCTGGGCGAGCTGGCCGACAGCCTGTTCGCCGACCCGTCCCTGGTCCCGGAAAGCGAAGCGGCGCGCTTTGTCAGCGCCGACAAGGGCGTGGCAGACGTCAAGGCTGCGCTGGAGGGGGCCAAGTACATCCTCATGGAGCGTTTCGCCGAAGATGCAGCCCTGCTCGACAAACTGCGCAGTTTCCTGAAGCAGGAAGCGGTGCTCAGCGCACGCGTGGTGCCCGGCAAGGAAGAGGAAGGTGCCAAGTTCCGCGACTACTTCGCCCATGACGAACTGCTGCGCAGCGCGCCGTCGCACCGCGCGCTGGCGATCTTCCGCGGGCGCAACGAAGGTGTACTCAGCGCTTCGCTGAAAGTGGGCGAAGAGCTGCCGGGTACCCTGCACCCGTGCGAACTGATGATCGGCGAGCACGTCGGCATCGAGAACCGTGGCCGCGCGGCCGACAAATGGCTGGGTGAAGTGGTGCGCTGGACCTGGAAGGTCAAGCTCTACACCCACCTGGAGACCGACCTGTTCGGTGAACTGCGCGACAATGCCGAGGGTGAGGCGATCAACGTCTTCGCCCACAACCTGCATGACCTGCTGCTGGCAGCGCCCGCTGGCCCGCGCGCCACGCTGGGCTTCGACCCTGGCCTGCGCACGGGCTGCAAGATCGCCGTGGTCGATGCCACCGGCAAGCTGCTCGACTACACCACCGTGTATCCCCATGCACCCAGGAACGAATGGGACCGCACGCTCTCGGTAATGGCTGCGCTGTGCGCCAAGCATTCGGTCGAGCTGATCGCCATCGGCAATGGCACCGCCAGCCGCGAGAGCGACAAGCTGGTGGCTGACCTGGTCAAGCAGTATCCTGCCCTGAAGATCACCAAGGTCATGGTCTCCGAAGCCGGCGCCTCGGTGTACTCGGCATCGGAGCTGGCGGCCCGGGAATTCCCCGATCTGGATGTGTCGATCCGTGGCGCGGTCTCGATTGCCCGTCGTCTGCAGGATCCACTGGCCGAGCTGGTCAAGATCGATCCCAAGTCCATCGGCGTGGGCCAGTACCAGCACGACGTGTCGCAAGTGAAGCTGGCACGCGGCCTCGACGCCGTCGTCGAGGACTGCGTGAACGCCGTTGGCGTGGACGTGAACACCGCGTCGGTCGCCCTGCTCACGCGTATTTCGGGGTTGAACACGACCCTGGCACAGAACATCGTCGCCCATCGCGATGCCAACGGCCCGTTCGCCACCCGTGCAGCCTTGAAGAAAGTCAGCCGGCTGGGTGAAAAAACCTTCGAGCAGGCCGCAGGCTTCCTGCGCGTGATGAACGGCGACAACCCGCTGGACGCGTCTGCCGTTCACCCCGAGGCCTACCCGCTGGTGCAGCGCATCGCCGCCAACACCGACCGGGACATCCGCTCGCTGATCGGGGACAGCAGCTTCCTCAAGCGCCTGGACCCAAAGAAATTCACCGACGAAACCTTCGGCCTGCCCACGGTGACCGACATCCTGCAGGAACTGGACAAGCCTGGCCGCGACCCGCGTCCGGAGTTCAAGACGGCCACCTTCCAGGACGGGGTCGAGGACCTCAAGGACCTGGAGCCTGGGATGATCCTGGAAGGCGTAGTGACCAACGTCACCAATTTCGGCGCCTTCGTGGACATCGGCGTGCACCAGGATGGGCTGGTGCATATCTCGGCGCTGTCGGAAAAGTTCGTCAAAGACCCACGCGAAGCGGTCAAGGCCGGCGATGTGGTCAAGGTCAAGGTCATGGAAGTGGACATCCCGCGCAAGCGTGTCGGCCTGTCCATGCGCATGAGCGATACGCCGGGCGAGAAGGTCGAAGGCAACCGGGGTGGCGGACGTGGCCAGGGGGGTGGCCGTCAACAGCCAGCGCCCCGTCAGCGCGAGACCGCCACTGCAGCGCCGGCCAACAACGCCATGGCTGCCCTGTTCGCCAACGCCAAGCAGTTGAAGAAGAAGTGATGGACGTGGCACCCGAGTACGTGCAAAGCGCCTTCAGCCAATTGCTGGGCTGCAGCCTGCAACGCCTGGAAGGGGGCGTTGCCGAGGTGAGCCTGGCGGTGGCGCCGCACCTGCGCAACCGTGGCCAGAAGCTTCATGGCGGGGCGATCTTCAGCCTGGTGGACATCACCATGGGGCTGGCCTGCTCGTCCAGCCACGGCTTCGACCAGCAGAGCGTCACCCTCGAATGCAAGATCAACTACCTGCGCGCCGTCAGCGATGGCGAGGTGCTGTGCACCGCTCGGGTGCTGCATGCAGGCAGGCGCACGCTGGTGGTCGACGCTGACGTAGTCCAGGACGACAAGCTGGTGGCCAAGGCGCAAGGAACCTTCGTCGCGCTCTAGCTCACAAAGCATTATCTGCGGTAACTTCGGCAGTGCGCGCGCACTGCTGGGGCCGCGGTAAACCAGGCGACAACGCCCGTTCCCTTCCCCCTACCCTTGTAGACCGTCATCTCTACCCCCATATTGGGGCGACTGACGCGTGAAGGAATACATCTTGAGCACACTCCTCAACCGCCGCCTGAGCTTGCTCGGCGCTAATCTCCCCTTGCTCAAGCAGTGTCTGCACGGCATTGAGCGCGAATGCCTGCGCGTGACAGACAGTGGCCGTCTGGCCCAGACACCGCACCCCGAAGCACTGGGCGCGGCGCTGACCAACGAACAGATCACCACCGATTACTCCGAATCATTGCTTGAATTCATCACCCCGGCGCTGCCTGACGCCGCTGCGGTGCTGGAAAACCTCGAGCAGATCCACAGGTTCGTCTACACCAAGTTGAGCGACGAGTACCTCTGGAGCCCGTCGATGCCGTGTTCGCTGCCGGCTGAAGAAGACATTCCCATCGCCGAGTACGGCACTTCCAACATCGGCAAGCTCAAGCATGTCTATCGCAAGGGCCTGGCCCTGCGCTACGGCCGCACCATGCAGTGCATTGCCGGCATCCATTACAACTTCTCGCTGCCCGAGGCCCTGTGGCCATTGCTGCGCGAAGCCGAAGGCAGCACTGAAAACGAACGGGATTATCAGTCGGCCGCGTACATCGCCCTGATCCGCAATTTCCGTCGCTACAGCTGGCTGCTCATGTACCTGTTCGGCGCTTCGCCCGCCTTGGACAAGGGCTTTCTGCGGGGCCGCGCCCACCAGCTCGAAGAGCTCGATGGCGACACCCTCTACCTGCCCTACGCCACCAGCCTGCGCATGAGCGACCTGGGCTACCAGAGCAATGCCCAGGCGGGCCTGACGCCGTGCTACAACAACCTGTCCAGCTACACCGACAGCCTGCGCAAGGCGGTAGGCACGCCGTACCCACCTTATGTGGAGGTCGGTACCCATGTCGATGGCGAGTGGGTACAGCTGAACACCAACATTCTGCAAATCGAGAACGAGTACTACTCCAACATCCGTCCCAAGCGGGTGACCTACTCCGGCGAACGTCCAATCCAGGCGCTCACCTCGCGCGGCGTGCAGTACGTGGAGGTGCGCTGCCTGGACATCAACCCGCTCCTGCCAGTGGGCATCGACCTCACCGAAGCACGCTTTCTCGATGCGTTTTTGCTGTTCTGCGCGCTGGACGACAGCCCACAGCTCAACAACAACGAATGCAGCCAGTGCACCAGCAATTTCCTGAGCGTGGTCAAAGAAGGCCGGCGTCCAGGCCTGAAGTTGCAGCGTGATGGGCAGCCTGTGCCGCTCAAGGACTGGGCCAGCGAGCTGATTGCTCAGATCGCTCAATTGGCCGACCTGCTCGACCAGGCCCAGGGCGGGGATGAGCACGCCAAGGCCCTGCAAGCCCAGCAGGCAAAGGTCGACGACCCCGAGCTGACCCCATCGGCCCAGGTGTTGGCGCGCATGACCGAGCATGATGAGAGCTTCATCGCGTTCTCGCTGCGACAAAGCCGTCTCCACGCCCAGACACTGCGCGAGCAGCCCCTGAGCCCCGACCAGCAGCAGGCCTTCGAAACGCTGGCGCGCGAGTCCCTGGCCAAACAGTCGCAGCTGGAACAGGAAGAAGTGGGCGAGTTCGATACCTTCGTGGGCGCCTACCAGGCCAGTATCCTGGCAATCAGCAACTGATGACCCGCGGCATCCCAGCGCGCAAGCCACGCGCCAGCAGCCAGGCCCGGATCGAAGCGATCCTGGCAGCTGCCCGCGAGCTCCTGGCCGAGGGCGGGGTGGCTGGCCTGTCGATCTACAGCGTGGCCGAGCGCGCGCAAATCCCGCCGTCATCGGTCTACCACTTCTTCGCCAGCGTGCCTGCGCTGCTCGAAGCGCTGACTGCCGATGTACACAGGGTTTTCCGCGAGGCGCTTGGCGCGCCGATCGACAGCAGCATGCTCACCCGCTGGCATGAGCTGTCGCGGTTGATCGAGCAACGCATGCTGGATATCTACAACGAGGATGCCGCTGCGCGGCAGTTGATCCTGGCGCAGCATGGCCTCAGCGAGGTCATGCAGGCTGACCGGCAGCACGACATGGAGCTTGGCGCCCTGATGCACAGGTTGTTCGACCAGCACTTTCACTTGCCGGTGATGCCTGCGGATGTGGATGTGTTCGCCTTGGCCATGGAATTGAGCGATCGGGTGTATGCCCGGTCAATGCAATTGCACGAGACCATCACCCCGCGCATGGCCGAAGAAGGCAAGCGGGTATTCGAAGCCTACCTGGGCTTGTACCTGCCACCTTTTCTGGTCAAGCGTTCGCACTGAGGGGCCGCAAGGCGGCCCCGTGCTCGATCACAGCTTGGCGATGGATACCTCGGTGGACTTCACGAAGGCAATCACCTCGCTGCCCACTTGCAGTTCCAGTTCACGTACGGAGCGGGTCGTGATGACCGATGTGACGATACCCGAGGCGGTCTGGACGTCGATTTCCGACAGCACCGGGCCTTCGAGGATTTCCTTGACGGTGCCTTTGAACTGATTACGGACGTTGATGGCTTTGATGGTCATTGGAGTGTTTCCTTTTCGATGGCTTCTGGGGGTTCAGTGCGCCCAACGCAACTGCGTGGGCAGGGGGGCAACAGGCTCCGGCTCGGGCGCAGTGCCCGGCGCAGAAAGGACTCGGTTGAGCACTTGGCTTTCAAGCGCGGCCAGGCGGTGCGAACCGCGCGGTCGTGGCCGTGGCAGGTCGACCGTCAGGTCGAGCCCGACTTCGCCGTCCTCGATCAGGATCACGCGATCCGCCACCGCAACCGCTTCACTGACGTCATGGGTCACCAGCAGCACGGTGAAACCATGCTGGCCCCACAGGCGCTCGATCAGTTGCTGCATTTCGATGCGCGTCAGTGCATCCAGCGCACCCAGCGGTTCGTCCAGCAACAGCAGACGCGGTTGGTGGATCAGTGCGCGGGCAAGCGCAACGCGCTGCTTCTGGCCGCCCGAGAGGGCTGCGGGCCATTCGTTGGCGCGGTCGGCCAGGCCCACTGCCTCCAGCGCATCCAGCGCCCTGGCACGCCAATCGCCGGACAGGCCGAGCCCCACATTGTCGATGACCTTTTTCCACGGCAGCAGCCGCGAGTCCTGGAACATCAGGCGGGTTTCTTCCCGTGCCTCGTCCAGCGGTGCAGCACCTGCCAGCAGTTGCCCTGCCGTTGGTTGGTCGAGCCCAGCCAGCAGGCGCAGCAAGGTACTTTTGCCGCAACCGCTACGGCCGACGATGGCGACGAACTGGCCGGCCGGGACATGCAGGTCGATGCCTTTTAGCACCTCGCGCGAGCCGAAGGTTTTACGCAGGCCCTTGGCGGCCAATGGAATGCCACGCAGCAGGTGTGGCGGATTGTCCTTGAGCACGGTCATGCGCCCTCCTTCCTGGCAACTTGATAAGCCGGATGCCATCGCAGCCACACACGCTCAAGGCCACGGGCAGCCAGGTCGGCGAGCTTGCCGAGCACGGCGTACAGCACGATGGCCAGCACCACCACATCGGTCTGCAGGAACTCCCGGGCGTTCATCGCCAGGTAGCCAATGCCGGCGTTGGCCGAAATGGTTTCGGCGACGATCAAGGTCAGCCACATGAAGCCCAGTGCGAAGCGCACGCCCACCAGTATCGAAGGCAAGGCACCGGGCAGGATCACCTGGCGAAACAGGCTGAACCCCGAAAGCCCGTAGCTGCGCGCCATTTCCACCAGGGCCGGGTCGACATTGCGGATCCCGTGGTAGGTATTCAGGTAGATGGGGAAGAGCGTGCCCAGCGCGACCAGAAAGATCTTCGCCGACTCGTCGATGCCGAACCACAAGATCACCAGCGGGATCAGGGCCAGGTGCGGCACGTTACGGATCATCTGTACCGAACTGTCGAGCAGGCGCTCGCCCCAGTTGGACAGCCCGGTGATGAAGCCCAGCACCAGGCCAATGCTGCCACCGATCACGAAGCCCAGCCCGGCACGCCAGCCGCTGATGGCCAGGTGCGTCCAGATCTCTCCACTGCGTACCAGGTCGACGCCGGCTGACAGTACGGCGCTTGGCGCTGGCAGAATGCGGGTTGACAGCCAGCCCGCGCTGACCGCCAGTTGCCACGCGGCCAGCAGCAGTACCGGCAGCGCCCAGGGCGCCAAGCGCTCTGTCACGGTATTCGAGGCTTTGCGACTCATACAGTACCCCTCATCGCTGGGCCACGGACTTGGGCAGGATGTCGTTGGCAACCATCTCGCCGAACGGGCTCACGTAGCCGCCGCCGGTGGCAGGCTGAGGCCGTTGTACGTCCAGGTGCGGGAACAACAGTTCGGCCACCCGGTATGACTCTTCCAGGTGCGGGTAACCGGAGAAGATGAAAGTGTCGATGCCCAGGGCGGCATACTCCTTGACCCGTGCGGCGACGGTCGGGCCATCGCCCACCAGCGCAGTGCCTGCACCTCCGCGAACCAGGCCTACCCCAGCCCACAGGTTGGGGCTGACTTCGAGCTTGTCGCGGCTGCCATTGTGCAGCGCGGCCATGCGCTGCTGCCCTACCGAGTCGAAACGGGCAAGCGATGCCTGGGCGCGAGCGATGGTGTCGTCGTCCAGATGGGATATCAGTTTTTCAGCCGCTTCCCACGCTTGCGCATTGGTCTCGCGCACGATCACATGAAGACGAATGCCAAACCGCACCTCGCGCCCTTGAGCAGCGGCCTTATCGCGCACCTGGGCGATCTTTTCAGCCACCGCGCTGGGCGGTTCGCCCCAGGTCAGGTACAGCTCGACCTGCTCTGCAGCCAGGTCTTGGGCGGCTTCGGACGAACCACCGAAATACAACGGTGGACGAGGCTGCTGGATGGGTGGGTACAGCAGCTTCGCGCCTTTGACCTGGATGTGTTTGCCGTCGTAGTCGACTTCTTCGCCTTCAAGCACCTTGCGCCAGATGCGGGTGAACTCGACAGACGCTTCGTAGCGCTCCTGATGATTGAGGTGCAGGCCGTCACCGGCCAACTCATCCGGATCACCACCGGTTACCAGGTTGAACAGCGCCCGGCCATTGGACAGGCGATCGAGCGTGGCGGCCTGCCGCGCGGCGACTGTCGGCGAGATGATCCCAGGGCGCAGGGCTACCAGGAACTTCAGCCGTTCGGTAACAGGAATCAGGGAGGCGGCCACCAGCCAGGAATCCTCGCAGGAGCGCCCGGTGGGTATCAGCACGCCGCCGAACCCCAGGCGGTCGGCCGCCTGGGCAATCTGCTGCAGATAGCCATGGTCGACCGCCCGGGCGCCTTGCGCGGTGCCCAGGTATTTGCCATCACCGTGCGTGGGGAGGAACCAGAAGATGTTGAGGCTCATTGGAGTTGTCTCCTAAGGGATAGCTGAGCCGGGGAAGGCCCGGCACGGGCAGATCAATCAAGGCGCACTGGCAACCTTGGCCGGGGGTGTCCAGATCACGTCCTTGATGCGCAGCGGCTTGGGTATGAGCTTGAGCGTCTGGAAGGTGTCTGCGATTTTCTGCTGAGCCGCCACTACGTCCGGCGTCAAGGGCGCTGCGCCATAGCCTTGGCGCTTGACGGACGTCAGGGTGATGTCCGGCGTGAGCCCAAGCAGCGGAGCGACCTGGTCGGTGACCTCCTGCGGGTTGGCCTGCGACCACTCACCGACCGCACGTACCTGTTCGATGACGGTATTGATGACGGCCGGGTGCTGATTCGCATAACTGCGCGTGGCCAGGTAGAACTGATGGTTGTCTACCAGGCCCTGGCCGTCACGCAGGGTGCGGGCTTGCAGCTGCTGCTCGGCGGCGGCCTGGTACGGGTCCCAGATCACCCAGGCATCGACACTGCCACGCTCGAACGCTGCGCGCGCATCGGCCGGGGGTAGGTAGACCGGTTGAATATCGGTGTACTTCAGGCCTGCGTCTTCGAGTGCCCGTACGAGCAGGTAATGGACATTGGAGCCCTTGTTGAGGGCGACCTTCTTGCCCTTGAGTGCCTGCACCGACTGGATCGGCGAGTCCTTGGGCACCAGGATGGCCTCACTGTGAGGTGCGGGAGGCTCGTAGGCCACGTACAGCAAATCGGCCCCGGCGGCCTGTGCGAATACCGGAGGCGTTTCACCGGTCACGCCGAAATCGACAGAACCGACGTTCAGCCCTTCGAGCAGCTGAGGGCCGCCGGGGAACTCGGTCCACTGCACCTGCACGCCCTGCTCGGCCAGGCGCTTTTCCAGCGTGCCCTTGGCCTTGAGCAGCACCAGGGTGCCGTATTTCTGATAACCGATGCGCAGGGTTTCAGCCTGTGCCTGGGTGATGGCGCCGAGGGACACAGCCGCCGCAAACAGGGCGACCAGACCACGACGCAAGAAGATTGTGCGCATGGCGCTCTCCTGTGCGATGGGGTTCGGGTTGCACCTGCTTGCCTCGTTGACGGGCGAGTAAGGTGATACAGCGGGTTTGCCGGATCAGATGCTCCAGCGAGCACTGATCAGGCGATCATTGAGCACACCGGGTGCTACCGGGCGCGGGCGCCTGGCCAAGGCCAGGTGGAAGGTTTCCAGCGAGTCGTGCAGCCGCTCTTCGAGGGCAGGCGCCAGCTGGGCCGGCTTATTGCCTTCGGCATAGGCGATCTGGCTGTCGTCGGCAAAGATCCCTTGCAGGGTCTCCTGGGCCTTGAGAGCTGACAGCACGGGCTTGAGGGCGTAATCCACGGCCAGCATGTGGGCAATGCTGCCGCCCGTTGCGATGGGCAGTACTACCCGGTTGGCCAATGCGCGCTCGGGCAGCAGGTCAAGCAGGGTTTTCAGCGCGCCGGCGAACGAAGCCTTGTACACCGGCGTGGCAACGATCAGGCCATCGGCCTGGGCCACCAACTGTTGGAAGTGCTGCACGTGCGGGCTGTCGAAGCGGGCATGCAGCAAGTCTTCGGCAGGAAAGTCGCGCACCTGCAGGGTGACGACTTCAACGCCACGGTGCTCGAGCCACTGCCGCGAACGTTCGAGCAACACGCCTGAGCGTGAGCGAGGACTTGGGCTACCACCGATTGATACGACCAGCATTGCTGCGCTTCCTTGGGTTACGGTAGGACGACATTATCAGCATCTTTATATATCTATAAATCATATTTAATTCTTTATTTATTCGATTTAGGTATTTACTGGTCGGTTTTTTGGTCAAAAAAAAAGGGCCGTCGAAACGGCCCGAAAATCCCTGCTTGGCTAAGCGCTATGCAACACAGTATTCACGCTCGGTTCGGTTGAGGCGTCAGACGCAGATAGGGTTTGACCGCCTTGTAGCCTTTTGGAAAGCGTTGCCGGATCTCTTCTTCGTCCTTGAGCGAAGAAACGATCACCACGTCGTCGCCGTCCTGCCAGTTGCCTGGCGTGGCGACCTTGTGCGAATCGGTCAATTGCAACGAGTCGATGACCCGCAGGATCTCGTTGAAGTTTCGCCCGGTACTGGCGGGGTAGGTAATCGTCAGGCGAACTTTCTTGTTCGGGTCGATGATGAACAGCGAGCGTACGGTGAGGGTATCGCTGGCATTTGGGTGGATCAGGTCGTACAGATCGGACACCTTGCGGTCGGCGTCGGCGAGGATCGGGAAGTTGACCACGGTCTGCTGGGTTTCGTTGATGTCGTCGATCCAGCGGTGATGCGAGTCGACCGGGTCGACCGACAGTGCAATGGCCTTGACTCCGCGCTTGGCAAATTCATCCTTGAGCTTGGCCGTGAGCCCCAATTCGGTGGTGCACACCGGGGTGAAGTCGGCAGGGTGCGAGAACAGCACGCCCCAGCTGTCGCCCAGCCATTGGTGAAAACGGATCTTGCCTTCGCTGGAATCCTGTTCGAAATCCGGGGCGATATCGCCGAGTTTGAGGCTCATGGGATGCAGCTCCTGTGCTGGGGTGCCTGTGGAATGAATGTGCCTGAATTTCTTCAACCTTAAAAAGAATAAATAAAGCTTTGTTAATGCTTTTTATGCATAACAAATTTCGCTCACAAAAAAGCCTCGCATCAGGCGAGGCTCTTTAATGTGGCTACGGCTTACAGGAAATTGTAAGTGTAGTTCACGATGAAACGGGTCTGGTCCTGATCGGCCAACGAGCTTTCACCGGTGCCGCGGTATACACCGTGGCGCAGGCTCGCACCCAGGCCTTTGAACGTGCCTTCCTGGATGACGTAGTCGATCCGGGCGTCACGTTCCCACTCGCTGAAGTGGCCATTGCCGCTGGCGTTCTTGCCGTCTTCACCCTTGAGGTAGGAAACCGAAGCCTTCAGGCCCGGTACGCCGAGGCGCGCGAAATCGTAGGCGTATTGACCGAATGTGGTGTTTTCACCGGCCTTGGCGAACTGGTTGATCATGCTGTCGGTGAACAGGTAGAAGCTGGCGCCGCCGGCGCCTTCGAGCGAGGAACGCGAACCGTCCTTGCGCACGCTACCCTGGTTCAACCAGACGAAACCACCGTCGTCGTTGACGCGCTGGTGACCGAGCATGAGCGAGTGACCGCCCAGGGTGTAGGTGAACATTGCCGACCAGGTCTTGTTGTCGACCTCGCCAGGCGTCTTGGCAAAGCCGCCGTTGTTGTTGAAGGTGTAGCCCGAGTCACCGTTACGGCCATCGCTGCTGCTGTTGAAGTAGCGCAGGTCAGTCTTGAACGACTGGTCGTCAGCGATCTTGAAGACGTGGGTAGCGCCCAGGAAGTGCTGCTTGTAGAAGTCTTCCAGGTTCGAGTAGTAGTACTGCAGGGTCAGGTCTGGAGTGAGCTTGTAGTCCAGGCCGCCATAGCGGAACTTGTTGCTGTCACGGAAGGCGCCGTTGACCGACAGGCCGGTGCGGTTGCTCGAGGCGCGGCCCATGGCGTGGGTCAGCTGACCGGCGTTGATGGTCAGGTTGTCGATTTCCTTCGACTGGAGGGTGCCACCTTCGAAGGTCTGCGGCAGCAGACGGCCATCGTTGGAGACCAGGATCGGCAGATTAGGCGCCAGGGCGCTGCCGTAATGGACTTCAGTCTTGGAGAACTTGGCCTTGGCGTTGGCACCCAGGCGAGCCCATTGGCTGACGGCGGAGCCGTCGGAATCGCTTGGGAAGAAGCTGCTGTTGTCAGGGTGTTTGCCACGGCCGCCATCGAGGTGGATGCCCCACAGAGCCTGGGCGTCTACACCGAAACCAACGGTGCCCTGGGTGAAACCGGACAGGTAATCCAGTTTGAAGCCCTGGCCCGATTCACGGTTGTCGGCGCCGCCGTCACGGTTGTCGCCATTGAAGTACATGGTGCGCGAGCTGACCGACAGCTTGCTGTCTTCAACGAAACCGGCAGCACCTGCTTGTTGGGCGAGAACACCCAGTGCCACGGCCATGGCCAGGCTGGACTTGTACATGCTTTGCTCCTCTACGTTCTAATTTTTGTGTATCTCAGGCGGCCGGGTCTGTTGCCCCGCTCACCGTGGATGGGCGATTTAGTCCCAAAGCGTGACCCTTTAGTCAATCATTTCTAAACGTTTCGCGACTTTGGTCTAAGGCGCCAACCTGCGCTACAGGATAATGACAATCCTATAAATCCAAAATGACTGTTTTGTGAATCGGTAAGACTTTTAAGGAATATGTAAGGAACCATTACTGCATTTTGTTGTAGCAAGTGGGTTTCTCATAACCCCCGGCTATTTGCAATCGTTTGCTCATAACCTCATTCCAATTGGATCTATAGGGACGCTGAGCCTAGCAGCGTCGGCTGATTTTGCCATTGCGCGTGGTCAAGCATCGACCAAGGGTGCCAAACACGCGCTAAGCTAATTCTTAAAAGTTATTTATTTTTAGTTTTTTAGATCAATTAGCCTAAGCTCATGCATCCTTTACCCGATGAGAGCTCACCATGAACCCGCACCGCACCCTGCGAATTCTCAGTACCTTAGCCCTTGCTGGCGCCAGCTGGATGGCCCAGGCGTCAGACTTGACCGTGGCGTATCAGACGACGGTCGATCCTGCCAAGGTGTCGCAGGTCGATGGCGACTACGAGACGGCGACCAAAGCCAGTATCGACTGGCGCAAGTTCGACAATGGTGCCGATGTGATCACCGCCGTTGCCAGTGGGGACGTGCAGATTGGTTATCTGGGCTCCAGCCCATTGGCAGCCGCCGCAACGCGCAAGCTGCCGATCGAGACGTTCCTGATCGCCACGCAGATCGGGGCCGGCGAAGCGCTGGTGGTGCGCGATGAAATCAAGACACCCCAGGATCTTGTGGGCAAAAAAGTCGCTGTCCCCTTCGTGTCAACCGGGCACTACAGCCTGCTGGCAGCACTCAAGCACTGGAACATCGATCCTGCCAAGGTGCAGATCGTGAACCTGGCACCGCCCGCGATCATCGCGGCATGGAAACGTGGCGACATCGACGCCACCTATGTCTGGGACCCTGCGCTGGGCGTGGCGAAGGAAACCGGCAAGGTGCTGATCACCTCGGGCGAGCTGGGCAAGGCAGGGGCCCCCACCTTCGACGCCTGGATCGTGCGCAAGGACTTCGCATCCAAGCACCCCGACGTGGTCAGGGCCTTCGCGCAGGTCACCCTGCAGGCGTATGCCGACTACCGAAAGGACCCACAAGCCTGGCTGGCGAACCAGGACAACGTCGCCAAGTTGGCCAAGCTGTCCGGCGCCAAGCCTTCGGACATCCCGGTGTTGCTGCAAGGCAACGTCTACCCGCTGGCCGCAGACCAGGCCAGCGCCCTGGGTGCGCCCACTACCCAGGCCCTGACCGACACGGCCACGTTCCTCAAGCAGCAAGGCAAGGTCGAGGCCGTACTGCCGAACTACAGCCCCTACGTCAGTGCCCAGTACCTCCCCCACTGAATTTGCAGACAATGACAGGAGCCTGACATGGCCTTGCTCGAACTGGAGCGCATCAGCGAACAGTACCCTGGTGCCGCGAGCCCGGTGCTGGCCGACATCACCCTGAGCGTAGGGCCGCGGCAGTTGCTGGTGGCGCTTGGGCCCTCGGGCAGCGGGAAGACCTCGTTGCTGAACCTGATCGCAGGATTCGTCAGCCCCAGCGCGGGACGCATCACGCTCGACGGCGTGCCCGTGCAGGGGCCAGGGGCCGAGCGTGGCGTGGTCTTTCAGGATGATGCCCTACTGCCCTGGCAGAACGTGCTGGGCAATGTCGCCTTCGGCCTGGAACTGGCCGGCGTGCCACGCGCGGCACGTGAAGCCAGAGCCCGCGAGATGCTCGCCCTGGTCGACCTTGCAGAGTTTGCCGAGCGGCGCATATGGCAGCTTTCAGGCGGCCAGAAGCAGCGCGTGGGCCTGGCCCGTGCATTGGCCGCCGAGCCTGGCGTACTGCTGATGGATGAACCGTTCGGTGCCCTGGATGCGTTCACCCGCGAGCACATGCAGACGCTGCTGCTGGATATCTGGCAGCGCGCCGACAAACCTGTGTTCCTGATCACCCATGACATAGAGGAGGCCGTGTTTCTCGCCACTGAATTGGTGCTGCTCGCACCCAGCCCAGGGCGCATCGTCGAGCGGCTTCAATTGGACTTCGGCCAGCGTTACGCCAACGGCGAGCCGGCGCGGGCAATCAAGTCCGACCCGCGCTTCATCGAAGCGCGCGAGCATGTGCTGGCCCGGGTCTTTTCCCACCGTCAATCCCAGGAGCGCGCATGAGCAGCATTGATATACCAGCGGCCAGTGAGCCCACTGTTCAATCAGCACCTGCCGCCAGCGGGGCTCGCTTGCTGCCCACCCGTTGGATCAGCGCATTGACCCTGGCCAGCCTAGTGCTGACCTGGTGGTTGGTCACGGCTGCCGGGTGGGTCGAGCCCCTGTTTCTGCCCTCGCCTGCTGACATCACGGCCAAAGCCTGGGTCTTGCTCACCCAGGGCTACATGGATGCCAGCCTGTGGCAGCACCTTGGCGCCAGTCTCGGGCGTATCGGCACGGCATTGCTGGCCGCGGTGTTCACGGCCATCCCGATAGGTATCGCCATTGGTTATAGCCGCGTGGCACGGGGCATCTTCGACCCGTTGATTGAGTTCTACCGGCCTATCCCCCCGCTCGCCTACTTGCCGCTGATCGTCATCTGGTGCGGGATCGGCGAGCTGTCGAAGGTCCTGCTGATCTACCTGGCGATCTTCGCGCCCATCGCCATCGCCACTGCCACGGGCGTGCGCACCACCGACCCGGCCAAGCTGCGAGCCGCGCAATCGCTGGGTGCGACCAGGGCCCAGCTGATTCGTCACGTGATCCTGCCCAGTGCGCTGCCCGACATTCTGACAGGCATTCGGATTGGCCTGGGCGTCGGTTGGTCGACGCTGGTAGCGGCCGAACTGATCGCCGCCACCAGCGGCCTTGGCTTCATGGTGCAGTCGGCCGCGCAATTTCTGGTCACCGATGTGGTGGTGCTGGGCATCCTGCTGATCGCGCTGATCGCGTTCGCGCTGGAGATGAGCCTACGCGCGCTGCAACGCCGACTGGTGCCCTGGCACGGACAAAGCCACTGAACCCTACCGCTCGTGCGCCCGCAAGGGCGCCTGCCTGAGAGACCGACATGAGCCTGACCATTACCCCACTCAGCCCGGCGCTGGGCGCACAGATCGGCGGCGTGGACCTTGCCCGCGACATCAGCGACGAGGTGCGCGACGCCATAGAACACGCGTTGCTTCGCCATCAGGTGCTGTTCTTCCGCGACCAGCCCATCGCCCCCGCCCAGCAGGCGCATTTTGCCGCCCGCTTTGGCGACCTGCACATCCACCCCATCTACCCCAACGTACCCGATACGCCCCAGGTGCTGGTGCTCGATACTGCGGTCACTGACGTCCGTGACAACGCCGTTTGGCACACCGACGTGACCTTTCTGCCGACACCGGCCCTGGGCGCAGTGCTTAGTGCCAAGCACTTGCCGGCCTATGGCGGCGATACCCTGTGGGCCAGTGGCATTGCAGCTTTCGAGGGATTGTCAGCGCCGCTGCAGGCGATGCTGGTCGGGCTGACGGCGACCCACGACTTCACCAAGTCATTCCCGTTGGAGCGCTTTGGCACAACTCCGCAGGATCTGGCGCGCTGGGAGCAGACCCGGCGTCAAAACCCACCCTTATCTCATCCGGTGGTACGCACGCATCCAGCCAGCGGGCGCCAGGCACTGTTCGTCAATGAGGGGTTCACCACGCGCATCAATGAATTGAGCGAATCGGAAAGTGAGGCACTGCTGAAGCTTCTTTTCGCTCATGCCACCCGGCCAGAGTTCACGATCCGCTGGCGCTGGCAGGAAAACGACGTAGCGTTCTGGGACAACCGCGTCACCCAGCATTACGCAGTGGACGACTACCGGCCGAACCGGCGGGTGATGCACAGGGCAACCATTCTGGGCGATGCGCCCTATTAGCCGGAGGGCGCTTAGTCGGAGAGAGGCGGGGCGATCCTGGAAGGCCGAGCCATGAGGCTCGCCCTTCCAGGACGGGGCGATCAGCGCACCAAATGCAGGAACTGCATGTGCCGTTCGTACTGGTCGAGGATGTCGTTGATGATCTGTTCCTTGCTGTAGCCCACCAGGTCGTAATTCTGGCTGCCTTCGCTGAGGTAGACCTCCGCCCGGTAATAGCGACGGTTCTTCAACTCATGGGCACCCAGGCCACCACGGGCGAACGAGGGCGTGAAGTAACCGCGCATCTGCACCTGGTAGATGAACGGCTGTTCATCGCCATGGCCGACTTTCAAGCTGACGTTGTCATGGCTCGGGTCGTCCTGGGTGATCAGCACCAGCCCTTTCTGCTCGAACACCTCACGCACATCGGCAATGGCCGGGCGCACCACATCGTCCATGAACCGGTACACCTCGTCCCGCGAAGGGAAATGCACCGCCTGGCTCAAGCGCTGGCGCCAACCCCCACGGCCTCGGCGTGACTGGGCGAAGGGAGCCAGCGAATGCATCTGCGCGATCTGGCGCTGCGACTCCAGGTAGAAGGCCTTGTGCAGCCCCCACATCATGCACAACAGGATCAGCGAGAAGGGCAACGAGGTGAGCACCACCGCTGACTTCAGCGAGTCGATGCTGCCGGCGAACAGCAAGGCACTGGTCACCAGTGCCGTCATGGCGCCCCAGAAGATGCGCAGCCAGTTCGGGCCGTCCTCGTCTGCATCGCCGCCGGTCGCCGACAGCGTGGACAGCACCACGGTACCGGAGTCTGCCGACGTCACGAAGAACACGAAGCTGACGAACACCGTCATGGCAATCACCGCCTTGCTCCACGGGTAGGTCTCCAGCAGCAGGTACAGGCTCATGGACGGGTTGTCCAACGCGGCCTGGCCCAGCGCGGTCATGCCGTGATTGATGACCTGGTCCAGTGCGCTGTTGCCGAAGATCGACATCCACGCCAGGGTGAAGCCAAGCGGAATCAGCAGCACACCGAAGACGAACTCGCGAATGGTCCGCCCACGGGAGATGCGCGCGATGAACAAGCCCACGAACGGCGCCCACGCGATCCACCAGGCCCAGTAGAACACCGTCCAGCCACCCAGCCACTCACGGTTATCGCCATAGGCATAGACATCGAAGCTCTTGCGCGGCAAGGCACCCAAATAATCGCCCAGGTTCTGGATAAGGGTGTTGAACAGGTGCTGGGTGGGGCCTGCGAACAACACGAAGAGCAAAAGCGAACAGGCCAGGAACAGGTTGATGTCGCTCATCACCCGTACGCCTTTTTCCACGCCGGCTACCGCCACGGCCACCGCCGCGCCCATCATCAGCGTGATCAGCACCACCTGCACCCACTGGCTGTGGCTGATGCCGAACAGGTAATCCAAGCCGGCATTGAGGTGCAGCACGCCAAAGCCCATGTCGGCCCCCAGGCCGAATACCGTGGCGATGATGCCGAAGCCGTCGACCGCATAGCCGATAGGCCCGTTGATGCGCTTGCCGATTAGCGGGTAGAGCGCAGAGCGCAAGGCCAGCGGCAGGTTGTGCCGGTAGGCGAAATAAGCCAGCGCCATGCCGACGAAGGCAAAGACGCCCCAACCGTGCAGGCCCCAATGCAGGAACAGGATCTGCATCGCCTGCCGCCCCGCCTCAGCCGTACCCCCCTCACCCTGGGGCGGCTGCAGCATGTGGGTAAGCGGTTCCGAGACGCAGAAGAAGAACAGCGTGATGCTGATCCCCGCAGCGAACAGCATGCCCGCCCATGACAGGTAGCTGAATTCGGGCTCGTCGTGGTCGGCACCGAGCTTGATCTTGCCGTAGCCGGATACGGCGGTGACCACCACGAAGACCAGATACAGGGTCATCGCCAGCATGTAGTACCAGCCTACCGTGTTGGCAGCCCAGTTCTGCGCCGCCAGCAACCACTGGCCTGCACTCTCCGGGTTGATGATGACCACAAGGCCAAAGATGAGGATGAAACTTGCCGCAAAATAGAACACCGGGGGGTTCATGCGGATCTTGCCAGGGGCAAGCGAAGGGGTCGGTGCACTCATGGCGTGTGCACCTCGTCAAAGGACGAAAGACGCATAATTAACGGGTTCAGCAAAGGAATCCTCCTGATGAACACCGGCAGCGGACCAGCGTTTTTTTAATTGAACAAGCGTTCAAGTTAAACATGGTTTGAGCCTCATTGCGAATTGAAGCGCCGATTGGTAATGCCCTGGAAACACCTCTTGGCCAGCCTGACATGCCCTGTCGACCCCTGGCCGCAAAGGGGCATGCACCGGGCGGGTGCCGACTCAAGGCACCGTCCACGATCACTGTTTGTCCTGACAATCGAGCTGCAGGTTGGCCTGGGTAATGTTGCTGTGCGGCGGCACACTGCGCGTCAACCAGACGTTGCCACCGATGGTGGAACCCTGCCCGATGGTGATACGCCCCAGTACGGTAGCGCCGGCATAGATCACCACGTCATCTTCGACGATCGGGTGACGGGCCAAGCCCTTGTGCAACGTGCCGGACTCATCGCTCGGGAAGCGCTTGGCGCCAAGGGTCACCGCCTGATAAATCCGCACGCGCTCGCCGATGATCGCGGTTTCGCCGATCACCACGCCGGTACCGTGGTCGATGAAGAAGCTTGGGCCGATCTGGGCTCCAGGATGGATATCGATACCCGTTGCCGAGTGGGCCAGCTCCGAACTGATTCGTGCCAACAGTGGCAGCCCGGCCGTGTACAGGTGATGGGCCAGACGGTGATGGATGATCGCCAGGATGCCGGGATAGCACAGCAGCACTTCATCGACACTGCGTGCCGCCGGGTCGCCGTGGTAGGCCGCCAGCACGTCGGTATCGAGCAGTACACGCATGCCCGGCAGCGCTGCGGCAAAGCCCTGGATCAGCTTCAGGGCATGGGCGTCGACACCCGCCAGGTCCTCCTTGCCTTGCCGGGCGGCGTAGCGCAGTTCCAGGCGCGCCTGCACCAACAACGCATTGAGCGCGGCGTCCAGGGTATGGCCGACATAAAAATCCTCGCTCTCCTCGCGCAGGTCCACTGGCCCGAGGCGCATGGGAAACAGCGCGCCGCAGAGCTGTTCAAGGATCTGTCGCACCGCTTCGCGCGACGGCAGCTCCCGGCCACCTTGTTCGCCGCTGCTGCGGCCATTGCGGGTGCGCCATTGCTCACGGGCACCGCGCAAGCCGGCCACGATCCCCTGCAGTTGCCAGTGCCCGGAGGCGGGTTGTTCGCTCACGGTGTGTTCTCCTGCCTTCTAGGCTATCTGTTCTATTGTCGATGCCGTCATTTTGCGGGCAAGCGCCCTGGAACAGGCCTCACCCTCTTTCCTGACACTGGATTGGACCGCCAGGGCAATGACAGCCATGCCAGCCTCGCCTACCCTCAAGATCAATGGACAATTTCCAAACGCATAAATAGGCAAAGTGCGATAATTTTTGACTATTTCCTGCGCTGCGCATCCAACCCTATAGTCGCCATCACTTCATTCACAACACGCTCGGGGCTCAGACATGTCGAAGTTCGCCAAACCGCTACTCAATGCCAGCCTGGCCCTGCTGCTGGGCACAGGCCTGCTTGGCCAGGCCTTTGCCGGCGAAGAGTTGAAGACCATCCAGGAAAAAGGCGTGATCAACGTCGGCCTTGAAGGCACATACCCACCCTTCAGCTTCCAGGATGAAAACGGCAAGCTGACCGGCTTCGAAGTGGAGCTGTCCGAATTGCTGGCCAAGGAGCTCGGCGTAAAGGCCAAGATCCAGCCGACCAAATGGGACGGTATCCTGGCTGCGCTGGAATCCAAGCGGCTGGACATCGTCGTCAACCAGGTCACGATTTCCGAGGAGCGCAAGAAGAAATACGATTTCTCCGAACCCTATACCGTCTCGGGTATCCAGGCGCTGGTGCTGAAGAAGAAGGCTGACCAGCTCGGCATCAAGGGCGCTCAGGACCTGGCAGGCAAGAAAGTCGGTGTAGGCCTGGGTACCAACTACGAGCAATGGGTCAAACAGGATGTGCCCAAGGCCGAAGTGCGTACCTATGAAGACGACCCCAGCAAGTTTGCCGACCTGCGCAACGGCCGCATCGATGCCATCCTGATCGATCGCCTGGCTGCACTTGAATACGCGCAGAAAGCCAAGGACACGCAACTGGCGGGCGATGCGTTCTCGCGACTGGTGAGCGGGGTTGCCATGCGCAAGGGCGAACCTGAACTGCTGGACGCCATCAACAAGGCCATCGACACGCTCAAGGCGGACGGGACGCTGACCAAGCTGTCCGAAAAGTACTTCGGTGCTGACGTCACCCGATGATCGCTGAAAGCCTGCAACTGGTCGCCGACTCCGCACCCTTTCTGCTCAAGGGTGCGGGTTACACCGTGCTGCTCAGCGTAGGGGGCATGTTCTTCGGATTGGTGCTGGGCTTTGCCCTGGCGTTGATGCGTTTGTCCAAAGTGCTGCCGCTCAACTGGCTGGCACGGATATACGTATCGTTCTTCCGTGGCACGCCCCTGCTGGTGCAGCTGTTCGTCATCTACTTCGGCATGCCCCAGATCGGTATCGAGCTCGACCCGATCCCCGCCTCGCTGATCGGGCTGTCATTGAACATGGCCGCCTACATCTGCGAGATCCTGCGCGCCGCGATCTCTTCCATCGACCGTGGGCAGTGGGAAGCAGCAGCCAGCATCGGCATGACCCGCGTGCAGGCCATGCGCCGGGCGATCCTGCCCCAGGCGCTGCGCACGGCGTTGCCGCCGTTGGGCAACAGCTTCATCTCGCTGGTCAAGGACACTGCTCTGGCCGCCACCATCCAGGTGCCTGAGCTGTTCCGTCAGGCCCAGTTGATCACGGCACGTACTTTCGAGGTGTTCACCATGTACGTGGCAGTGGCCGTGGTCTACTGGGTGCTGTGCAGCATACTGGCCTACTTCCAGAACCGCATGGAAGCGCGGGTCAACCAACATGATCAGGAGCACTGAGCATGATTGAAGTCAAAGGCCTGACCAAACGCTTCAAGGGCCTGACCGTGCTCGATGGCATCGATGTGACGGTGCAGCCGGGTGAAGTGGTGGCGATCATCGGCCCTAGCGGGTCGGGCAAGACCACCTTCCTGCGGTGCTTGAACCTGCTGGAAACGCCCGATGCCGGGCAGATCAAGATCGGCGCCATCAGCATCGATGCCGACCGGCCCCTCGGCCCGCAACACAGCGCGATACGTCGCCTGCGCCAACAGGCAGGCTTCGTGTTCCAGAACTTCAACCTGTTTCCCCACCGCACGGCCTTGGAGAACGTCATCGAAGGGCCGGTGATCGTCAAGAAAACACCGCGCGACCAAGCGGTGGACCTTGGCCGGCGTCTATTGGCCAAGGTGGGTCTGGCAGGCAAGGAAGACGCCTACCCGCGTCGCCTGTCCGGGGGCCAGCAGCAGCGGGTGGCCATTGCCCGTGCCTTGGCCATGGAGCCGGAGGTGATTCTGTTCGATGAACCCACCTCGGCCCTGGACCCGGAGCTGGTAGGCGAGGTACTGGCGACCATTCGCAGCCTGGCGGAAGAAAAACGCACCATGATCATCGTTACCCATGAAATGAGCTTCGCTCGCGACGTGGCCAACCGGGTCATCTTCTTCGACAAGGGTGTGATCGTGGAGCAAGGTGAGGCCAAGGCCTTGTTCGCGGCCCCGCAACAGGAGCGCACGCGGCAGTTTCTGCGCAAGTTTCTGGGCACGGCTGCTTCTGAGTAAGCCGGCAAAGCCAGCCCGCATTGTAAAAGCACAGCCGTCACTGAGCTCACGCCTGAATCCATGTCGTCTGGTGGCAGGCGACACGCTTCTATATATATTCCAAACCGTTAGTTCATAAATATTTTATAAACCTTTACGGTATATATACCGGACCACCGGACCAGCATACGTCTGTCGCGATCAGCTGTAGCGGCATAACCCACATGTGAGGTCAGCAATGGTCAGGATCATCATCACCCCAGTGCATAACGCCAGGGCATTGCGTGCAGCCAAGGAGCGGCACTGATGTCCAGCCAAGCCCTTATTCCCCCCCGCAGCGTGCTCGACAGCGCACCGCCTGTGCTGCCAACCAAGGTCCTGCGCAGCGATGCCCAAGCGCTGCAGGCTGCGCGTGAAGTCGCCGCTGTCGCGCGCGAACACGCTGCCCGTCGGGATCAGCAACGCGAACTGCCCTGGGCCGAGATCGAACTGTTCACCCGCAGTGGCCTGGGAAGCATCAGCGTTCCCAAGGCCTACGGCGGCCCCGAGGTGTCGTTTGAAACCGTGGCCGAAGTGTTCCGCCTGATCAGTGCTGCCGACCCTGCACTGGGGCAGATCCCGCAGAACCAGTTCGGCATGCTGCAACTGCTGCGCCTGACAGCCACGCCGTCGCAACAGGCCGTGCTGTTTCGCAGCGTGTTGGACGGCTGGCGCATCGGTAATGCGGGCCCGGAGCGCGGAACCAAGGACACCCTTACCCTCAAGGCACGCATCAACCGCGCAGGGGACGGCTATCGCATCAGTGGTGAGAAGTTCTATTCCACCGGCGCGTTGTTCGCCCACTGGGTGGCAGTCAAGGCGCTGGATGAGGAAGGTCGCCAGCGCTTGGCCTTCGTACGCCGCGGCACACCCGGGCTACGCATCGTCGACGATTGGTCGGGTTTCGGTCAGCGCACCACGGCCAGCGGCACGGTACTGCTCGATGACGTTCCGGTAGAAGCAGATCTGGTCATCGACAACTGGCGCCAGCGCGAGGTACCCAATACCCAGGGCGCCGCCTCGCAGCTCATCCAGGCGGCCATTGACGCAGGCATTGCCGAGGCCGCCATCGATGACGCCATTGCTTTCGTGCGCACAAAGTCGCGCCCCTGGATCGAAGCCCAGGTAGACCGCGCCAGCGACGACCTCTATGTCATTGCAGACATCGGCCGCCTGAAGCTTGAACTGCATGCCGCCGAGGCGCTGCTGCGCCGGGCCGGGCAGGTGCTGGACGAGGTCAACGCAGGCACGGTGGATGCCGAGTCGGCCGCCCGCGCGTCGATTGCGGTGGCCGAGGCCAAGGTACTGACCACCGAGATTGCCCTGCAGGCCAGCGAGAAACTGTTCGAACTCGCCGGCAGCCGCGCCACCCTGGCCGAGTTCAACCTCGACCGCCACTGGCGCAACGCCCGCGTGCACACGCTGCACGACCCGGTGCGCTGGAAATACCACGCGGTTGGCGCGTACCACCTCAACGGCACCCTGCCCGCGCGGCATTCCTGGATCTGATTGGTAGCCTCCTGGGCCGCTGCGCGGCCCGGGGCACCGGAGACACACCATGACCACACGCATCATTACCAGCGACGGCGAAGCCCTGGCCGTTGCCTTGGACATCGCCCGACAGCTACGCCCCGACAGCGCGGCGCGCGACCGTGAACGGCGTCTGCCACACCCTGAGCTGGCGCTGTTCACACGCTCGGGCCTGTGGGGTATCAGCGTCCCCAAGGCCTACGGCGGGGCGGGCGTATCCAACGTCACCCTGGCCAAGGTCATCGCCATCATCGCGCAGGCCGACGGCTCGCTCGGGCAGATTCCGCAAAACCATTTCTATGCCTTGGAAGTGCTACGAGTAAACGGTACGCCCGAGCAGCAGCAGCGTCTGTACGCCGAGGTGCTGGCAGGTCGGCGGTTTGGCAATGCCCTGGCAGAACTGGGCACCAAAACAGCCAATGACCGCACTACACGGCTGAGCCGCGAAGGCGAAGGCTTTCGCATCAATGGCCGCAAGTTCTACGCCACGGGTGCGCTATACGCCCAGCGCATACCCACCTCGGTGGTCGATGACCAAGGCGTCCAGCACCTGGCATTCGTGCCTGCCGACAGCCCCGGCCTGCAAGTGATCGACGACTGGAGTGGCTTCGGCCAGCGCACCACCGGCAGCGGCTCGGTGGTGTTCGATAACGTGCCTGTCAGCGCACAGGACGTCGTACCGTTTCAGAGCGTGTTCGAGCGCCCTACCCCGGTAGGCCCGCTGGCGCAAATTCTTCATGCGGCCATCGATACCGGCATCGCCCGTGCAGCCTATGAGGACGCCTTGCATTTCGTGCGGACCCGCAGCCGGCCATGGGTGGATTCAGGCGTCGAGCAGGCGAGCGACGATCCGCTGACCGTCAAGCACTTCGGCCAACTCGCCATCCGCCTGCACGCTGCCGAAGCCTTGCTCGAACGCGCAGGCCATTACCTAGACAGCGCGCGTGACGACAGCACGGCCGAAACCGTAGCCGCAGCGTCCATTGCCGTGGCAGAGGCACGGGCCATCAGCACCGAAATCGCCCTGTCCGCCGGCACCACGCTGTTCGAGCTCGGTGGCAGTCAGGCCACGCTGGCCGAACACAACCTCGACCGCCACTGGCGCAATGCCCGGGTGCACACATTGCACGACCCAGTGCGCTGGAAGTACCACGCCATCGGCAACTACTACCTCAACGAGCAAAACCCACCGCGCCGGGGGACCCTCTGATGGCCCGGCAGATCCTGCTCAATGCCTTCAACATGAACTGCGTGGGGCATATCAACCATGGCCTGTGGACGCACCCGCGCGATACTTCGACCCAGTACAAGACCCTCGAATACTGGACCGACCTGGCGCGCCTGCTGGAGCGGGGCCTGTTCGACGGATTGTTCATTGCCGACATCGTCGGCACCTACGATGTCTACGGCCAGTCGCTGGAGGTGCCGTTGAAGGAATCCATCCAGTTGCCGGTCAACGACCCTCTGCTGCTGGTGTCCGCCATGGCCGCCGTTACCCGCAACCTCGGTTTCGGCCTCACGGCCAACCTCACGTATGAAGCGCCTTATCTCTTCGCTCGCCGCCTCTCGACCCTGGATCACCTGAGCAATGGGCGAGTCGGCTGGAACATCGTCACCGGTTATCTGGACAGCGCTGCGCGCGCCATGGGCCTGACCCAGCAGCCCGAGCATGACCGTCGCTACGACCAGGCCGATGAATACCTCAAGGTGCTGTACCAGCTGCTTGAGGGAAGCTGGGCCGATGATGCCGTGCTGGCTGATCGCGGCCAGCGCATCTATGCGCGCCCCGACAAAGTGCGCAAGGTTCGCCACCACGGGGAGTTCTACGATGTAGAGGGCTACCACCTGTGCGAACCGTCGCCACAACGGACACCGGTACTGTTTCAGGCTGGCAGCTCACCGCGCGGGCTGACGTTTGCGGGCAACCATGCCGAGTGCGTGTTCATCAGCGGCCAGGACAAGGCTTCAACCCGCGCCCAGGTGGACAAGGTGCGCGCCGCTGCCAGAGCTGCGGGTCGCGACCCAATGGCAGTCAAGGTCTTCATGGGCATCACGGTGATCGTGGCGCCCACCGAGCAACAAGCCCTGGCCAAGCACGCTGAATACCTGCGCCATGCCAGCCCCGAAGCCGGCGTCGCGCATTTCGCCGCCTCCACCGGCATCGACTTTGCGGCCTTCGATCTGGACGAGCCGATTGCCTTTAGCCAAGGCAACGCCATCCAGTCGGCCACTCGCCAACTTCAGGACAATGCCTGGACCCGACGCCGCCTGCTGCAACAGCACGCCTTGGGTGGTCGCTACGTCACCTTGATCGGCGACCCCGCGCAAGTGGCTGCTGAGCTGATTGCGTGGGCCGATGAAACCGGCCTGGACGGCTTCAACCTGACCCGCACCGTTACACCGGAAAGCTTCGAGGACTTCATCGACCTGGTGATTCCGCAATTACAGGCGCGCGGCTGCTACAAGACCGCCTACGCCGGCGGCACGCTGCGCGAAAAGCTGTTCGCAACCGACCATCCCTACCTGCCAGCCGACCATCCTGGCTCGGCCTACCGCTTTGCGCCTGCCCCCGCTTTCACCGGAGCCCTGCACCATGCTTGAAAAACTAATTCGTCCCGTTGCGGCCGTCGTTATTGCCTTGGGCTTCTCGAGCGCAGCCCTGGCCGATCAGCCGCTGAAGATCGGCACCACGTCAGCCTTCGCCATCCCGCTGGAAGCCGCCGTCGAAGAGGCGCACAAGCAGGGGCTCGAGGTGAAGCTCATCGAGTTCAGCGACTGGATAGCGCCCAATGTCAGCCTCAACAGTGGCGACATCGACGTGAACTACTTCCAGCACATTCCCTTTCTGGAAAACGCCAAGGCTGCTGCCGGTTTCGATCTGGTGCCCTACGCCCCAGGCATCATTAACAACGTGGGCCTGTATTCCAAGCGCTACAAAAGCTTCGCCGACCTGCCCGAAGGGGCGAGCGTCGCAATCGCCAACGACCCGATCAACAGCGGGCGAGGCCTGCAACTGCTGGCCAAGGCCGGCTTGATCACGCTAAAACCTGGCGTGGGCTACAAGGCCACAGAACAGGACATCACGGCCAACCCGAAGAAGCTCAAGATCATTCAGGTCGAAGCGGTCCAGTTGGTACGGGCGTATGACGACGCGGACCTGGTGCAGGGCTACCCCGCCTACATTCGGCTGGCCAACAGTTTTGACGCCACCTCGGCCCTGCTTTTCGATGGTCTGGAGAACAAGGAATACGTGATTCAGTTCGTCATTCGCCCACAGAGCAGGAATGACCTTCGCCTGGCCAAGTTCGTCGACATCTACCAGCACTCGCCGGCCGTGCGCGCGGCCTTGGACAAGGCTCATGGCACGCTCTACCAGGCCGGTTGGGAGTGACAGCGATGAGCCAGTCCACTGCACGAGCACTCGAATCCCCTGCCCCACCGCGTCAGGCTGAACACGTGGACCTGCGCCCCGACGTCAGCCAAGCCCATGTGCGGTTCATCGGGTTGGGCAAGACGTATCCAGGTCAGAGCCAGCCGGCGTTGCAAGGCATCGATCTGAACATCCGGCGCGGTGAAATCTTCGGCATCATCGGCCGCAGCGGGGCGGGTAAGTCTTCGCTGTTGCGCGTCATCAACCGGTTGGAGCAGCCTACGCAGGGCCGGGTGCTGATCGACCAGGCGGACATTGCCCGCTACGACGAGGAGGCACTGGTGGCGTTGCGCCGAAACATCGGCATGATTTTCCAGCACTTCAACCTGATGTCAGCCAAGACCGTGTGGCAGAACGTCGAACTGCCCCTGAAAGTGGCCGGCGTTGCCAAGGCGCAGCGCCAGCGCAAGGTACGCGAGCTGCTGCAACTGGTTGGCCTCGAGGACAAGCACGACGTCTATCCTGCGCAGCTGTCCGGCGGCCAGAAGCAGCGCGTGGGCATTGCCCGCGCCCTGGTGCACGACCCAAGCATCCTGCTGTGCGACGAAGCGACCTCGGCGCTGGACCCCGAGACGACCGCCTCGATTCTGGGGCTGCTACGCGACATCAACCAACGCCTGAGCCTGACCATCGTGCTGATCACCCATGAAATGGCCGTGGTGCGCGACACCTGCCACCGGGTTGCGGTACTGGAGCGTGGCCAATTGGTCGAGCAGGGAGAGGTCTGGCAGGTGCTCGGCGCGGCGCGGCACGCCACTACGCGCACGTTGCTGGCGCCGCTGCAACCCACGTTGCCAGAAGCCCTGACCGCGGACATCAAGGCTGCCCCATCGAGCCCCGACAGCGCTATCGTGCTGAAGCTGACAGCGTTCGGCGAGCCCGATCTGACGGCGTTGTTCGCCGAGTTGGGCGGACGTGTGCGGCTGCTGCAAGGGGGTGTGCAGTCCATCGGCGCGCGTACACTGGCGCAACTGATCGTTTCGGTGCAGCACTCGCCCCATGACGCCAGCCGCCTCCTGGAGCGCACTCGGCGCTGGGCCGAAGACGTGGAGGTGCTGGGCCATGTGGGTTGATCGTCTACTGGAGGGTTTGCTCGACACGCTGTTGATGGTCGGCGTTTCTTCGCTGATCGCCTTGCTGGTGGGCGTACCGATGGCCGTCATGCTGGTGACCAGCGACAGGGGCGGCATCTATGCGGCACCGCTGCTCAACCGGGTGCTGGCCGCCTTCGTCAACCTGTTCCGCTCGGTGCCGTTTCTGATCCTGATGGTTGCCCTGATCCCCTTCACGCGGTGGGTGGTCGGCACTACCTATGGGGTCTGGGCGGCCATCGTGCCCCTTACCATCGCAGCTACGCCCTTTTTCGCTCGCATCGCCGAAGTCAGCCTGCGTGAGGTCGACCATGGCCTGGTGGAGGCAGCCCAAGCCATGGGGTGCCGACGCTGGCACATCGTCTGGCACGTGCTGCTGCCAGAAGCCCTGCCGGGCATCGTCGGCGGCTTCACCATCACCTTGGTGACGCTGATCAATTCATCCGCCATGGCAGGCGCCATCGGTGCCGGAGGGTTGGGTGACATCGCCTACCGCTATGGGTACCAGCGCTTCGACAGCCAGATCATGCTAACGGTGATCGCCATGCTAGTGGCCCTGGTGGCACTGATCCAGCTGGGTGGCGACCGGCTGGCCCGAGGGTTGAACAAGCGATGAGCGCAGGGTGCGGGCTGGCGCCAAGCCAGCCCCTGGCCTCATTCCCAGCGCAGGTGTTCTGCGGCGACCGGCCGGCCGAACCAATAGCCCTGCCCCAGCTGGCACTGCTCCTGCAGCAGGAAGCTGGCCTGCTCCTGCTGCTCGATGCCTTCGGCATGCACTTGCATGCCCATGCTGCGGGCCAGGGCGATGATTACCCGCACGATCGCGACATCATCTTCATCGCACGGCAGCCCGGCCACGAAGCCCTGGTCGATCTTGAGCTTTTGCACGGGCATGCGCTTGAGGCGTAGCAGCGAGGAATAGCCGGTGCCGAAATCATCGATGGCCAAGGTCACACCCAGCTCGCGCAGACGGTGAAGCTGCTCCAGGGCCACTTCCGGGTCTTCCATCACCGCACTTTCCGTCACCTCCAGTTCAAGCAGCGCTGGCGCCAGGCCTGTTTCGTGCAGCACATCGGCCACCTGCCGGTACAGCTCATGCTGGCCAAACAGCCGGCTCGAGATGTTCACGGCCACGAATGCCAGGGGGCGGCCTTCTCGCTGCCAGCGCACCATCTGCAGGCACGCCTGGCGTAGCACCCAGGCATCGATTTCGGCAATCAGCCCGGTGCGTTCGGCAATCGGGATGAACTCACCGGGGGGCACCAGGCCCCGCTGGGGATGCTGCCAGCGGACCAGTGCCTCGACCCCCACCTGACTGCCCGAGGCCAGGTCATGCACGGGCTGGTAGAACACGCGTAGCTCGTCCTGCTCGAGGGCGCGGCGCAGTTCTCCCGCCGTTTCCACACGCAACTGGGCGTGCGCGGTCAGCTCTTCGGTGTACAGGGCATAACAGGCGCGGCCGTTGGTCTTGGCCTTGTACAGCGCCGAATCGGCATTGCGTAGCAACTGCTCGGCACTCAGGGCGTCGCTTGGGAACAGGCTGATGCCTGCGCTGACACTGATGAACAGGCGATGACCCTCGAAGAGGAAGGGCTCGCGCATGCGTTCGATGATGCGCTGGGCCAGTTTTGCCGCCTGCCCCAGATCCTGGCAGTGCTCGGCCAGGACGCCGAACTCGTCGCCGCCCAGGCGCGCCAGGGTAACCCCGCTGCTCACGACTTCACCCAGGCGCACGCCCACCAGCTTGAGCAGCTGATCGCCAATCGTATGGCCGAGCCCGTCGTTGATGCTTTGGAAATGATCGAGGTCCAGAAGCAGCAGCGCACAACCGCGCTTCTTGGTCTGGGCCGCTGCCAACGCCTGCTGGACCCGGTCGGTGAACAACAGGCGATTGGGCAGGTCGGTCAGGGGATCATGGTGGGCCAGATAGGCCAGCTCCTGCTCCGAATGCTTGATGGCACTGATGTCACTGAATACCGCCACGTAATGGCTCAGTTCGCCTTCGTCATCGCAAATGGCGCGGATGGTTTGCCATTGAGGATAGATTTCACCGCTTTTACGGCGGTTCCAGATCTCGCCGCTCCACTCCCCCGTCTCGGTCAGGGCCGCGTAGATTTGCTGGTAGAACGCGGCGCCATGACGCCCCGACTTGAATTTGCTGGGGCGCTGGCCAATGACCTCATCCTGCTGATAGCCGGTGATGCGCATGAACGCGCGGTTGACGTGCACGATCACCCCCTGCCGGTCGGTCACAAGGACGCCTTCCAGGGTGCAGTCGAACACCGCAGCGGCCATGCGCAGGCGCTCACGGTCCTCCCCGCGCAGGCGCGCACCGGCGCCTATGAAGTTCAACAGCCGCACGCGCGAGACGTAGATCAGCAAGGCACTGAGCAACACCCAGACCACGATGTTGATCTGACGCCCCACGGTCAGGGCCAGGGGGTCATCAGTCATGCTCTGCAGCACCACCTCGGCCAGCACCAGCCAGAGGATCGAGAGCACCACATAAAGCGCTGCCATGCGCAAGGCGTCGCGAACGGAAACAGACATGTCGGGTGCAATTGCCCATGAAAAATGTTGGGGGATTATAAAGCTTCTGCTGCCCGACGTGCGGTTAGCGCTTCGCAAAGGCCGCGCGTCAAGGTATGCCGGGCACCGACGCCCGGCTGAAACATGGCGTGGTCAGCTTTGACTGGTTTTATTTCCCGACCCAGGGATAATCGCACCTTTCCCCTGAATCTCGAGGGTATCTCTACCTATGTGGTACAACGGCCTGCTCGACTTGTCGGCCTGGCAACTGGTCGGCATCACTTTGTTGATGACCCATGTGACCATTGTCAGCGTCACGGTCTACCTGCATCGCTATTCCGCGCATCGCGCGCTGGAGCTCAACACCGGGCTCAAGCATTTCTTCCGCTTCTGGCTGTGGCTCACCACGGCGCAGAACACCCGTGAATGGACCGCTGTCCATCGCAAGCACCACGCCAAGTGCGAAACCCCGGAGGACCCGCACAGCCCAGTCTACAAGGGCTTGAGTACGGTGCTGCGCAAAGGGGCCGAGCTCTATCGCGAAGAGGCGCGCAACCCCGAGACCTTGCGCATCTACGGCAAGAACTGCCCGGACGACTGGGTCGAACGCAACCTCTACTCCCGCTACAAGCTGGGCGGTATCGTGCTGATGGCGCTTATCGACCTGCTGCTGTTCGGCACCGCCGGCATCACGATCTGGGCCGTGCAGATGATGTGGATCCCCTTTTGGGCAGCCGGGGTGGTCAATGGCCTGGGCCACGCCGTGGGCTATCGCAATTTCGAATGCCGCGACGCGGCGACCAACCTGGTGCCTTGGGGCATCGTCATTGGGGGCGAAGAGCTGCACAACAATCATCACACCTACCCCAACTCGGCCAAGCTTTCGGTCAGGCGCTGGGAATTCGACATGGGCTGGGCGTGGATTCGCCTGTTCTGCCTGCTGCGCCTGGCCAAGGTCCAGCGCGTGGCCCCCATCGCCCACCGCGTTGCCGGCAAGGCCAGCCTGGACATGGACACCGCCATGGCCATCCTGAACAACCGCTTCCAGATCATGGCCCAGTACCGCAAGCTTGTGATCGGCCCGCTGGTCAAACAGGAGCTGGACCGCGTCGATACCTCGGTCAGCCACCACTTCCGCCGCGCCAAACGCCTGCTGTCCCGTGAAACCAGCTTGCTGGAGGATCGCCACCATGTCCGTATCGAGTCCATGCTGGCGCACAGCCAGGCATTGAAGACCATTTACGAGAAGCGCCTGGCCCTGCAGCAGATCTGGGCGCGGACCAGCGCCAATGGCCACGACATGCTTGCCGCCATGAAGGATTGGGTACACGAGGCCGAGACCAGTGGCATCCACGCCCTGCGCGACTTCGCTTCGCAGTTGAAAACCTATTCCCTGCGCCCGACCGCTGCCTGACCTCCGTTGATCGATACGCCCCGTTCTGGGGCGTAAGCTCAGGAACTTCAACCCTCTGTTTCGACTCGAACTGCCCACATCGGCCGGAAGGTGGCCGCACCTTTACCCGTCGAGCGCGCGCTGTGCACATGGCCAAGAACAATCCCAAGATTCTGACCGGTACTCCTCCCCCCGACGCTGCCCAAACCCTGCTGGCACTGATGCATGCCCAAGGCGAAGTCGCCCGACTCAGCGAACGTGAGCAGCTATTCAGTTCGTTGCTTGAAAGTGTCAACGCCGTACTGTGGGCCTTCGATTGGGAAACGCGGCAAGTGCTGTACGTAAGCCCTGCGTTCGAGCGCATCTTTGGTCGCCCTGTCAGCCGGGTCATGGCCGATTTCAACGTATGGCGCGACAGCATCTATCCGGATGATCTTGAATTTGCCGAACAGAGCCTGGCGCAGGTACTGTCCACAGGCTCCGTGGAACACCGCGAATACCGCATCCTCAACGGCGATGGCGAGCTGCGCTGGCTGAGCGACAAGTGCTACGTCAGCCAGCAGCCAGGTAGCGATCGGGTGACCATCGTCGGCATCGCCGAAGACATCACCGACAAGAAACGCCTCGAAGGCGAGCTTCAGCGTCTGGCCACCACCGATGTCCTGACCCAGAGCAGTAACCGCCGCCACTTCTTCGAATGTGCCAAGCAGGCCTTCGACAAGGCACGGGAGGACGGTACACCGCTGACGTTCCTGCTTCTGGACATCGACGATTTCAAGAACATCAATGACAGCTACGGCCACCAGGAAGGTGACCAAGTGCTGCAGCGCATTGCCCACAGCGGCAGGACGGTACTGCGTCGAGGTGATCTGTTCGGCCGCATCGGGGGCGAAGAATTTGCCGCAGTATTCCCAGGCTGCACGGCCAAAGTGGCAGAACAGATCGCCGAACGGTTGCAGCGGGAGGTGCAGCGGCTGAGTTTCGGCCAGGAGGGCCAGACCTACAGCGTGACGGTGAGCCAGGGCCTGACGGGTTTGATGGAGGACGACGACACCCTGAACAGCTTGTATGCCCGTGCCGACGCAGCCATGTATCAAGCGAAGCGCCAAGGCAAGAATCAGATCGTTCAGGGATGAGCATCGGCGCCCACCGTCGGTAAATTGCTGACATGAAAAAACCCGCCGAAGCGGGTTTTTTTAAAGCCAGCTACATCAAGCGAGTTCAGCGAAGCACTCTTCGATGATGGCCAGGCCCTTGTCCAACAGAGCGTCTTCGGCGGTCAGCGGCACCAGAATACGCAGGACGTTGCCGTAGGTGCCGCAGGACAGCAGGATCAGACCCTTGTCGCGCGCCTTGGCAACGACTTGGGCGACAGCTGCAGCGTTAGGGGTATGAGTGCCTTTCTCGAAAACTTCGACGGCAATCATCGAACCCAGGCCACGCACGTCACCGATGATCGGATGCTTCTGCTGGATCTCACGCAGACCGGCGGTCAGGCGCTCGCCCACGGCCTTGCTGCGGTCCAGCAGGTTCTCTTCTTCGAATACATCGATGACGGCCAGGGCCGCAGCACAGGCGATTGGCGAACCGGCATAGGTGCCGCCCAGACCGCCCGGTGCAATGGCATCCATGTATTCGGCCTTGCCGCACACACCGGCCAGCGGGAAACCGCCGGCGATGGACTTGGCGAAGGTCGTCAGGTCAGGCGCAACGCCCATCTGCTCCATGGCGAAGAAGGTGCCAGTACGGCCTGCACCGGTCTGCACTTCGTCGGCGATCAGCAGGATACCGTGCTGGTCACACAGGGCACGCAGACGCTTCATCAGCTCTCTAGGCGCTGGCAGGAAGCCGCCTTCGCCTTGTACGGGCTCGAGGATGATGGCGGCGATGTCACGTGGCTCGGCGTCGTTCTTGAAGATGCGCTCGACCGAAGCGATGGCATCGTCGACGCTGACACCGTGCAGCTCGCTCGGGAACAGTGCACGGAAGACACCACCTGGCATCAGGCCCATGCCTGCAGAGTACGGCACGACTTTACCAGTCAGGCCCAGGGTCATCATGGTACGGCCGTGGTAGCCGCCGGTGAAGGCGATCACGCCGGCGCGGCCGGTTGCAGCACGGGCGATCTTGACGGCGTTCTCGACCGCTTCGGAGCCAGTGGATACCAGCAGGGTCTTCTTGTCGAAGTCACCTGGCACCAGCTTGTTGATCTTTTCGCACAGCTCTACGTAGGGCTCATACGCCAGTACCTGGAAGCAGGTGTGGCTGACCTTGGTGAGCTGCTCTTGCACCGCTGCAACCACTTTTGGGTGCAGGTGGCCGGTGTTCAGCACGGCGATACCACCAGCGAAGTCGATCAGTTCGCGGCCTTCGACGTCGATGACGGTGGAGTTCTTGGCCGATTCAACGAAAATCGGGTGGATCTGGCCGACGCCACGTGGGACAGCGGCGACACGGCGTTGCATCAAGGATTCGTTGGTCTTGCTCATAATGCCCTCATTGCGCCGTTGAACATGGCGCTTTTATTCGGGGGTAGCTGGGGTTGCCCGCAGTCAGTATTCGTTGATCGACTGCCGCGAACGCCCTGGCCACCAGGTGCTGCAATGTAAAAAAGGCCAGCGGGACGTCGCTCTCGCGCCCCGCTGGCAGAGGTAAAGCCTTTACCGTGCGATCAGACGCTGATGCACAGGTATTTGATTTCGAGGTAATCCTCGATACCGTACTTGGAGCCTTCGCGGCCCAGGCCAGAAGCCTTGATACCGCCAAATGGCGCCACTTCGTTGGAAATCAGGCCGGTGTTGATGCCTACCATGCCGTATTCCAGCGCTTCGGCGACACGGAACACACGGCTCATGTCGCGGGCGTAGAAGTAGGACGCCAGGCCGAACTCGGTGTCGTTGGACATGGCGATGACTTCGGCTTCGTCTTTGAAGCGGAACAGCGGCGCCAACGGGCCAAAGGTTTCTTCCTTGGCAACGGCAGCGGTCTTGGGCACGTCGACCAGAATGGTCGGCTCGAAGAAGTTGCCTTCGATCAGCTTGCCGCCGGACAGGACCTTGGCGCCTTTGCTCACCGCGTCTTCGATGTGCTCCTGCACCTTGGCCACGGCCTTGCCGTCGATCAGTGGGCCAGTGGTGGTGCCGTCTTCGAGGCCGTTACCGATCTTGAGCTTGGCCACAGCGGCGGCCAGCTTCTGCGCGAACGCGTCATAGACGCCGTCTTGCACGTAGATGCGGTTGGCGCAGACGCAGGTCTGGCCGTTGTTACGGTACTTGGAGATGATCGCGCCTTCGACTGCCTTGTCCAGGTCGGCGTCGTCGAACACGATGAACGGGGCGTTACCACCCAGCTCCAGGGATACTTTCTTGATGTCCTTGGCGCATTCCTGCATCAGCTGGCGACCGATTTCGGTAGAGCCGGTGAAGGAGAGTTTGCGCACCAGGGCGTTGCCGGTCAGTTCGCCGCCGACTTCGCCTGCGCTGCCGGTAACCACGCTCAGCACGCCTGCCGGAATACCGGCACGGTTGGCCAGTTCGACCAGCGCCAGGGCGGAGTACGGGGTTTGCGAGGCAGGCTTGAGCACCATGGTGCAGCCAGCGGCCAGGGCCGGGCCAGCTTTACGGGTGATCATGGCAGCCGGGAAGTTCCACGGGGTGATGGCCGCGGTGACGCCAATCGGCTGCTTGATGACGATCAGACGCTTGTCAGGCTGGTGGCCTGGGATGGTGTCGCCATAGACGCGCTTGGCTTCTTCGGCGAACCACTCGATGAAGGAGGCGGCATAGGCGATTTCGCCCTTGGCTTCGGCCAGCGGCTTGCCTTGTTCGGTGGTCATCAGGCGAGCGAGGTCGTCCTGGTTTTCGATCATCAGTTCGAACCAGCGACGCAGCTTGGTCGAGCGCTCCTTGGCGGTCAGGGCACGCCAGGCCGGCAGGGCCTTGTCGGCTGCCTCGATGGCGCGGCGGGTTTCCGCAGTACCCATCTTCGGCACGGTACCAATGACTTCGCCCGTGGCAGGGTTGGTCACATTGATAGTCTGGCCGCTGTCCGCATCCAGCCATTCACCGTTGATGAAGGCTTGCTGGCGGAACAACTGAGCGTCTTTGAGCTGCATGTCGGCTTCCCGAATTGTTGATTGTTGAAAGCGCCCAGCGCAGGGCTCCGAGCGTTTGAAATCTCAAACGAATGCTAAGCGTCTGCTGGGGTGTTGGACAATAGGCTGTTCGAAAAAAAGAACGAGCGGTTGAACACCTTATCTGAAATCGGCTCGCTGGTAGGGCGTGATGGGCCCTGGCTACCCAAGGCGAGCACGAACCGAAAGCGTAGCCCCAGGCAGAACCGCCATGGAGGCGAACATGGCAACTGGTAAAAAGGGCTACAGATCAAGGCGATGGACGCAGACGAACGAGATAGGTATCATGCGTGCGCGTTGCACTCGTAGCTCAGCTGGATAGAGTACTGCCCTCCGAAGGCAGGGGTCGTGGGTTCGAATCCCGCCGAGTGCGCCATACATGAAAAGCCCCAGGCCAACGCCTGGGGCTTTTTCGTTTGTGCGCCATGTCACACGCCTGGTACTGCCGTACCACAGGTCATTGGTGTTAGCGTGAGGGCCTTCCCGCACGACGGGGCCTCATCAATGATTGGCGAAGGAATGCGTACACTCATGCATCTGAAAAAGCTCACCTCTGTTTCCCTGCTGGCAGCCAGCATCGGCTTGTTCGCGTTGCCTGCCCAGGCCAACCTCACCCAGCAGCAGTCTGCGGCGATCGTCAAGGCGTTCGACGGCAGCGATCCGCATGACTTCAAGCAGTTTCTCGGCAAGCTCAAAGGCAGCGAACTGGCCCAGGCCGATGACCTGGGCACCACCTTGGACACCTACCTGGCCGGTAAGCCGCTGGGCGCCGAGCAGCAGAACGAGATCAATCGCCTGCTCGGGCTCTACACCCGCATCAAGTACGGCAAGGCTGCCACCCAGACCCTGCGCGAACTGGTGGCCATTCCCACGGTCACCGTCGAGGGCACGCCTCAGCATGAAAACCCCGAGTTCCTGAAGATCGCCGACAAGATCAAGGCACTGGCCGACGGGTTTGGCCTGGCTTTTCGCAACGTCGACAACCGTGTCTACGAAATCTCCCTGGGAAGCGGCAAGGAAGTGGTCGGTATCCATGCCCATGCCGACGTGGTCCCTGTCACACCGGAAAACTGGAAGCTGGCCGACGGCACGCGCCTGGACCCGTTCAAGGTCACCCTGGTCGGTGATCGCATGTACGGCCGTGGTACCGAGGACGACAAGAATGGCATCGTCGTAGCGCTGTATGCCCTGAAGGTCGCCAAGGATGAAAACCTGCCCCTGGCGCGGCAATTCAAACTGCTGATCGACACCACCGAAGAAACCAGCGGCGATGCCATCCCGTACTACTTCGAGCGCAACCCTACGCCTGACTACAACCTCGCCCTGGATGGCGGCTATCCGGTGGTCATCGCGGAAAAAGGCTACGGCACCGTGATGGCGAATTTTGCCAAGCGTGCGGCCAGCGGCCAGGGTGTCGAAATCGTCAACCTTACCGGTGGGCTTGCTACCAATCAGATCCCGTCCACCTCGGTAGCGACCTTGCTCACCGACGACGCCAGCGCACTGGCGCAGCGGTTGAACACGGCCGGTGCCGAGTACGTGAAGCAAAACGGTGGCGACTTCAGCATTGCCGCCAAACCCGACGGCAAGCAAGTGGTGCTCACCGTGACCGGTGTGTCAGCTCACTCCTCGGAGCCCGAATCGGGCGTGAACCCTGTCGCGCGCATGCTGGACTTCATCAATGGCGTGGGCAAGACGGCGCCGTTGAAGCGGAACCAGTTCACCGATGCTGCCCACTATGCGGCGGACAACTGGGGCCTGGACTACCTGGGCAAGAAGCTGGGCATCGCCTATGACGATGCATTCATGGGGCCGCTTACCGCCTCGCCAACCTTCATCGGTGTGGATGACAAAGGCTTGAAGCTGGCGATCAACCTGCGCATCCCCAAGGGCAAGGCGGTCGCGACGATCAAGGATGAAATCGCCGACAAGCTCGGTAAGTGGTCGCAGCAAAGCCATATCACGCCCGCCTACGACTACAGCCTGGACGAGCCGATGTACCGCAACCCAGAAGGCGAGTGGGTCAAGGCCCTGCTGGCTGTGGCCAGCGAAAACCTGGGCATGAAGCACGCGTTCGGTACGTCCGCCGGAGCCACCTCAGTGCATGACCTGCCCAACGGCGTGCAGTTTGGTCTGGCCATGCCCGGTGTGAAGTACACCGGGCATAACGACAACGAGTTCAAGACCGTGGACCAGTTCATGCTGGACCTGCAGGTGGTCAGCGAAATGGTGGCGCGGATCGGGCAGATGCCGAAGCTCTGAGATCCGCCTCTGCCTTTGGCATCGCTACCCGGCCTGGCAGGCCGGGCTAGCGCGCCCGGTGATCCCTGCACAGCCCTGAATCATGTCAGGCTGTGCATCACCTGCAGGGTCTTTTCAATGTCCTGGGGCGTGTTGGTGATCCCGGCAGAGAAGCGAACCGAGGTATGGCGGTAAGGTGTTGCGCTGGCAATGATGTTCTGCGCTTTCAACTTCGCCACCACGTCCTTGGGCGCCTGACCCTTAACGTCGCAGCACACGATACCCGCCGAAAACTGCGCGTCTTGGGGCGTGAGCAATGAAACATTGGGCAGTTTGGCCAGCCCTTCCTTGAGTTGGCCATTGAGTTCGGCAACGCGCTCGGCAATGCGCTTGCGGCCAATTTGCTCGATGAATCGGAACGCCTCGATCATCGCCCACTGATTCTCGAACGCCAGGAACCCTCCGGGGCTTACCCATGCCGCTTGCGTATCGCCCTGCGGCGCACGTTCCTGGCGCCAGGCATTGGCAGGCTCGGCCGCCATGATGGTGGGAATGGTCGGCATGACGTGGCGCCATTGCCCTTGGCGCCCCCACACCAGACCGGTTCCGTGCGGGCCGAGGATCCACTTGTGCGTACCGGCACTGAAGAAATCGCATCCCAGGCTGGCGACCTGCGCCTCGGAGCAGCCGAAACCATGCACCCCGTCAATCACGTACAGGATTCTCTGCGCCTCGTCACGGCCTTTGTTGAGCCGGGCCACCAGGTCGCCGATCTCCTTGACCGGCAACCGTACGCCGGTGCCTGAATGGACCCAAGTCATTGCCAGAATGCGGGTCGAAGGGCGAATGGCGGCTTCGATACGCGTCACGATGGCATCGACGCTGACGTCCTGCGGACCTTGGTAGAGATCGATGCGCCTGATGCTGCCACCCCACTTGACCACAGCCAGGCGCATCGCTTCGTCATGGGTGTACCACTCATGGTGGGTGGTGAGAATTTCCTGATCGGGATTGAGCTTGATGCCGTTGTAGATCATTGCCAGGCCCTGGGTCGTGCTGGTGGTCAGGGCAATGTCCTCTGCGCGCCCGCCCGTATAGGCGGCCGCGGTTTCGCAGACCTTGCGCCAGACCATGTCTTCGGGTTTGGCGAACATGTGGTCTTCGAGGTAGGTATAGGGGTTCTGGTCGAAGGCCTCCCGGTGCCGCGCCATGGCATCGCGCACCGGCTTGGGGTTGGATGCCAGGAAGAAGTTGGAGATATGCACATACCGTGGCGACAGCTGAAACTGCGCCCGTACCGATGCCCAGTCGGCAGGATCGAATGCCGGGGTTTCTGGCTCGGGCGCCGCAACGGCGCCTGCGCTGGACAGGCTGGCGATCATGCCGCCGCCAACCAGGGTGGCGCCCACAGCGCCCCCCATGAATCCACGTCTTCCCAAACTCATTTCGACTTCCTATCGATTCACAGTGAGGTCCGCGCAGTGCGCGCGGACAAAGCATTGAAGATGCGCTGCCCATACAGGCCGACAGCCAGACCCAGCACGATCAGGACAACGGCCAGTACCTTGCTGGTGGGCACGCTCTCGTTGAACACCAGTACCGAGCCGAGCATGCCGAAAATCGGCACCAGCAGCGAAAGCGGTGCGACGGTCGATACCGGGTACGTCTTGAGCAGCGAATTCCAGATCCAATAGGCAAACAAGGTGTTCGGATAAACCTGGAACAGAATCGACAGAATCGCCGTGCTGTCCACCTGATGGACCAGCGCGGTGTAGCCGGCACTGCCATTGACCGCGTAGTCGAGCACGAACAACGGGATCGGTGCAAAAGCGCTGGACCACACCAGGAACGCGAACACGTCCTTGGTCTTTGCCTTCTTGTTGATGACGTTGGCCACGCTCCATGCGCCAGCGCCCAGGAGTACCAGCAACACACCAGGCAATGTCACCGAGCCGTCGCTGATCGTGATGATGCACAGCAGCCCCGCTAAGGCCACCAGCATGCCCAGCACCTGAAAGCGCGTCAGTGCTTCTTTGAAGACCAACCCGCCCAGCAGGATGGTGAAGAATGCACTGAACTGCAGCACCAGCGAGGCAATGCCGGCAGACAGCCCAGCCTTGATCCCGAGGTTGACCACACCCCATAAGCCGATGCCGAACACCAGGCCGTAGCCAATGATGTAGCGCCAGGCCACATCGGGTTTGCGGATGAAGAAAATCGCCGGCAGCGCGCACAGGCTGAAACGAATCCCGGCGAGGATCAGTGGGTCGACAGTGGCCAGCCCCAGTTTGATGACAGAGAAATTGATGCCCCAGATGGCCGTGATCAGAACGGCCAGCACTACATGCTGTGGTTTCATTGGCAGGCTGCCTTGAAGAAGAAGTTAAGCAACGGATGTCAGGTGCCGGGCCAGTGATACCCGCGAGAAAAGATCAACCATCCAGTCGCGGGTACGCTCGGGCTCGGCGGTCTTGACGATGCCCGCCAGCGGCGCTTCGAATGCCGAGTAGGTCACGTGCCCAGGCAATGGTGCACCCGGTTCGAGCTCGTTCCACTGCACGATACAAGGGCTGTTGCGCAGTTCACCTGCGCCCTCGAGCCCAAGGAACGTGCGATGCGGGTGAGTGTGCCCAGGGAACACGAACCATCCGTAGCCCAGGTCCGCCTGCCGGCCGCTCAGCGTCGAAAGGTCCAGTTCGCCGTCGACATAGATGCGCAGTTCCAGCGAAGGCAAATGAATCCCCGTGGCCATCTCATACGTCGCCACCACGTCAGCCCCGCCGACCCGGTTACCCACTTCGAGGAAGACCGGCCCGTCGGCGTCCATGATGGCTTCCAGGTGGAAGGCGCCGTGGGTGATCCGCACCGCGTTCAGCGCCTGCCCCACCCACTCCCGCATGGATGCGCAGCTGTCCACATGCCAGGAACCCAGCGGCGCACCCCGCTCCATGTAGTCCAGGCAGGTGCCTACGTATTCACTGGCCTGCATCGTGACGATTCGACCGTCGAGCACCAAACCGTCGAAATGGCGGATGGGGCCTGCAACGTACTCCTCGACCTGAAAATCATCGATGTGCAACGACTGTTCATGGATTTTGCGCCGGATTTCGGCGTGGGCCTGGGACGGTAAAAGTACGCTGACGTCCGCGCTCGAAGCGCCGCTGTGGGGTTTCAAGACCGTTTTGCCTGCCCAAGGCACCTGGCCTTGCGCGTCCAGGTAACAGGCCAGCGACATGAACTGCGGTATGCGCAAGCCGTTGGCCTGCACCGCTTGCTTCATCAGCAGCTTGTTGCGCGCCAGGGTCACGGTCTGTAATGAAGCCCCTTCAACGCCCAATGCTTCTCTCAAGCGTGCTGCATCGAGCAGTTCGTATTCGGACATTGAAATGATGCGATCAAAGCGCTGGGGGCGACCAGACAGCCATGCCAATGCTTCCTCACTAGCGCTGGCGGTACCCGCTCGTACCACCCGCTTGCACTGCAAATCGGCAGGCAGCGTGTCGATTGCAGCTTGCTTGCCGAAATAGGTGACTTCGTGCAGCGCATGATCGATGCCACGGTGGTATTCGATTCGGGGGTAAGGCACACGGTGGAGGATCAGAATCTTCATATTATTGTTCTCGAAGCGTGGATGGCGTCGCTCAGCAAGCGGCTTTGAGCAGGGGTTCGGCAGCCAGGCTGCGCGCCATGACCTCCAGCCACTGTTCGCGCAGCGCGCTGACCAGATCACGGATATCGGTCTGGGCATCGTGCAGCGTCACGCAGGCCTGCGCCACGAAATCGCCATTATCCCGGGGCGTGGCATGGACGAGACGGCGCGCACTGGTCACCCAAGCGCATTCGAGCAAGACGACAGCGTCCTGTGCAATGCCCAGCCGCTGTGCTGCGCAGGCAATGGTTTCCACCACCAGGGCATGAACGTCGCCTAGTCGGGCCACATCGACGGTCATGTCCTGAGGCACGCCGAACATGAGGGTGGCCGCGCTACAGCTAGGCTCTGGCAGCTCCTTGGGTATGGCTGCCGAAAATACCGAGTCGATCCAGGCTGCATACAAGTCAAGCCCGTGGACAGCTTGAGCCAGCGTCCAGATTTTCATGCCTGCAGGGCGCCGATTGGGTTCGACCACGGCCGTGTTGCAGTCTTTCTCGCTGAGCTTGATCTCGTTGTGGAACGGCCCGATGCGCTGGCCGACCAATCGGTTGACCTGCTCGCCCACCACACGGATGGCCATGCGTTCCTGATGATCGAGCCGGGCCGGCAGGATCTGCGCCACTTCTACCGGGTAGCGCCCGGTGGCACTCACTTTCTCGGTGATGAACCACAACTCGCCCAGCCCGTCGTAGGAGTATTCACGGTCAAAGGGTATCAAGGCTTCGGCCAGCACGCCGCTCGCCAGGTACGGCTCTACTTCGGCAAACGCCTGGTCGCAGTCTGTACCCGGGGCGACCAGGACTACGCCCCGGTTATTGCCCTCGGTCGTGGGTTTGATGACGAAGCCGTGAGCCTGACGCCGGGCGAAGTTCTGTACGTCTTCAAGGCACCTGATGCGTTCGAAATCCGGCACCATCACGCCGAGCTGTGTAAGCAGCGGCCCGATGCGCTGCTCGCTTATCCGATAGGCCAGCTTGTCGAACGCCCCCAGTGCCAGGCGGGCGTCGTCAACGGGCAAACCAAGGCGCTCAAGCAGCGCAGCGCCACTGGCCACGGCATTGTCGGAAAACACGATGCCAGCACTGACACGCGCGGCCTCGTCGCCTAATTGCTCAAGCACGCGCTGGATGAAGTCCGGCGCCAACGGGTCTGCGTCGATAAGCCGATCGCTGATGCGCAGATCGTGCGCCTGGGGAGCGCTGCGCACCAACCAGGTTTCGGCATTCCAGCGCTCACGGGCATGGTTGCGCATGTGTTGAACGTCGCCGATACGGCTCAAGTTGTAATCCACAACCAGCAAAACGGGTCTTTGCAAGGACATGTCAATTGTCTCCGGTGCCTGGCGGACGTCAGAAGCCTTCGGTCTCGTACTGGATATCGAGCGCGTCTGCGCTGCTACGAGACAGGCGCTTGAGTTCAGCGGGGTGTTCGGTGTGCGGGAATGTCCACAGCAACTGGCCGAGGAACACTTCACGGGCATGGGCAGGAATCACATCGCCTGCCTTGAGCAGGATGTGCGTCACGCTGGGCGCCAGTGGGGTCTCAGCCAGCTCGACGCTACGCAGGGTGCCGGGTTTGGCGAAATAGACGCGAAAGAACGTGGCCGTCGTCTGCTCGGTGGTGCCCTCGGCGTGCCAGCCAAGCCTGTCCAGACGCTGTGCGAAGGCCTCGCGCAGAGGCGCATCGTCCTGGCTTGCGAACAGCAGGTCCAGCCACAGCGAGAGCATGCTGTGCCCGTCAGCGACCGCCTCAACGCTATGGGAAATCAGGCTGCCGCCCACCCGTGGATTGACTTCGATCAGGTCCCAGTGCTCGCCGGTGAACCTGGCTTCGATGTGGTAGCAACCCCATTTCAGCGCCAGGCAGCCAAGCACTTCACTCAGCCATGCCAGGCCGGCTGCGATCTGCGCTTTATCGAGGCTGGCTGGCGGTGTGGTGCAGCTGTCTTCCAGCACCGTTTCGGCTGTCTCGGTGACTTCGTATTTTTCATGAATGGCCACCACGTGGACCTGGCCATCGAGCAGTAAGGTCTCGAAGCTGAATTCTTTACCGGGGATGTAATCCTCGGCCATGAACTCAAGCCCCTCATTGAAGGCCGAGGCATACACGGTGTCGCTTGCCGAAGCCTCTCTCAAGGCTTCCAACGTGGCCCAACGGGTGTCCGGACGCATTGGGAAGGCGGCATAGGAAGCGATGCCATGGATCGGCTTGATGAAGTAAGGCCGGCCATCCATCTGCAATGCCTGCAGGACCGATGCCGACAGAGCATGCGCCTGGACCTGTGAAAGCCCGGCTGCCGCCAGTTGGTTACGCACCCCGAGCTTGTTGCGCAGGGCAAGCGCTTGCTCAGGGCCAATGTCGTAGGTGCCAAGCGACAGGTTGGCCTGCGCCATCAGGTGCCGGTACCCCTCCCACACGCTGATGCAGCAGGTGACCTGTTCGCCTGCTTCATGCAGACGCTGGAGGGTTTGGGTAACCTCATCGCTGCGTAATTGGTGAGCGTCGCCGACATAGAGCCGGTCTGCCCAAGACTCGATTTGCTGCAAACGAGCCGGTACATGTTCAGGAAGCGGCAATGAAGAAAGCACGAAGCAGCGAAGCTGTCGACGATGCAGCTCTAACTTCAAGTCTTCCAGAAATGAAAAGCCGCAATGGCTCAGGATCAGCACACCAGGTCGCGTCGTCTTCATTGCCTGCACCATGGCTTAGGCTACCTTAGCTTGCGGGCTGGCCAGCGTGTCCAGGTACAACTCGTTGAAGTACATGGCCAACACTTTCTGATGCTCGGCCAGGTAGCGCTTGAGCGCAGCGATGTCCTGCTCACCTTTGATCAAGAAGCGCAATGCCGCCCATACCTCGCCTGGATGGTCATCGTTGATGTCGGTGTGGGAGTGGGAGATCTGACCCACGATCTTGGATTCGCCGACCGAACCCTTGAGCGCTTCGAGCTTGCGCGGCTCGAGCTTGACGTTGACGTATTCGACCAGGTACGAGTAGGCGATGACGCCCAGGGGGCCTTCATGGTCGAGCAGGTAGGAGAAGAAGCCTGCCAGCAGCTTGGTGGACAGGTAGGGTTCGGTGGCAAGGAACTCTTCGCGGCTGACGCCTACACGCTGGAGATCCTGGATGAACAAGTCGTCATGCAGCATTTCTTCCTGTTCGTAGTGGGCCCAGATCTGCGCAGCTTCCGGGCTGACTTTCGCCACCTCGACCAAGGCCTTGGCCTCGGCAACGCGCAGCAGGCGGATACGCCACGCCGTCTCGATCAGGTGACGCTTGTAGTAGGCGCTGTTGACATCCTTGCCTTCCAGGTGCGCGGCTTGCGGCACCGTCTTGTACCACTGATCGACCTGTTCATCGATGATGCTGTCGATTTCCCCACGCAGGTTGACCGATGCAGCAGCATTGAGGAACGGAGTGCGATCGCCATAGCCCACATTCTTTACACGGTTCAGCATATTCGAGCCTCTTCTTGGGTTCTGATACAAGACGCCACTCATCATGAGTCGACGTGAACAACGCACTGCCTAGCCAATGACTTCAATGGCCAATTCACCTCTGATCAGGCACTGGCAGGCCAGACGGTAGTCCGCCCCGCTATAGCCCAACAGTTCTATGAATGCTGTTTCCTCATCGTTGCGTGGATTCAACGCGTCCAGCCCTTCCTTGACTTTGATCAGGCACGCCCCGCACGCCCCGACGCGGCAGCCGAGCGGAATGACATTCTTGCCACCGGCCTCCCATTCGATGTCCGTAAGGGGTGAGTTGGAGGGCAGTTCAAAGTCGACGCCGTGGGAAGAAACGGTCAGTTTGTGCAGCGCCATACGTGCCTCGCCTAAGATGAAGTTGCTGTGTCGCGCGCACGGCATCACGTTGCTGTGTCGAAACAATGAGCGCAGCTGTTGAATCGCAAGTACTTATCGGTCGTTGAAGTTCAACCACAGCCAGTAGATCAAGGCGACGGCACTGATCGATGCGCCCAGCATGCACACGGCTACCCAACCCGCCTGGGCATAGGTGTAGGTCGCCGCGATGGCGCCGAGCCCGCTGCCCAGCGAGTAGAAGCACATGTAGGCGCCAACGAGCCTGCTTTGCGCATCCGGTCGTGCAGCGAAGATCAGGCTTTGGTTGGTGACGTGCACGGCCTGCACGGCGAAGTCGAGCATCACCACGCCCAGGACCATTGCCAGCAGCGAGCTATGGACGAACGCCGTCGGAAGCCAGGAAAGGGTCAGCAAGACCAGCGCAATGCCTGTGGTGCGATTGGCCAGGCCACGGTCTGCCAGTCGCCCGGCCCTCGCCGCTGCGAGAGCCCCTGCTACCCCGGCAAGGCCAAAGAGCCCGATTTGGGTATGCGAAAGCGCAAGATCTGGTTCACTGAGCGGCAGGACCATGGATGTCCAGAGCACGCTGAAGGCTGCGAAGATGAGCAACGCAAAGACTCCGCGCACGCGCAGGGTACGTTCGCGCAGAAACAGCTGCAGCACCGAACGCAGCAGGGCAAAGTAGCCGCCGCTGACCGCAGCGCGGGGAGAGGCGGGCAGCGTGCGCCACAACACGAAGGCCATCCCCGCCATCAGCGCGGCCGACACGAAATACACGCTGCGCCACCCGGCCAGATCGGCCATCGCGCCAGACACGAAACGTGCAAGCAGAATCCCCAGGACCACGCCGCTGGTCACAGTCCCCACGGTCTGGCCACGTTGCTCGGGGCTTGCCAGTGCCGCAGCGTAGGCCACCACCACCTGCACCAGTACGGCCATCAACCCCACCAGGACCATGGCACCGAGCAGCACGACCCAGGCCTGCGCCAGCCCTACGGCGCAGAGGGCCAAGGCGCTGAGGAGCATTTGGCAGAGAATGAGCTTCTTCCGGTTGACCAAGTCGCCCAGCGGCACAATGAACAGCAAACCGACCGCATAACCTGCCTGGGTGGCCGTGACGACGATCCCGATGGTGCTGGCAGGCACCGCCAAACTGCTGGCCATGGACTCGAGCAGCGGCTGGGCGAAGTACACATTCGCCACGGCCATAGCGCAGGTAATGGCAAAGAGGAAGGTTTGGGAAGGGCTGAGTGTGGTACTACGCGGTGTGTCGCAGCGCGCCGTGTCGTCACGGTTGGCAGACGCTTCGGCTGTCGCCGCCCGCTTGACCGGGCTATCTGGCCTGTACGGCATGCACTTCCATCCTTGGAATAGGTTTCAAAAGGAAACCACTTGTAGCGATTTTTAACAAATCAGGTTTTTAAATGCAACTACTGACCATGAACGTTTTCTCATATGGTTAGCGCTTTTCATCATCTGCTCATGGACAAACATGGCCAAACAGGAACAGTTAGCGCGCAGTGAATGCCCAGTGGCGCGCACCCTAGAAGCGATTGGGGACCGATGGGTATTGATGATCATCCGCGAAGCGTTCGACGACGTACGGCGGTTCAGTGATTTTCAGAAGCGCCTTGGTGTCGCCAAGAACATCCTCACCGTAAAGCTCAAGGCAATGGTCGAATTGGGCGTGTTCGAGGTCCGGCCTGCTTCCGATGGGAGTGCTTACAAGGAGTATGTGCTGACCGAAATGGGCCGGGCCGCCTTCCCCATCGTCATCAGCATGCGCCAGTGGGGAGAGCGTTTTTTGTACGGTTCAGGTGAATGCCACTCGATCATGCTGGACAACATGACAGACCAGCCCCTCGAGACGATCACCGTTCGATCCCGTACAGGCCAGCAGTTGAGCCCGGAGGATTGTCACCGACGACTGATCACCCGAGGGGGTTGAGGCAAACGCTCCTGCATGCTCATGACGTTTTTCAATCACCTCGATGCCGTTTCCTGCATTGCCGGATGGCGCCGGGTGGTCGATGCTTGCAAGACCGTCGCCAGTGTTTTCCTCCACCCGCAGAGGCCACCATGAAAAACGTCGAACAAATCCTCAAGAGCAAGTCCGAACACCAGACCGTGTACACCATCGGCCCGGACGACTCAGTGCTCGACGCCCTCAGACTGTTGGCCGAGATGAACATCGGCGCGTTGCCTGTCGTTGAAGGCAACGAGGTGGTAGGTATCGTCAGTGAGCGCGATTATGCGCGCAAGCTGGTGCTCAAGGGACGCTCGTCGGCCGCCACGCCGGTGCGCGACATCATGAGCGCACCGGTGGTTACCGTGGAGCCGAAGCACAACCTTGAATACTGCATGAACCTGATGACTAATCGACATTTGCGCCATCTACCGGTGGTGAGCAACGGTGAGTTGTTGGGGCTGTTGTCGATTGGCGACTTGGTCAAGGAGACCATTGCGGAGCAGGCAGGGTTGATCTTGCAGCTCGAGCAGTACATCCGCGGCGAGTGAGGCATTTCAGGGCTCGGCCACCTGCATGCGCCACAGGTAAGACTGGCCGTCAGCCGGTTCCGGAACTGTCTATACCTTGAATGGCAGTATCGACGCGTTGACCGGAACGGCTCACGGCCCCTCACGCTTCACGCTGCAGGTAACTTATTTCTTGGCCGGATGCAGCGCTTCGTTCAACTGGTCGGCCATGGGAACCCAGTCGGCATCGGCGGCGTAGCTTTCCTTGAGAAAGGCACGCTGGCCCTCACTCCAGAACGGTGCATCGACCAATTTCACATCATCATCGAGTGGCGAATGGGTGGTGATGAAGCGCTCGATCTCGACCGGGTCGTCGTCCAGTCCAAGCTGCTTGAACAATTCGGAAAAGTGGTGAGTCGGTTTGTCCATGATTCCTCCGCAGTGCCGGCATGCGCTTTGGTGTAAGCGCCAGTCCTGTTTGAGAGCTTGCGCTCAAGGGTGGGCATCAGCGCCCCAGGCAGGACGACCGCAATCATCCTGCCTGGGGAATAGACAGCGCGCCACAGCAGAAGACTCGATAAATCACCGTAATGACTTGAGCAGAAAGCTCTGAGCCAGAAGGCGCAGCCACCTCTGCCCTGGATTTACAGCGGCGCGCGGCGCAAGGTGGCCAGGAACGTGGCCGCACCGATGAACAGCCCGGCAAAGGTACGGTTGAGGCGCTTTTGCTGCTTGGGTGTGCGCAGCACCCGCAGCACGCGTGCTGCAAGCCCCGTATAACCCGCCATCACCAGCAGATCGACGGCAACCATGGTCGCGGCGATGGCGATGTACTGTGGTAACAAAGGCGCATGAGGATTGATGAACTGCGGCAGCACCGCCAGCATGAACACCAGGGCCTTGGGGTTGCTGACGTTCACAAGAAAACCCCGGAACACCAGGCTCAGCGGTTTGCCGATGGGTCGTATACCGGATTCATCGCTCATGTCCATGGGCAGGGCGCGCCATTGCTTATAGGCCAGGTACACCAGGTAGGCGACGCCGAACCATTTGATCACATGGAATGCGGTGGCCGAGGCAGCCAGGATGGCCCCGACGCCTGCCGCAATGATGGCGATCTGCATCACCAGGCCGATCTGCAAGCCCAGCGCATTCCAGTAGCCGCGCCAGAACCCATATTGCAGCCCGCTAGACATCGAGGCGATAGCGCCCGCACCCGGAGACAGGCTGATAACCCAGCAGGCGGCAAAAAAGCCCAACCACACTTCCATCGACATCCCACACCTCGCTCATGCACATGTTTCAAAACATTAAGCTAAGGTGCCGATGAAAAAATGACCAGCGCAATTTGAGCGATTTTGCAGCGCTGCTTGCGAAGGGTCGGTAGCAGCGCTCGCAAAAAGCGCGTCAGCTGAGCGCTTCGAGTTCGGCCTGCATGGTTTCGAGCGTTTCCAGTGCCTGCATCCAAGCGTCTTCGAGGTCGCCTTCACGCTGCTTGAGCGCGGTTTGCCGGGCCAGCAATTCACGCAGCTCGTCCTTGCGGGCGGCTTCGTAAAGACCACCATCACCCAACGTAGTCTCGATCTCGGCCAACTGCGCATGCACCTGGTTGAGTTCAGCTTCAAGCTTGTCAGCGGTCTTCTTGTGCGGCGCCAGTTGTTGGCGCAATGCTGCCGCAGCCTGGCGCATGGCCTTCTTGTCGGTCTTGTCGGGGTTGGTTACCGCGCTACTGACCGGCGCGTTGCGCTGGCGATATTCCACGAGCCAGCGGCTATAGTCATCGAGGTCCCCGTCGAAGGGCTCGACCTTACCGTCGGCGACCAGCAAGAAGTCATCGGTTGTGCTTTTGAGCAGATGCCGGTCGTGGGACACCACCACCACTGCACCTGCAAACTCCTGCAATGCCATGGTCAGGGCCAGGCGCATTTCCAGGTCCAGGTGGTTGGTGGGTTCGTCGAGCAGCAGCAGGTTTGGCCGCTCCCAGGCGATAAGCGACAGCGCAAGCCGTGCCTTTTCGCCACCCGAGAAGTTCACGACCGGCTCGTCTACGCGATCGCCATGAAAATCGAAACCACCGAGAAAGTCGCGCAGCGTCTGCTCGCGCTCGGTTGGGGCAATGCGCTGCAGGTGCAGCAAGGGGCTGGCCTTGTCGTCCAACGAGTCGAGCTGATGCTGGGCAAAATAGCCGACGGCGAGGTTTTCACCCCGCACCAGGCGCCCGGACAATGGCTCAAGCTCACCGGCAAGGTTCTTGATCAAGGTGGACTTGCCGGCGCCGTTGGGGCCTAGCAGGCCGATGCGTGCACCCGGCACCAGCTGCAGCTTGACCTTCTCGAGAATGGCCTTGTCGCCGTAACCCAACCGCCCTTCGGACAGGCTCAACAGGGGGCTGGAGATTTTCTGCGACTCGCGGAACACGAAATCGAACGGCGAATCCACGTGAGCGGCCGACAGCTCCTCCATGCGCTCCAGGGCCTTTATGCGGCTCTGTGCCTGACGCGCCTTGGTGGCCTGGGCCTTGAAGCGCGCAATGTATTTTTCCATGTGCGCACGCTGCGCCTGCTGCTTCTCGTATGCTTGCTGCTGTTGGGCCAGGCGTTCGGCACGGGTGCGTTCGAATGCACTGTAGCCGCCCTTGTACAGGTTCAGCTTGCGCTGCTCGACATGCAGCACGTGATCGACCACGGCATCGAGAAAATCCCTGTCGTGGGAGATCAGCAACAGCGTGCCCGGGTAGCCCTTGAGCCAGTCTTCCAGCCAGAGGATGGCGTCCAGGTCCAAGTGGTTGGTCGGTTCGTCGAGCAATAACAGATCGGAGGGGCACATCAATGCCTGGGCCAGGTTCAGGCGCATCCGCCATCCACCGGAGAAGTCGCCGACGCGGCGGTCCATCTGCTCGTTGGTAAAGCCTAGCCCCGCCAGCAGCTTGCGCGCTCGCGCATCGGCGGTATAACCGTCCGCACTGTCCAACTCACTGTGCAGCCGGGCCAGTGCCGTACCGTCATGGGCCTGCTCGGCCTCTGCCAACGCAGCCTGCACCCTGCGCAATCGCACATCGCCGTCGAGCACATAGTCCACGGCCACCCGGTCGAGGGTATCGACCTCCTGGCGCATGTGCGCGATCCGCCAGTCTGCCGGCAGGTGGCAATCACCGCCATCGGGCGACAACTCACCGCGCAGCAAAGCGAACAAGCTGGATTTGCCGGCACCGTTGGCACCGATGAGGCCGGCCTTGTGACCGGTGTGCAGGGTCATCTCGGCGCCATCTAGCAAGCGCTGCGGACCACGCTGTAAAGTGAGGTTGGATAGTCTGATCATGATGGTCGCGGAGTCTACCAGCTTCCTCGGCCCATAGCGCGAGTGGAACCATGCAATGCGACTTGTGGGATCACGCCTTGAGCCTGTACGCCAGGCCCGGTGTGGAAGCGGCTTGCCTCGACCTGCAACGGCAAGGGGGCGACGTGTGCCTGCTATTGTGCGCCACCTGGCTGCAGGCCAGGTCAATCGAGGTGCAGCAACAGCGCGCCGAGGCCTTGCAGGGCTGTGCAGGGCCCTGGCAACGGGATGTGGTCTCACCCTTGCGAAGCCTGCGCGAACAATGGCGAGAATCAGCGAAAGGCGACCCACCGTTGGCTGAGCTGCGAGAGCAACTCAAAAGACTGGAGCTTTCAGCTGAAAAAGCGCTGTTGGAACGCTTGCAAGCCTGTGCAGCACAGTGGCCCGCCGGCAGACCGGGACATACTGGCGACTGGCTGGCTTGGCTTGCACCGAGCCAGCTGCGAGATCACCGCGCACTTGAGCAGTTGCGCGCGGCGGCGCTGGCGCATCAGGCGTCGGTGGACGACGACTGAGCAGCACCCACGTCGGATACAGGTGTGACAGGGCTCACCGAGTTGCCGGACGATGGGGCTTTCTCCTCGGCAGCTGTCGCCGGCTTGGCACTTGTGGATCGGCTGCTGGCAGTGCGAGTCGCCGCTCTGGTGGCGGTGCCACGGGTAGAGGGTTTGGCAGGTGCGGGCTTGCTTGCTGCTTTAGCACTCGCTGCCTTGGCTGCAGGCTTGGCTGACGTCGCCTTGGCAGCCTGGGTACTGGATGCAGAAGATTCAGCCGCTGAAGCCTTGGCCGCTGTCGCTTTCGCAGGGGACTTGGCTGCGGCCGGCTTTGTGGCAGCCTTGGCTGCGGTAGGCTTAGAGGCCGATCTGGCAACAGGTTTGGCTGCCACGGATTTTGCGTCGGCGGCCTTGGCTGCAGGCTTGGTAGCGGCGGTTCGCGCAGCCGTTTTGGCCTTGCCAGTGGCTGGGGTAGGCGATTTGACGGCTGTGGTCTTGGCAGCAGAGTTGGCAGTAGATGGGGCGGCAGCCTGGGCTGCACGTTGGTCGAGGGCCTTGGTAGCGGCTTCACGCACCTTGCCGACGCCCTGGGCCAGTTTCAGACTGTCCTGAGCATCGCGCTTTAGCTGCTGGATGTAGCCGCGGGTCTGGGTCTGGCGGTCCTTGAGCGAGTCGAGCAGCTCTTCGAGCTCGGCAACGGCCTTCTTGGCCTTGTTCTGCGACTTGCCTTTGCCCGCCGTTGCTGCGTCTTGCAACTTCAAGCGACCGTTATGCAGTTTTTCCTGGGCCTTGCCGCGCTGCTTTTCCAACTTGGCCAACAGCTTCTCTGCATCAGCCAGCGCTTGCGAGCAGGCCTCTTCCAAATGTTCAAGCAAGCTACCCGAAAGTTGCTGAAGCAGGTGTAACGGCGTGCTGACTGGCTTTTTCTTGGCCGACATGACTTACCTCCTGACTGATGAGAGTGCGACTCATACTATGCTTCCGCTGCGCAGGCCGCTAGGGCATCTTGACCGCAATATCCATACACTGTTGCATATCAACGTCTGAGCACATCTCGCACCGCAAGCACGGCAATCAACAACGCTTCGCCAGCGCTGACCTGCTGCTGCTCAATGCACCGTGTGGTCCGGCACGCCGCGAGCCCGTACCGTCGTGAACACTGGCATACTTCGCCCCCCACCGCCGTAGGAATTGGTCATGCTTCGATCCATTGTTCTAGGTTTTTGCCTACTGCCGATGTTGGCCGTGGCCGACACCGATGATCAGGACCTTGCCTACAGCCTGGGTGCCAGTCTGGGTGAACGGCTGCGACAGGAAATGCCAGGGCTACAGCTCGATGCGCTCGTCGAAGGCTTGCGCCAGTCTTACCAGGAACAGCCCTTGAAGTTGAGCCAGGCCCGCATGCAGGCGCTGCTCGAACAGCACCAACCGCAGCAAGACGCTGCGCCCCAGGCGCCTGAAGCCGCAGAGATACGTTTCATGGCCAATGAGCGGGCACGTGCTGGCGTTCATGAGTTGATGCAAGGTGTGCTGTACAGCGAGCTACAAGCAGGCAATGGACCGCAGCCCAAGGCGGGCGCCAAGGTGCTGGTCAATTACGTGGGACGGTTGCCCAGTGGAGAAGTGTTCGACCAAAGCCGTGAGCCGCAGTGGTTCAGCCTCGACTCGGTTATCGAGGGCTGGCAGATGGCGCTGCCGCAAATGCATGCGGGTGCAAAATGGCGACTGGTGATTCCGTCTGCACTGGCCTACGGCGCCGACGGCGCGGGTGATCTGATTGCACCCTACACGCCGCTGGTTTTTGAAATCCAATTGCTGCAAACCAAGGACTGAATGACCCTCAGACGGGCGCCAGGCCTTCTTCCTTGTGCGCGTTGTGCAGCACTTCGATCAGGCAATCTTCAAGCTCGAAGCGCTCATGCAACAAGCTGCCAAGCTTGCCAAGCTTCTCGGCGAAGCGTTCGGTGTCCCTGCATTCAGCCTTGACGCAGTGATCGTTGAACGCCAGTGCAATCTGGGTAATGTCATCAATGCGTGGGCTGATCTCGCCTGCAAGATCAAGGGCTCGGGTGTCTCCAAATGCCTTGGCCTCGCTGACCAGTTGTTCACAGATTTCGAAATGCCACGCCGAGACATAGTCCACCAGCAGCGCACAGAAGTCGCCGTTGGTGTCTTTGTCTGCAAAGGCCGGTTTGGCATCACGCAACGAACGATAGGCATGAACCAGTTGCTCGCGCTCGCTCAGCCAACGGTCGATCAGCGCGTTGACCCCGCCCCAGCGTTCCTGTGCATTCTGACAACTATCGAGCATGGCGATCTCTTCCCCTGTGGGTAGATGCCGCTGCTCCTCGCGTAGCGCTGCTAAGGCACGAGATTGAATTAGCAGAACAGCATCAAACCTTGGATTTTCGGTAGGCGTGCTCGGAGATTATTCCCACGCAAGCTGCCCTTCAAGGTACGCAGGGTAATAACTTCGTACAAGTGTTTAATACGCCGTCTTACCGCCATTGGTCGTGCTGCGGCTCAGCGTTGTTTGAGGTCATGGGTGAGCAGGGCATGCAGGCGACCTGCAAGTAGATGGCCGAGCGCAAACGCAGCCAGGAGCACAAAGGCCATCAGGCTCCATTCGGGTAACGTCAAGTCCATGAAGCTCCAGGTCAGCGCATTGCAATCAGGGGCACCGGAAAATAGTTGCCGGGCAAGCTCGTTCCAGTACTGCCCAGCGTTGTGGTCGATGGCGACGGGGCAGACCAGGTCATCGGCCGCAACCCCCTGCAGCCAGACATGCCTTGCGGCTACTGCAGCGCCACCCAGTGCAAAGCCAAGCGCTAGCTGGGCATAGCGGCGTTGGCCTTCGAGTGCCGGCCCATGCAGCACTGCGCTTAGACACACCAGTACATACCCTGCCAGCAGCGCCCGTTGTGTCACACACAGTAGGCACGGCAAAAGCCCGAGCGCATCTTGCAGCTTGAATGCAGTGACCAGGGCAGTGAATGCCACCAGGCAGGTTGGGAAGAAGAAAGTACGCAGGCGGGCCGGCAGCATGGGCAGTGAGGGTCCCGGTATCGGTAGTCGTGGCTTGAAACGGTAGAGGAATCACATCCTTTGTTTCAAGGCACAACAGTCGAGACAATTCCCAGCGTTACCTAAGAAATATCCAACTGCTGTGTAAGACGCGCCTTAAGAAAATACGTCAGGATTTCTCTGGCCCGAGCCGAAAGATTACCTCCCCTTGAAGCCCGCGGCTTTGCGCGGGCCAAGGTCAGGTCAAGCGCGAACCGTCTCCGGCAACGGCAGCGCCAGCAGTCGCTCATCGAGCAAACCAAGCCCTTCCTGGAAGAGTTGGTTGCTGCGCTCCGTTTCGCCAAGGCCTGCGAGCAGACGTGCCAGCTCAGCGCAGGCCTCGGGGTTGCGCTCCATGCGCAAGCTGCTTTCCAGATAGTCACGGGCCTTGCCCCACAGCCGATTCTGCAAGCTGAGCCGACCCAGCGTCAGCAGCAGGCTGGCATCCTGAGGATGGTCCTTGAGCCAAGCTTCGGCGGTCTGCAGCTGCTGGGCAGGGTCTTCACCGCGCACCAGACCGTACAGCCGAGCAAGGTGGCTTTCGTAGTTGCGCTTGAGCGCCGTGCGCAATACCTGCTCGGCCTCGCCCTGAGCGCCGAGCTGGCGCAGTTGCTCGGCATAGGCCAGGACCAGTTGCGGCTCCTGACGCTGGGCGGAGGTCAATTGCTGCCAGGCACGCTCCAGGGCTTGGCGGGCCGTTTGCGCATCTTCACCCCGGGTCTGTGCCAGGCTCAGGTTTTGCCCCCAGGCACGACGTTCGAGCGTGGCGAGCTCGGTGGCGGGCAATACCTTGTTCTTGCGCAGGTCCGGCATCAGGCGAATGAGCGCAGACCAGTCGCCGCGCTCAAGCTGCAAGCGTTGCAACAAACGCAGTACCTGAGTGTTCTGTGGATGGCGCTCCTGCATGGCCAGCAACGTCTCCAGCGCCCCGTCGTTGTCGCCACGGTCCATTTGCAGTTGGGCATGGGTCAAGGCCACGGCAAGCTCTGCCTGAGGTTGCCGCTCCAGCGCACGCTCCAGCAGACCGTCGCTTTCCTCGACACGGCCCTGCTCGTTGGCGGCCTTGGCGGCGCCAAGGTAATACATCAGCGGTTGGCGTTCGGCTTCTGCAGCCCTGTGCAGATGACGCTGGGCGCTGGCCCAGCGCCCTTCTGCCAGATCCAGTTGGCCCTGTTCGATGGCAACGCGGTTGCGCCGGCTGCGGTTGCGCCGGGACCAAGGGTTGACCGCCCCGCCGGACGCCAGGAGCAGGCCGACCAGAAAACGCAGCACCAACAGCGCCAGGATGACGGCCAGCAAGCCCAACAGCGCGGCCCAAAGCCCCGACTGATAACGGAAGCTGCCATAGGAAATCATCACGTAGCCGCTGTGCTTGGCCACGGCCACGCCGAGGGCCGCCGCCACCACAATGGCCAGTACCGCCAACAGGTAGACACGCTTCATGGCTTGTCTCCCTTGTCCTCGCCAGGCAGATGCCGGCGCTGGATATAGGCCTGAACGGAGGCAAGGCTTTCACTGAGGTCAGGGGTAACCACCGAAACGGGTTGCTCGGCCAGTGCGTTCAGGCTGTCGAGCATGGCTTTGCTCTGCGGATTGTCGGCGTTGAAGTTGGCCAGCAGCACGCTGCGTGCATCATCCAATGCCTGGGCATAGACCTTTGCATCGCCGTTGAGCGCTGCCCATTGCGCCTGTTCCAGCGTAAGACTCAACGCCAGGCGCAGCTGATTGAGCTGCTGCCCCGCGAGCAGTGGCTTCACATTCTCGTCTGCATTGAATTCAATCTGGAAATACTTGGATATTTCCGACCACCATTTGGACAGGCGACTGGCGCCGTCGCCGTCACTGGTCAGCGCACCCATGGCATTGGCGTCATTGTCGAATTCGGGGGACTGGGCGCTCAGTTGCTGGACGAGCTCACGCTGGGCCGCCAACTTCAGGAACAGACCGGTGCGGTCAGGCTGCTGGGTATTGTTGAGCGTGGCGAGGCTGCGGGCCAGTTGCTCGCGCGCGGCGAAGGCGCCAGGGTCGCTTTGCTCGCGCAAAATCTCGTCGGCCCCTTCGACCAGCGCCTTGGCACTGGTGATGTCCTGCAAAGCCGACAGCCTCAAGGTCGCCAGGCGCAACAAGTGCTCGGCTTCGGCCAGGCGCCATTCCTTGCGGCTTTCACCCAGTACGGTCTCAAGCCGCTGACTCAGACGTTGCTGATCGCCTTGGAGCTGCGCGACCAGACGACGACGGTCTTCAAGCTCACTGGCTGCCGGCAGACCGGCCAACTGTGCGCTGATTTTCTGTTCACGCTGCTGAAGCGCCTCGGCTCGCTGGTTCAGCGCCTCCAGGTGCTGGCCCTGGTCGAACTCGCTGCCTTGCAGTTGGTGCACTTGCCAGGCGCCCCAGCCGCCTACAGCGATGCCGGCAGCGCCCAACAACAGGGCCAGCGCGGCTAAGCCATTGCCGGAGCGCTTGGCGGGCACTGGGGTGACAGGCTCCGTCGGCGCCTGGGCCGACGTTTGATCCTTGTTGGACAAGACAGTCTCGCTCACGTATCCATCCTTTGCATGGGGGCGCGCCGCCTAGAGCTTGGCGCCTGGGTCGGCAGGTGCAGCGCTGCGCTGCACGGCTGCCAGCAAGGCCGCAGCGCTGGCGCCACGGCAATCCACAACGTGTTGGGCACCTGCGGCCCGGGCCTGCTCAGCGACCCGCGGGCTTGGTACGAACACCGGCAAGCGTGCCAGCTGCGGCCATTGGCTACCAGCCTGTTGCTGCAAGTGTTCGAAACCCTGTCCACTGCTGACCACCACGCCATTAAGGCGTTCCGCTTCGATGCGATGCAACAGGTAGCCCGCAGGGTATGACGGCAGGTCGCGGCGATACAGTTCCAGATAATCGACGGTAGCACCTCGCTGAGCAAGACGCTCTGCCAGCAATTCGCGACCTCCGACACCCCGCACGATCAAGATGCGCGGCCCTGCGTTCGCCAGAACCTGTTGGAGCGCAGGCAATTCGAGCAAGGCTTCACTGTCGTCCCCGCATGCGGGGAAGCTGACATCAAGCTGTGCATCCTGCAGCACCGCAGCCGTAGCCGCGCCTACCGTGAACCAACCCTGCATCGGTACGGGCAGTTGCCGCTGCGCCGCTGCCGCGAGCAATAACCTGGCAGCCGGTTTACTGACCACGATGAACCCTTGGTAAGTAGACAGTCCCTTGAGCAACGCCAATTGCGGCGGCTGCAGCATGACAGGTTCGATCGCAAGCAAAGGCATGCAGCTGCTGGCTATGCCAGCTTGGCCCAGTATGTGGGCAAGCGCTGCACACTCCTCAGCGGGTCGGGTCAACAGCAGGCGCCAAGGGCTCACGAATGCCCTGCCTCGCCGTAGACTTCCTTGAGAATGGCCTCAGCACCCTGATTGAGCAGATCTTCGGCCACCTGCACACCGAGTGCTTCAGCTTGCAGGCGAGGCGCCCGAGCCTGGGCGACCAACAGCGTACCGCCATCTGGATGCCCTACCAGGCCCCGAAGCCACAGCTGGTCTTGTTCAAGCACTGCATAACAGGCGATCGGCACCTGACAACCGCCGTTCAGGCGTTTGTTCAAGGCGCGTTCGGCTACCACACGATCGGCCGTATCGAGATGATGCAAAGGCGCGAGGAGCGCGTGGATCTCTGCGTCGGCGCTGCGGCATTCGATGCCAACGGCGCCTTGCCCCCCGGCAGGAAGGCTGTCATCGACGCTGATGCTATCGGTGATTCGCGCTTCGAAGCCCAACCGGATGAGCCCGGCTGCCGCCAGGATGATGGCGTCGTAGTCACCCGCGTCGAGCTTGGCCAGGCGTGTATTGACGTTGCCGCGCAGAAAGCGAATCTGCAGGTCGGGACGGCGGGCCAGCAGTTGGGTCTGTCGACGCAGGCTGGAAGTTCCGACGATGCTGCCGGCAGGCAACGACTGAAGGCTGTCGAACCGGTTGGAAACGAACGCATCGCGCGGGTCTTCACGCTCGCAGATGCAATACAGGCCAAGGCCCTCGGGAAAGTCCATGGGGACGTCTTTCATCGAGTGCACGGCGATGTCGGCTTCGTGCTCGAGCAGAGCGGTTTCCAGTTCCTTGACGAACAGCCCTTTGCCGCCGATCTTGGCCAAAGGTGCATCGAGCAGCTTGTCGCCCCGGCTAACCATGGGCACCAGGGAAACTTTCAGCCCAGGGTGGGCCTGTTCCAGGCGCGCCTTGACGTATTCGGCCTGCCACAGGGCCAGGGCACTTTTACGAGTGGCAATACGGATTTCGCGAGTGGACATGTAACGCCCCGAACCAGAGAAATGCCGCCGATGATAGCAGCATCACTGGCGGCACTAGCAGATACGGATCAACAGCCTGGGCCGAAGCTGCCGATGACAGGCCCGGCGGTGCGCCCCTGTGCGACTGCCATGAGCGCTGGCACGTCCACGGCGTCAAGCGCTCAAAGGGTCTGCATCATCTTGCGCACGCCAGCTACATGACGCCGGCTCACGGTCAGGGCATCGCCGTCGAGCCCTCGAAGGTACAGTTGGAAATGCCCCAGAGGTGTACGTTGCAGGCGTTCGATCCGCTCCCGCGCAACCAGCGCATTGCGGTGGATACGCACAAAACGGTCGCCAAATTCATCCTCGAGTGCCTTGAGCGGCTCGTCGAGCAGCACTTCGCCCGTTTCATGGCGCAGGGTCACGTACTTGTGATCGGCGATGAAGTAGATGATCTGAGCGATAGGGATCAACTCGATGCCCTTGCGGGTTCTGGCACTGATGTGGCTGCGGGGACCACCGCCCTCGTGGCCTGGACGAGTGAGCGCAGCCAGCTGACTGCGGTTTGGCCGGTCGGCCTTGCGCAGTGCCTCACGAAGCGCCTGCCCGTGCACAGGCTTGGTCACGTAGCTGAGGGGAGTTTCCTTGAAGGCGTCTTCCCCGTACTCGTCATCACCGGTACAGAACACGAGCGCAGGTGGCGCCTCACGCTCGCACAGTCGGGCGGCGACCTGCAGACCATCGAGGCCAGGCATGCCGATATCCAACAGGACAATGTCGGGTTTCAAGCTTTCGATCAGCGCAAGGGCCTCTTCACCATTGGTGGCACTTGGCTCCAGCACGGTATAACCCTCGAGTTCACCGAACATTCGGCTTAGGCGCTCGCGGCCTTGGGGTTCGTCATCAACGATCAGGACATTCATAATTGCGCTGGATTCCTGAGTGAGTCTCGCACGGTTAAAAGCGTAGACAGCTGTGTGAAGCGACGCTGCGTGTCACGCTCTAGACCGGTGCGATAGCCAAAGATTCACTGTGGCTGGCAGATTAGCTGCCCGCCTCTGTCAAACTGTAGACGGTCCATGGAACACTGCCGTTCAATCGGTGAAATCTCCGTGGCCTACATCGCGCTACGCCTTTTCCACCCTCACACTCTGCAGGCGCCCTGCGGCACTGGGCCCAACCCTGTTATCATCGCGGCAATTTTTCGTTCACGCCTGCAATGAGTGAAACCATGAGCACTGACAAGACCAATCAGTCCTGGGGCGGCCGCTTCAGTGAACCCGTAGACGCCTTCGTCGCCCGTTTCACGGCCTCGGTCGATTTCGACAAGCGCCTGTACCGCCACGACATCATGGGCTCCATCGCTCATGCCACCATGCTGGCGCAAGTCGGTGTGCTCAGCGATGCCGAGCGTGACACCATCATCGACGGGCTCAAGACCATCCAGGGCGAAATCGAGGCTGGTGCTTTCGACTGGCGCGTCGACCTGGAAGACGTGCACATGAACATCGAAGCGCGTCTGACCGACCGCATTGGTATCACCGGCAAGAAATTGCACACCGGCCGTAGCCGCAACGACCAGGTCGCAACCGACATTCGCCTGTGGCTGCGCGACGAAATCGACCTGATTCTGGCCGAAATCACCCGCCTGCAAAAAGGGCTGCTGGAACAGGCCGAACGCGAAGCCGAAACCATCATGCCTGGCTTCACACACCTGCAGACGGCCCAGCCCGTCACCTTCGGCCACCACCTGCTGGCCTGGTTCGAAATGCTCAGCCGCGATCATGAACGCCTGGTCGACTGCCGCAAGCGCACCAACCGCATGCCATTGGGCAGCGCTGCGCTGGCCGGCACCACCTACCCGATCGACCGTGAGCTGACCTGCAAGCTGCTGGGCTTCGAAGCCGTGGCAGGCAACTCCCTGGACGGCGTGTCGGACCGTGACTTCGCCATTGAATTCTGCGCCGCCGCCAGTGTGGCGATGATGCACCTCTCGCGCTTCTCCGAAGAACTGGTGCTGTGGACCAGTGCACAGTTCCAGTTCATCGACCTGCCCGATCGATTCTGCACCGGCAGCTCGATCATGCCGCAGAAAAAGAACCCGGACGTGCCAGAGCTGGTGCGTGGCAAGAGCGGGCGCGTCTTCGGTGCGCTGACCGGACTGCTGACCCTGATGAAAGGCCAGCCGCTGGCCTACAACAAGGACAACCAGGAAGACAAGGAACCGCTGTTCGATGCCGCAGACACGCTGCGCGATTCGCTGCGTGCCTTCGCCGACATGATCCCGGCCATCAAACCCAAGCATGCCATCATGCGCGAGGCCGCCTTGCGCGGGTTCTCGACCGCAACGGACCTGGCCGACTACCTGGTGCGCCGTGGCCTGCCGTTCCGTGACTGCCACGAAATCGTGGGCCACGCGGTGAAGTACGGGGTCGATAGCGGCAAGGACCTGGCAGAGATGAGCCTGGAAGAGCTGCGTCAGTTCAGTGACCAGATCGAACAGGACGTATTCGCCGTTCTTACGCTGGAAGGCTCGGTAAATGCCCGTGATCACATCGGTGGTACGGCACCGGCACAGGTACGCGCAGCGGTGGCTCGCGGCAAGGCGTTGCTGGCCGCGCGCTAACGGCGCTGAGTGACGGGTTGAGAGCTAACCCTCCCTCGTCGCATGGGCAAAATACTGAGGTTGAAGGGGGCTTTGAAACAAGCCCCCATCTGGCCGGACTCGCCCGCTGTTTCAGCGCTTGTTGCGCATCATTTCAAGGAATGACGGCATTGCCGCTTCCTTGTCTGCCACGATTTTTGCCATGTGGGGGTTCTGCCCCATCTGCTCGAGCAGTGCCTTGGCCTGAGGGAAATCTTCAAGGAAGTCGATGTTGAGCACTTTCTTGCCTACGGCGCATGCCAGGTCGACCGAGAAGCAGAACATCAGGTCGGCCAGGGTCAATTGCTCGCCTGCCACGTAAGGCGCGAAACGCCCGTTGCGCTTGAGCGTGGCGAAACCTGCCAGAAGCTCGGTGCGTGCCTTTTCCTTGACCAATGGTTCCACGGGCATACCGAAGAATGCTTCGGCATAGCAGGTGCGAGCAGGAAGCTCGATGTACAGCTCGATCTCCTTGACCAGTTCACGCACTTTCGCCTGCGCGTACGGGTCAGCGGGAAGCAGCGCCTTGCCGCCTTGGGTCTGCTCGATGTAGTCGAGGATCACCGTGGTTTCGCTGAGAAAGCCGTGCTCGGTCTGCAGTACCGGCACCTTGCCACGTGGGCTGACTTCCAGCACCTGAGGCGTCTGACCGCTGAAGAACAGGACTTCTTCGAAAGGCACGCCCTTTTCCAACAAGGCCAACTTGACCATGTTGTAGTAGTTGCTGACAGGGAATCCGTGGAGCTTGAGCATGGTTCGACAGCCTCCGGGCCGTATGGGGATGGCAGGGCTGTTATAGCCCGTTCGCCGTCGGCTGACCAGCGTCATGCACCCGGTCGATGACCAGGCATTGCCACCACGGACGTGGCAAACTGTAGCGCCCACCACAGGAGTAATCCCATGAGCGAGCCAACCGATATCGACAATGACGATGAAGCGTTTGCCGAAGCCACGCTGACGCAGGCCATCGAAAACCAGATCGAAAGCGGCGAGCCGGCTGCGGCGAAGGCTACGTTCAACAAGCTGACACTGGTCGGGTATGAGCGCGAGGATATCCTCAACCTGATGGCCCACGTATTGGCCTTCGAGATCGACAACATGCTGGCGCAGGATCGAGCCTTCGATAGCCAGTGGTATGAAAACGCCCTGCGCGCGCTGCCTGAACTGCCTCCTGAGATGGATCAAGGCGAGGACGAATAACACGGCTACACTCCAGATTCAGGCACCCCCCGCGGTGCCGCTATCCTCGTCTGGAAGTCAGGAGTCGCCATGTCCTTTTCACCCGAACTGATCGCTGAACTGGAAGTCCTCGCACTGTTCAACCTCGACAGCAGCCAGGAAGGCATCAAGATTCACAACACCGCATCCCCGACCCTCATCGCCGCCGCGCAGCGGCTGCACGAAAAAGGCCTGACCGATCAACCCGACGGTGGCTACCTGACCAGCCTGGGTCACGATGCGGTCGAAAGTGTTCAGTTGCTGCAGAATATTCTGAGGGCGCCCCAGCCGGCTTGACCTTGTGAGTGCGCGGGGCTGTGCTGCAGCCCCTGCCTTGCAGTGGCCTTGGAAGGCTCATTTACAAGCCATAAGCCCGCCACCTGGGCTGCGCTCGCCTCACCTGACCCTGTTCTCAAGACTTTTTACACAGACCCTATTTTCCCATCAGTGCTCGACGGGTCGCTTCCAACCGCCTCCAAGCGCCAGGAACACGCCAACCTGCCCCATTGCAACCTGGCTGTTCGCAGCCGCCAACTGCGCACGCATGTCGGTATAGGTCCGCGTCGCCTGCAAGTCCGCCAGGAACGACTCCCGCCCAGCCTGATAATACCGGTGCGTCTGGTCGGCCGCCTCCCGAGCTGACTTCTCGGCCTCGGCCAGTGCATCGCGCCGGTCCAGCAATGCGCTGTATTGGGCCAGCCGCGTCTGGGTTTCGCGTATGGCATTGAGCACTACGCCATCGAAATTCGCCAAGGCTGCCTGGGTGGACGCTTCGGCCATGCGAATGCGGGCCCGCGTGCCATTGGTGGGGATACTCCAGCTGACCTGCGGGCCGAAGCCCCAACGGTTGGTCGAAGGCTCGCCCAAATTGTCCAGGATGCCGATGGTCCCGACCTGCGCGCCGATGCTGATCTGTGGATAAAGCGCGCCGGTCGCCACACCGATATTGGCGGTAGCAGCAGCCAGTTGTCGCTCTGCCTGACGCACATCGGGGCGACGTTTGAGCAACGCGGCGCCATCGCCCACTGGCACTAGCTGAGTCAGCTGCGGAAGTTCGGCACAATCGGCAACGCCTGCTGGCAACTTCTGCACGGGGACCGCCAGCAATGCGGCCAGGGTATACAGGCCTGTCTCACGTTCGGCCTTGAATCGCGGCAGCTCGGCGCCCAACGACTTGAACTGGGTTTGCGACCGCGTCACCTGGGTTTCATCGCCACGCCCCGCATCGCGCAGGCGCTGGCTGAGCTTGACGCTTTGCGCCTGTAAATCGAGCGACTCACGGGCAATGTGGTATTCCTCGTTGGCCGAGCATACCTGGGTATAGGCCTTGACCACATCTGCCACCAGCGTGATCCGCGCCGTGTCCGCTGCGGCTTGGACTGCATCGGCACTGGCTTTGGCGGCCTCTGTGCCGCGCTTGAAGGTGCCCCACAGGTCGAACTGGTATGACGCGCTGATGATCGCCTCGCCGATGTTGGCCACAGGCACCTTTTCGGGCTGCAAGAAAGCCTCGCCAGACTCCTGCAGGCGCTGGGCGCCTAGCTTCACTCCACCGTCGAAGCCCCCTTGAGACTCAGCGATGTCGACCTGCGCGCGGGCCTTGGCGATGTTCGCTGCCGCAGCCCGCAGTTCGGTATTGGCACTCAAGGCCTGGCGCACCAGCGCGTTCAACCGCGGGTCGTGATACAGCTGCCACCAATCCTCCGGCACCGGTGCCGACACTACGCTGTCGGCATCCTGGCGCAGGGGGCCGTTGAGGTCAGTGCGCTGTATTGCCGCCTCTTTGGGCAGCTCGTAGTCTGGCCCGACCGTCATGCAAGCGCCAAGCGACAGGCATAGCCCTGCGAGCATCAGCCGTTTCATGGGTGCTGGCCCTCGACGATCGAGACAGTGGCGGTTCGCCCGGCAATCATGCGGAAATCCTGCGGGACTTCGTCAAAAGCGATCCGCACCGGAATCCGCTGGGCCAGCCGCACCCAGCTGAAGGCAGGGTTGACGTTGGGCAGCAGGTTGGTGCCGCTGCTGCGGTCGCGGTCCTCGATGCCGGCTGCAAAGCTTTCCACATGCCCGCGCAGGCGGGTGTTGTCGCCCATCACACGAATATCCACCACGTCCCCGATGTGGATGCCCCCCAGCTTGGTTTCCTCGAAGTAGCCATCGACGTGATAAGAGGCACTGTCGACCACCGACAGCACCGGTCGCCCGGCGGTTACGAACTCATGGTTGCGCGGCGCGCGATCGTTGAGGTAACCGTCCACGGGGCTGCGCACCACCGAGCGATCAAGGTTCAACTGGGCACTGTCGACAGCCACCTGCGCCTCACTGACCGCCGAGCGGGCGCGCGCTTGGCGCGACTGGCTTTCTTCGAGCTGTTCGGCCGCCACCAGATTGCCCAACTTGCGATTACGGTTCACCTCCCGCGAGGCCTGGGCCAAGGTTTCCTGGCGCTCGCCAAGCGTGGCCTTGGCCTGACGCAGCGCCAGGCTGAAACGGTCCTGGTCGATGGTGAACAGCACATCGCCGCGCTTGACGGTCTGGTTGTCACGCACCTCGACCTTCTGGATCAACCCGGACACGTCCGGGGCGATCTGGATCACATCGGCGCGAATGTGGCCATCGCGCGTCCAGGGTGCGAACAGGTAGTACACAACCATCTGCCAGACGAGTACGGCGGCAAATGTCACTACCAACAGGGTAAGGACCACACGGCCCAGGGTCAGCAAAGGTTTTTTCATGGCAGCATCAGGCTTCGACAGAAATGGTCCACCGCACCGAGCAGCACGGCGTAGAGGGCAACGTTGAACAATGCCCGGTGCCAGACCAGGCGATAGAAGTGCACACGCACCAGTACGGCGTGGACACCCAGAAACAGCAGGTAGGTTCCAATCATCATTACCAGCAGCGTGGGCAGGAATACCCCACTGATATCCAGTTCACCGATCACAGGGGCGCTCCATCCAGGCCAGACGGCAGTTGCAGTTGTTCCGCAGGCTCGAGCATGACCTCGACACCCGGCAGCAGTGCCAGGCGCAGGCCAGCCAGTGCATGCAACAAATGCGGGCGGGCGTCGAGGCGTTCGCAGGGTTCATCGAGACTGAGCGCCAGTCGGGCCCTTTCCATGTTGCGCAAGAGTGCAGGTGGCGCGTGCAGCCGCTCACCGGCGCGCAGGCAGGCCGCGTAATGGGCACCCACTTCAGCGATCACCAGGGTCAGTCGCTCACGAGCAACCTGACCGGCGCGCGGCATGTACGCCAGCAAGTCGAGCAGGTTCAGCCCCACACGCAAGTCCCGTAGCGCCACGCTGCTGTCCTGGCCGGTTTGCGACAGACGCGGCAAATGCTGCATCAAGCGATCGAGCATTTTTACACCCACCTTGCGATGCTCGGCCAAGGTCGCGTACTCGGTCACCTCGACGATGTCGCGCCAGGCGAAACGAGTCATGCGCTTGGCAGCCAGCTCCACACCAAAGGGGCGCATGACCAAGGTCCAGATGAACGCGAAGAGCAGGCCAACCGGGCCGGCGAGGTTGGAATTGAGGAAGGTGAAGAAATCGGCGTCGTAGGCACCCTGGATGCTGATGAAGGTCGAGGTGTTGACGATGGTCAACAGTGTCCCCAGGTAGAAGCGCGGCTGTACCGTCAACGTGCCGATGCAGATGAAAGGCACGGCGAAGGCCAGTACCAGCATCGGGAAGTCATGCAGGTTGGGCAGCACGAGGAACAGGTACAGGCTCGAGAAAATGACCGACAGCAGGGTCCAGAAGAAGAAGCGGTAGATCTGTGGGGCCGGGTCGTCCATCGCGGCGAAGAAGCTGCATGACACAGCCGCCAGGATCACCGCACTGGCGCCGTCATTCCAGCCCAGGCCGATCCACAGGCCGCAGGCAACGATGATGGCCAGGACGGTGGAGGTGACCGAGTAGAGCATCAGGCCCCGGTCGAAGAATGGCCGCAAGCGCGCCAGGCGCCAGTGGCGGTAAACGGCGCGCCAGGGTGTGGCGTCATCGGTGCGCAGGGCATGCTGCAAGGTACAGCAGTCCTGCCACAGATCTACCCATTCGGTGAGCCGGTAGAGCGCGTTGGACAGCAACAGCTCGGCACGCTGGTCCAGTGCAGCCGCATCCGGCCGCAGCTCGTCGATCCTTTGGTGCAAGGCTGCCCACTGCTGGACAGAAGGGCTTTCTGCCGTGCCCTTGAGCCATTCACGGGCTGCATCGAGCACAGGCAGGATCTGTTCGAATTGCTGCGCAGCGCGCCCTTGCAAGGCCGTCAATGCGTCGTCCAGCGCATCAATGACCGGCAGTAGGTGAATCATGCGCCCACGCAGCTCACGGGCGTTTTTCAAGGTATGAGGCCCGGTCCCTTCATGGCCGAGCTGGCCGATCATCAACTCCAGTGAGTTGAAGGTCGCCACCATCGCCCCACGCATACCACCGACATCGACCGTGCTCTGCTGCCGGACCAGATAGCTGTCGCTATAGCGAATGGCCTCGTTGAACCAGTTACCGGTTGCCCCCACTACCACGGGCGCCAGCCGCCGCGGCCAGAAAATGGCCCCGACCACGGCTGCGCAGACGATCCCCAGGCAAATTTCCTGAGCCCGCGAGGAAGCCACGTCGAACACGGCCAACGGGTTGTCGACCACTGCCAGGGCGATCATCGGCAAGGTGTACCCGGCCAGCATGAACACGTAGTTGTTGGCCGTACGCACGTTCAGAGAAAGGAACAGCAACGTCCCCGTCCACAGGGCCACGGCGATGCTCAGCAGCAGCGGCGACTGCACCAGAGGCGGCACCAACAGCACTGCCCCAGCGGCACCCAGCAAGGTACCCAGGGCGCGGTACAACGCTTTGGAGCTGGTAGGCCCCAGAAAGGGGCTGGAAACGATGTAGACGGTCGCCATGGCCCAGTACGGACGCGGCAACTGCATGAGCAGGGCGATATACAGCGCAATCATCGAGGCGGCGAAGGTGCGCACGCCGTAGAACCAATCGCGAGCCGGCGGTACCGAGCTGAAGAAGCCGTTCATGCGACCCCGCCCGTGCTGCCCAGCCCGGCTGCTTCGAATGCGCGCAGTACACGCAGGGTGGCCTGCAGGTCCTCTGGATCGAGACGACTCAGCACATCACCCCGCACCCTTACCAGCTCCGCCTCGATGGCCTCGGCCAGCGCGCGCCCTTCAACTGTGAGGCTCAGGGCCTTGGCGCGCCTGTCCAGTGGATCCTCGCTACGCAACACCAACCCGGCCTTGCACAGCTGGTCGAGCAAGCGCACCAGGGACGGGCTTTCCAGCCCAGCCGCCTGGGCGACGGCCACCTGGTGCACGCCATCGCCCAGGCGCACGATCATCAGCAGTGGCGCGGCACAGGCTTCGGAGATGCCGTAGCCGGTCAGCGCCACGTGACAGATGCGGCGCCAGTGGCGAGCGGCAACGACCAGGCCGCTGCTGACCTGTAGACGCAGAAGATCAAGGGACATGAAAACCACATATATTCATAGTTTGCTAACTATCAATATACGCCGGGTGCTCCCCCTTCCGTCAACAGGGGGCGACGAAGCGCCTGCATGAAATCTTGTCTACAGTGCAAAGCTCGCAGCTAACTGCACCAACGCTTCAGGGCTGAACCTGGTCTTCCAGCTTCATGGTCAGGGCCAAGGTACTGCCCATCTGCACGGCGCGGTCGCGCCATTGCTGATACCGCTCCTGATCGCGTCGACTGAAGTGCACGGCCAGTTCTTCCGCTGCCTGCACCACACCTGCAGCGGCCGCCAGTTCGAGCCAGTACAACGCCGGCTTGAGCTCCGGTTGCACATGCAGACCGTGAATCAGCCGGTAGCCAACCTCAAAGCGACAGCGTGCCTCACCCTGCTCGGCACCTTGCAGGAACCATCGGTAGGCAAGCTGTGGATCGACTTGCCATTGAATCCGGGCATCACACACTTCTTCTTCGTACAAGTCTCCCAGCGCAGCGGCCGCATGCGCCATGCCCCGCTCGAACGCCTGGCGGTAGCATTCGGCGGCCTGGGTGTAGGAACGGTCGACACCTTTGCCGAAGTAGTGCTGCTGCCCCAGGTTGAACCAGGCCACGGCACTGCCCTGCAACGCCGCCATGCGCAGCAGGTGCCCGGCCAGCACGGTATCAGCACGCCAGTACTTGCCATTGAGCCAGATCCAACCAAGGTCGTTCAGCGCCGCGACGTTCCCTTGCAGGGCTTGCAGGCGCAGATCCTGGTAGACCACTTGCAGGTCACTGGCTTCGTCCAGACGGCTGACCAGCATCGTCCGTTGACTGGGCATGCCGACACCTGCAAACAGCCGCTGGCGTCGGGCAACGGCGGGAGGAACGATCACCTGTGCCGGAAGCAGGCGGGCGAGCAGCGAATGGATATTGCCGACAGCAGACATGTTCATCCTCATTGAACGATGCACAACCTCAACCTTCGGCTGTGATGAGGCGTGATTCTGCGCAACAGGACGTCAAAACCTGTCGCGAACGATTCGGTGGCAGGCAACCAACCGTCACTTACTTGATCTGAGCGGTCCGTGGCCAATTGCCATGCCCCTCGCGTGCCGCCATCCTAGAGCGGCAAGCCTAGACAAGGACGTTACCTTTTGCCGTTCGCCACCACTCGCGCCACCCTCAGCCGTCAGTGGGCGCTGCTGCGCCAGCTACCGGGCCGTTCTCCAGGGCTCACCAGTTCCGAACTGGCTTGTCGGCTACGAGACCTGGGCTTTACCGTCAGCAAGCGCACCGTGGAGCGCGACCTCAATGACCTGTCGCTGATCTTTCCGCTGGAGCGCAATGACAAGAGCATCCCCTATGGTTGGCACTGGGCAGCCGGCGTGGTGAACGAGCTACGCGGCACCACCGATCTGCTGGCACACCTCAAAGGAGAGGCGCTGCAAGCGCCACCGGGCGAAGGCATCGAATTGGTGGCACGCATCAGCGATCCACTGGCGCGCCAGCTCAGGGAGGCCCCACTGAGCAGCGACATGCAGTTGACCGCCCATGACCAAGGGCATCGGCTGCGGGCCACGGTGAGCGATGGGAGCTCGTTGCGCTGGTGGCTATTGAGCCGTGGGGATGAGCTGGTGGTCGAGCAGCCTGCGCAGTTGCGCGAAGAGATCGGCAAGATTCTCAGCAACGCCGCAGCCCAGTATCAAACGCCATGATCAGGGACGCGCTCACTGGCCTTGGCCAATGGCCGGCGTCAGCGCCTGCCTGTTCAGCGCTGCATGCCCCAACGCTTGACCGTCAGGCGCTCCAGCGTGCTGAAGACAATCCCCTCAACCAGCAGCCCGATCAGGATGACCACCGCAAGGCCTGCGAACACCTTGTCGGTATAGAGTTCGTTGCGGTTCTGAAAGATGTACCAACCCAGGCCACCTTTGCCGCTGCTGGCGCCAAAGACCAGTTCCGCGGCGATCAACGTGCGCCAGGCGAACGCCCAGCCGATCTTGAGCCCGGACAGAATCGAAGGCAACGCCGCCGGCACCAGGATGTGCATCACCAGCCGTAGCCCTTTGAGGCCGTAGTTGCGCCCGGCCATGCGCAGGGTGTCGGAAACGCCCTGGAATCCTGCATAGGTATTGAGCGCCAGGGCCCAGAGTACCGAATGCACCAGGACGAAGATCAAGCTGTTTTCGCCTAGCCCGAACCACAGCAATGCCAATGGCAACAGGGCGATGGCAGGCAGGGGGTTGAACATGGAGGTCAAAGTGCCAAGCAAGTCGCGCCCAAGCTGGGTCGAGACAGCCAAGCTGGTGAGACCAAAAGCCAGGATGATGCCCAGCAGGTAGCCCTTGAGCAGGATCACCAGCGACACGCCGACCTTGGCCGGCAACTCTCCACTGACCAGGCCTTCCCAAAACGCGGCAGCGGTCTGGAGGAAGGTCGGTAGCAGCAGGTCGTTGTCCTGGTAACGGGCGACGGCTTCCCACACCACGGCGATGACCACCAGGATGACGGCCTTGCGCAGCCAGCCGTGCTGCCAGAGGCGCTGAGTCAACGACAGGTCGCGTTCCACAGGCACACTGAGCAAGGGCTCTAGCGGCACCTCGTATTCCTGGCGCACAGAGGTTGTGGTCATGGCTCAAACTCCTGATCAGTAGGCAATGCGGATGTCATTGAAACCAATATCGTCGACCTGCGCGGGGCCAGCAGCTTCATCGAACAACAAGCGGTGTATGTGCCGGGCACTGGCCTGGAAATCGCTGCCACCCAGGCTGCCCAAGTCATATTGGTGGCTGTGCACCTCGGCGCGTACCCGGCCGGGGTGAGGTGAGAGCAGCAAGATGCGGTTGCCCACGACCAAGGCCTCCTCGATAGAGTGGGTGACGAACAGCAGGGTGAAGCGCACTTCCTCCCAGAGCAGCAGCAATTCTTCCTGCATCTTGCGCCGGGTAAGTGCATCGAGTGCGGCAAAGGGTTCGTCCATCAGCAATATCTTCGGCTGCGTGGCCAAGGCCCTGGCGATCGCCACGCGCGCCTTCATACCGCCCGACAGCGTATGCGGGTAGGCATCGGCGAAAGCTGCAAGGCCGACTTTATCCAAGTAGTGAAGCGCCCGGTCTTCGGCCTCGGCCCGCTTCAATTGGCCCGATACCAACAGCGGAAACATGACGTTGTGCTTCACCGTCTTCCAAGGTGGCAACTGGTCGAACTCCTGGAACACCACGATTCGGTCCGGCCCCGGGCCGCTGACGGGCTGCCCCTGAAGCAGGATCTGCCCTTCACAGGGTTCGATGAAGCCAGCCACGGCCTTGAGCAAGGTTGACTTGCCGCAACCCGAAGGCCCCAGCAGGACGAAGCGATCAGCCTGATCCACCTCGAAACTGACCTGATGGGTCGCGCGCACCACCCGTTGCCGGGTGCGGTACTCGAGGGTGAGGCCCTGCACGTTCAGCAACGGCGGTGCTGCGGGGTGGATCAAGGTGCTGACCGTGTGGCCTGGCAATGGCGCAGTCATGACTCAGCTCCCCTGCAACGGGCGTTCATCCTGGAAGAAATAATCCTTCCATGACGCTGGCTTATGCTTGATCGCGCCGACCCTGTAGAGGAATTCGGCGAGCTTGTAGGTGTTCTTTGGCGTGACGGTGAATTCGTATCGAGGGTTGTCGATCAGCTTGATGAGGCTTGCGCGGTCGATCTTGGCGTTAGTCACCCGGATGTAGGTATCGGCGGCTGCCGCCTTGTCGTTCTGGGCGAGTGTGGCCGCTTCGGCAATGGCATCGACGAAGGCTTTGTACGTCTTGGGGTTGTCCTTGCGGAATTTTTCGGTGGCGAATAGCAGCGTGGGCGAATTCGGTCCGAGCAGGTCGTAGCTGTCGAGCACGATGTGCACGTTCTTGTTGGCCAGTGCCTGGTCCTGGAACGGCGGGTTGGAGAAATGCCCGTTGAGTTCGGTACCGCCTGCCAGCAAGGCGGCCGTAGCATCGGGATGAGGAACAGCCAGGGTGTACTTGTCCAGCCGGTTGTACTGCTCATCTCCCCATTGCTGCGCCGCAGCGTATTGCAGCAGGCGCGACTGCACCGACACCCCCACTGCCGGCACTGCGATTCGGTCCTTTTCGGACAGATCCGCAATGGTCTTCACAGCCGGATTGCTACTGACCAGGTAATACGGGAAGTTGCCCAACGAAGCCACGGCCTTGACGTTCTGTCGCCCTTGGGTGCGATCCCAGACGGTGAGCAGCGGACCTACGCCAGCGCCTGCGATATCCACGGAGCCGGACAGCAACGCGTCGTTGATGGCCGAGCCACCGGAAAGCTGTGCCCACTCGACGTCGATGTCGATGCCCTGCGCTTTGCCATGCTTTTCGATCAGGTGCTGATCACGCACCACATTGAGCAGCAGGTAGACGATCCCGAACTGTTCGGCGATGCGGATCTTGCCTTCTGCCTGGGCGGCGGAGGGGGCCGTCAGGCTGCCAATGATGAGGCTTGCGCCCAGCCCGATGCTTGCCGCCAGGCGGCTGATGGATTTGCGCATGATGGAATCCTTTTCGTCAGAACGGGGCATCGCCCTGGATGGTGGTGCGGTAGAGCTTGCGCCGCAGGTGTGCAGGGCAACCGGCAGCCAGGTGGATCAGGGAGCGGTTGTCCCAGAACACCAAGTCGTGGGGCTGCCATTGATGGCGGTAGACGTTGTCATCCTGCACGCTCAAGGCATACAGCTGTTGCAGGACATCCCGGCTTTCGTCTTCCGGCAGGCCGACGATGCGGGTGGTGAAACCTTCACTGACGAACAAGGCCTGACGCCCGGTCTCAGGGTGGGTGCGCACGACGGGGTGGACCACTTCCTGCACCTGGGCCAGTTGCTCGGCTGTCAGTGCAGGGCGCCAATTACCTTCGAATCGGGTTTCGGCATAGCGGGCGGTGTAGGAATGAGCGGCATTGCGCCCGGCTACCAGCGTGCGCAGCGCAGCGGGTACTGCGTCCCAGGCCTTGTGCATGTCGGCGAACAACGTGTCCCCGCCTTCGTCAGGGAGTTCCTGGGCGTGTAGCATCGAGCCCAAGCTGGGCAGTGCCTTATAGGAAAGGTCCGAGTGCCAGAATTTGCCAGCATCGCCCAGGCCGATGTTTTGGCCGTTCTCGATGATGTTGGAAACAATCAGGATTTCAGGATGCCCCTCAAGCAGGAACTGCTTGAGCACATGAATCTGCAGTTCGCCAAAACGGCGGCTGAAGGCGATCTGGTGCTCAGGCGTGATGCGCTGATCGCGAAAAACCAGCACATGATGATCGAGGTGGGCACGGTGAATCCGCGCGAAGTCCTGGGCATTGAGCGGCCTGGAAAGGTCGAGGCCGACGATTTCGGCGCCGACGGCGCCGGCGAACGGGTGGACATCAAAATGTTGTGACGGCGCGCTATCGATGAGCGACAGGGCGTTCAAGGCGGCTGGCATGTTTCACTCCCACGCAGTGCGCGACTTCATGACGCGCGACGATCGGAAACGCACGGGGACTCCCGTGTGGGTTCGAGTCGTGCGGCGCATCGATTGGTCGACGGGTACGCAGTGGAGTGAACTATAAGGTCATAAGAACTATATTTTAAATACCTTTAAAGCATAACCATAGTTCGGTCGGTGCCTGAGCTCGGCGTCAGATCAGGCCACCCTCTTCTTCTTCCTCTATCAGGTTATTGAGGCTGCTCAGCGCTTTGCGCGCTGTCGAACGGTTCAGGAGTTTGGCCTGGGCGCCCGGTGGCAGGTCAGTGATCTTGAACACGCCTTTGGCGGTCAGGACATCGATCAAGTCTTCAAGCACCCGGATCATGTCCAAGTCGCTTTGTTTGAGCTGATTGAGGCTATTTTCCACGACGTCATCGGCAAACCATTCCTGAATGTCGGCATGGTCGGCCGGAAGCATTTCGGTAAATTCGTCGAACGCAGCAGCTTCCACTCGCTGTAACTGGCCAGCGGCGTCGCGTTGCACGTAGAACATGGCGATGTCCCTCGTCACATGGATTCCTTCAGGGTAGACAGCAGCATAGGCAAAAAGCGCCGCACGCGTAGGTGCGGCGCGAAAGTATGCGCTGTGGGAGTGCGTGGCGGAAGGCCTGCCCAGGCAGTTGCGCCAGGTCAAGGCACACCGGGACAACCTGTTACGGTTGCCCCGGTCATGGACCGTCAGCTGTCTTTGTTGTGGATGATGATGGTCGGGTCGGCACCGCTGATCAACGAATTGATCGTCTGGTTGGACCAGTTCACGCCTTCCAGCTTGATGGTGACGTCAGCATTGGCCAGCCCGCCATCGGTGTTGAGCTTGCCTTCGCTGCTGACCTGCAACGTCGTGGTGCCCTCCACCGTCGACAGCTTGAGGTAGTTGTCGATGGTGCTGCCTTTCTCGCCTTGCAACAGGTCCTTGAGGTCGATGCGGTCACCTTCGGAGCGGTTGAAGTCCTTGATGACGTCATTGCCATAATCACCGGCCTTCCAGACGAAGGTATCGGCACCGCTGCCGCCGATCAGGATGTCGTTACCCGGGCCGCCGATGAGGGTGTCGTTGCCCGAACCACCCAATAGGATGTCGTTGCCTTTGCCGCCATCGAGGATGTCGTTGCCGCCCTGACCGAACAGGATGTCGTTGCCGTTGCCGCCCGAGAGGATGTCGTTGCCGCCGTTAGGCCCGGAGATATCGAACTCGGTGTAGTGCTCGGAGATGTACTGGTGCATCGCCTTGCTGTCCACCGCGCTGGCATCGACACCGGTTTTCATCGCCACATAGTTCTGCAGCGCTTCGATACCGTTACCCGCTACCGACGGCATGGTGATCACGTCGCCGAACAGGATGTCGTTGCCGTCGCCACCATTGACGGTGTCACTACCAGGCTGGATGGCCTCGGTGTGACCCAGGATGGCGTTTGCCAGGTTGGAGGCATCGATGTTGCTCTGCGGATTGCCATCGGAGTCGTACGGCTTGAGGTCATTGGTGTTGACGCCGCTGCCGATGCCGATCGCCTCGATGGTAGGCGACAACCCTTTGAGCAACCCGAACGCACTCTGGGAGTTGGTAATCGTGTCGGCATCGGCGTAGCTGCCCTGACCTGCCAGGCTAGACAGCTCATAGGTGCCGTCGCCTTGGGCGTGCAGTGTGCCTGCCAACGTCTGGGTCGAGCTCCAGAATCCGTACCGGGTAACCGTCAGGTTCCCCGCGCTGTCGATGTTCAGGACGTTGCTGCTGTCCAGGTAGACGTTCACGGTCTGGCCGAGCTTGTAGTTAATCGACGACAGATACGCATCCATCATGATGCCCTTGCTGCTGAGCAGCGTCGGGTTAACACGCTCACCGGTCTGGTAATACGTTGGCTCGCCGTCGGTGATGAAGAACGTCTGATTGTTGCCGGTAACGCCGGAATCCTTGAGGTTCTGGAACCAGTTGGCCGTCGTCTTGAAGGCGTCCTCGTAGTTGGTGCCACCTTTGGCCGTCATGGCCGTCAGGGCATTCTTCAGCGTCTGCAGGGCATTGCTGTCGGACAGGTTCACCGCCACGGTGGATTTCACCTGGGTAGCGAAGTCCACCAGCAACACGTTGACCGTGCCGGACGTTGCCCCTTTGACGCTGTTGGACAGCGTGGTGAAGACCGACTGCAGTGCTTTCTGCGCAGGGTCCACGGAGTCCTTCATGCTGCCCGAGGTGTCCACGATGAACGCCAGGTTGTAGTTCTGACCTGGGACCACATGCAGGCCGCTGATGTCGGCGACGATGATCTCGTTGGCGCCCGTTCCGGTGAACGTGTCGCTGTCGGCCGTGAGGTTGGTTGCCGAGTAGGTATCGGGGTACACCGTGACCTTGATCGTACCTTCGTTGACTGCCTTGCTGCCGCCCACGCTCTCCGTGGAGGTCGAGGTGACCTTCACGTCGAACTGGCCCTGGTAGTAGGCCGGTGGCTTGACGGTCAGGCTGCCCAACTTCCAACCGGTCACATCGACGCCGCTGGCGCCGACGGTAGCGGTATGGCCAGCGCCGTCACTGACCACCGACCCTGCCGGCATGCCGGACAGCTTGACGTTCAGCGTCTCGGAACCATCGGTATCGGTCAGGGCGGTCGAAATACCGACCAGTTTCACCGTACCGTTCTCTGGGCCTTCGTTGAGCTTGTAGCCATCGTAGTAGGTTTGACCATTGACCGTGTGCGCGTCGGACACGCTCAGGCCAGCGTTGGCCATCTCGGTCACGTTCTGGTACATGCGAATGTTCGCGCTGCTCAGATCCGTCACGCCGCCAGAGCCCACCTGAATGTTCAGGTCATAACTGCCCGGGCCGGACTGGTTGGCGTGGTAAACCTCGATCGGGTAGTAGCCGGTCGCCGTAGGCGTGAACGACCCCGTCACCTGGCCGCCGCCACCCCACGTGGCCGTGACCACGGTCTTGCCACCGATATTGACCAGGAAGCTGTCGTCGGCAGTACCACTGAAGGTGTAGGTCTTGCCTGCTTCCAGGTAGATCAGGCCGGAGGTCTTCGAACCGCTGCCCCCATTCACGCTGCCGTCGGACTGGACGTTGGTGGTAGTGCCGCTGGAGGTGGCGCTGCCGGAGTTGGCAAAGACCGTCTTGAGTGCATCACCGGTGATGCCATTGCCGTTGGTGCCCAGGTCCTTCAGGGTGGTCCACACTTCCTTGGTCAGGCCTTTGGACACCACATCGGCACTGCCGATGGCCAGGGTCGGCATGTCGGCCACCGGGCTGATATCGACCTTCATGGTCGTCTCGGTGCCCAGGTTGGTCCCGTCGTTGGGCTTGTACTTGAACTGCGCGTAGTCGGCCTGTTGGTTGCCCACGCCGGTGCCACCGTAGCCGTCAGCGCCAGACTGGTTTAGCAGCGGCACGAACTTCAGCTTGCTGGCGGCGATATCGGCCTGGCTGATCACCTGGCCGACGGTAACGTTGGTCCAGCTGCTGCCGTTGAAGTACTTGAGGCTGCCTGCAGCCGGCAGCGAGGTGATGGTCACGGCCAGACCGGTGTTGCCATCCGGGTCGGTGACCTTGAAGTCCCCCCAGGCGAATACGTAGTCGGTGTCTTCCACGCCATACACGGCACCGCCTGGGGAAACCGGCAGGTTGTCGTTGTCGAGGATGGCGGTGGTGACGCTGCCTTTGCTGCCGTTTACCTGCAAGTTCTCGAAGTTGCCACCGGTGGCGCTTTCGATCTTGACCGTGAAGTTCTCGGTGCCTTCGACCAATTTGTCGTCGATCGTCGGCACATCGAAGGTCACGCCGGAGCTGTTGGCCGGAATCTTCACGGTAGTGACACCCGTGAAGTCCTCACCGTTCTTGGCCGTGCCCGAGTAGCTGAGGGTGACGGTCACTTCGGACTGGGATGGATTGCTCAACGTCAGGGTGTAATGCGCCGTCTCGCCTTCGGTCAGCGAAGTGGTGCCACTGATGCCTACGGTGGTCACGTCACCCTGGCCACTCGGCTCGTCGGTCACGGTAGTGGTTACGGCAGTATTGCTGCCCACCAGGCTTTCGAACTGCTTGTCACCAGCAACGCTGATGTCGGTGATCGCCTTGGTGATCGCAGGCTGCCCACCGACGTACACGTCGTCCGGCGCATTGATGCTGACCGTACCGCTGGCAGAACCCGCCGCGATGAACACTTGCGTGCCACCGGTCAGGGTCACGGTCACACCGCCGTGGCCTGTCACAGGCAGGCTGGTGTCTTCACTGACCAGCGTCACGGTGTAGGTGATCTTGCCACCCTCGACGACGGTGGTGTTATCCACAGCCAGCACAGCAGTCACCTTGCTGATGGTGTCGGTGATGTTGACCGAGGCAGGCGCGCCCAGCACCAGGTTCTCGAACTTGGCGTTCGGCACTTCGGCCTTGGCGATGCCGATCTCCAGCTTGCCCTCGTCCTTGAACACGTCATCGCCCTGAGCTGGCGCGACATAGGACTTGCTGGTCTCCCCGGCCTTGAACACAACGGTGGCGTTGTTGCTCAGGGTGACGGTGAGGTCCTTGTCCAACACGCGGTTCAAGGTCAGGGTGAACAGAGGCGGCGTGGCTTCATTGACCGAGGTTTGGTTGGCCACGATGTTGACCAGTACCAGGTCACCCTGGCCGGCCGGCTCATCGGTCACCGCCGTGGTGACGGTGGTCTTGCTCGCCACCAGGTTTTCGAACTGCTTGTCACCGGCCACGGTGATGTCCGTAATGGCCTTGGTGATCGCAGGCTGGCCACCGACGTACACGTCGTCCGGCGCATTGATGGTGACGGTGCCGCTGGCAGAACCGGCAGCGATGAACACCTGGGTGCCGCCGGTCAGGGTGACGGTCACGCCACCATGGCCAGTCACTGGCAGGTTGTTGTCTTCGCTGACCAAGGTCACGGTGTAGGTGATCTTGCCGCCTTCAGCCACAGTGGTGTTATCCACAGCCAGCACGGCGGTGACCTTGCTGATGGTGTCGGTGATGTTGACCGAGGCAGGCGCGCCCAGCACCAGGTTTTCGAACTTGGCGTTCGGCACTTCAGCCTTGGCGATGCCGATCTCCAGCTTGCCCTCGTCCTTGAACACGTCGTCGCCCTGCGCAGCAGCCGTGTAGGTCTTGGTCAGCTCGCCAGCCTTGAACACAACGGTGGCGTTGTTGCTCAGGGTGACGGTCAGGTCCTTGTCCAGCGCACGGTTCAGGCTCAGGGTGAAGGTCGGGGCCGTGGCTTCATTGACCGACACTTGGTCTGCAACGATGTTGACCTGTACCAGGTCGCCCTGCCCAGCCGGCTCGTCGGTCACGGTGGTCGTGACTGCCGCCTTGCTGGCCACCAGGTTTTCGAACTGCTTGTCACCGGCGACGGTGATGTCCGTGATGGCCTTGGTGATTGCAGGCTGGCCACCGACGTACACGTCGTCCGGCGCATTGATGCTGACAGTGCCGCTGGCAGAACCTGCCGCGATGAACACTTGCGTGCCGCCGGTCAGGGTGACGGTCACGCCACCATGGCCAGTCACTGGCAGGTTGTTGTCTTCGCTGACCAAGGTCACGGTGTAGGTGATCTTGCCGCCTTCAGCCACAGTGGTGTTATCCACAGCCAGCACGGCGGTGACCTTGCTGATGGTGTCGGTGATGTTGACCGAGGCAGGCGCGCCCAGCACCAGGTTTTCGAACTTGGCGTTCGGCACTTCAGCCTTGGCGATGCCGATCTCCAGCTTGCCCTCGTCCTTGAACACGTCGTCGCCCTGCGCAGCAGCCGTGTAGGTCTTGGTCAGCTCGCCAGCCTTGAACACAACGGTGGCGTTGTTGCTCAGGGTGACGGTCAGGTCCTTGTCCAGCGCACGGTTCAGGCTCAGGGTGAAGGTCGGGGCCGTGGCTTCATTGACCGACACTTGGTCTGCGACGATGTTGACCTGTACCAGGTCGCCCTGCCCAGCAGGTTCGTCCGTTACGGTGGTGGTCACTGGCGACTGGTTGGCCACCAGGTTCTCGAACTGCTTGTCACCCGCCACACTGATATCCGTGATGGCCTTGGTGATGGCAGGCTGGCCGCCGACATACACGTCATCTGGGGCATTGATGCTGACGCTGCCACTGGCGGAGCCGGCTGCGATGAACACCTGGGTGCCGCCGGTCAGGGTGACGGTCACGCCACCATGGCCGGTAACCGGCAGGTTGTTGTCTTCGCTGACCAAGGTCACGGTGTAGGTGATCTTGCCGCCTTCGGTCACGGTGGTGTTATCCACAGCCAACACGGCAGTGACCTTGCTGATCGTGTCGGTGACGTTGACCGAAGCCGGGCCGCCAATGACCAGGTTCTCGAAGGTGGCGTTCGGCACTTCTGCCTTGACGATGCCAACCTCGATCTTGCCCTCGTCCTTGAAGACGTCATCGCCTTGCGCAGCAGCCGTGTAGGTCTTGGTCATCTCGCCAGCCTTGAACACAACGGTGGCGTTGTTGCTCAGGGTAACGGTCAGGTCCTTGTCCAGTGCGCGGTTCAGGCTCAGGGTGAAGGTCGGCGCAGTGGCTTCGTTCACCGACACCTGATTGGCGACGATATTGACCTGCACCAGGTCGCCCTGGCCGGCAGGTTCGTCGTGCACGGTCGTGGTAACCGGCGACTTGTCCGCCACCAGGTTTTCAAATTGCTTGGCGCCTGCGACCGTGATGTCGGTAATCGACTTGGTGACCGCAGGCTGGCCGCCGACGTACACGTCATCTGGCGCATTGATGGTGACGGTGCCAGTAGCAGAGCCGGCGGCGATGAATACCTGGGTGCCACCGGTCAAGGTGACGGTCACGCCACCGTGGCCAGTGACCGGCAGGTCGCTGTCTTCGCTGATCAAGGTTACGGTGTAGGTGATCTTCCCGCCTTCGACGACCGAGGTGTTATCCACAGCCAGCACCGCAGTGACTTTGCTGATGGTGTCGGTGACATCGACCGATGCAGGCGCGCCCAGCACCAGATTCTCGAAGGTAGCATTCGGCACTTGGGCCTTGACGATACCGATCTGGATCTTGCCTTCGTCCTTGAAGACGTCATCGCCCTGGGCAGGTGCGACATAGGACTTGCTGGTCTCGCCGGCCTTGAACACAACAGTGGCGTTGTTGCTCAGGGTGACCGTGAGGTCCTTGTCCAGCACGCGGTTCAGGGTCAGCGTGAACAGGGGTGGCGTGGCTTCGTTGACCGAGACCTGGTTGGCCACGATGTTCACCAGTACCAGGTCACCCTGGTTGTCATTGCCTGGCGTACCCGAACCTGGCTCGTCGGTGACTGCGGTGCTGACCGGGGTCTTGTCCAGGGTGAGCTGTTCGAACTTCCAGACATCCGGGCCGCTGACCGCCGCGATCGATTTGACGACCGGGTCGTTGGCGCCGATGTAGACGTTGTCAGGTGCGGCGACGGTGACCGAGCCGGTCGTGCCGTTGGCCGGGATGGTGATGGTGGTTTTGCCATCGTCCAGGGTGAAGGTCAGCGCGCCATGCTTGTCAATTGGCAAGCCGTCCTTGTTGGTCAGGGTCACGGTGTAGGTGATCTGACCACCTTCGGCCACAGAATCGGTCGCAGTCAGCTTCGCCACAACTTCGTCGATGGTATCGGTGACTTTGACCGATGCATCGTTGCCCAACTGCAGG
>NZ_DIMK01000019.1:0-141 GCF_002425525.1 Pseudomonas sp. UBA5568 | reverse complement strand
GCGCTGGTTTCACCGGCTTTGATAGTGACCTTCTCGTTGTTGCTAAGGGTCACGACCAGGTCATTGGCCAGTGCAGTATTCACGTGCACGGTAAACGTTGGCTTGACGTTCTCGGCAACGGAGGTCTGGTCGGCGGTGATA
>NZ_DIMK01000005.1:0-36937 GCF_002425525.1 Pseudomonas sp. UBA5568 | reverse complement strand
CTGGTCGCCGACCCCGAGGGGCGGCTGGCGCGCTGCGACCGTGGCCATCCGGCCATGGCGGGCGCAGGCCTTGGGGATGTGCTCAGTGGCGTGTGCGGCGCGCTGCTGGCCCAGGGGCTTGGCGCCTGGGACGCCGCAGGCCTGGGCGTCTGGCTGCATGCCTGTGCTGGCGAGCGCCTGGGTAGCGGCGGGCCGGGGGTGGGCNNCGGCCGTGGGTTGGCCGCCAGTGACCTGATACCTGTGATTCGTGAGTTGTTGGAGGAGCATTCAGCGTGTCTGGCTTAAACCTGTTTCTGGCCGACGAAGCGGCCATGGTCGCCTTCGGCGGCCAACTCGCCCGCGTGACCGGTGGGCGCGGGATCATCTTCCTGGAAGGCGACCTTGGCGCTGGCAAGACAACCCTGTCTCGCGGCCTTATTCGTGGGTTGGGCCATACGGGTGCGGTGAAAAGCCCTACATTTACCGTGGTAGAACCCTACGAGATTGGTGATGTCCGAGCTTTTCACTTCGACCTCTATCGGCTGGTCGATCCGGAGGAGCTTGAGTTCATGGGCATTCGTGACTATTTCGAGGATGATCCACTGTGCCTGTTCGAGTGGCCACAAAAGGGTGCGGGCGTTTTGCCAAAGCCTGACCTGACCATTACCATAAGCCCCCAGGCGAGCGGACGCTCGCTTGTACTTTCGCCGCAGGGGGCTCGCGGCGACGCCTGGTGCGTGGCACTGGCCGAATACTATAAACAGCAAGCGGGGTAGGTATGCGCATACGCGCACTGGTCGCCATCGTTGGGCTTTTGCTGACAACGGTGACCGTTGAGGCTCTGGCCGTCACTCAAGTCAAGAGCGTGCGCCTGTGGCGTGCGCCGGACAACACCCGGTTGGTCTTCGACCTGTCCGGGCCTGTGCAGCACAGTGTCTTCACATTGAGCGCACCCGATCGGCTGGTCATCGACATCAACGGCGCAACCCTGGGCGCACCCTTGAAGGTGGCAACTTCCAATACGCCGATCAGCAGCGTGCGCTCGGCCCAGCGCACACCGACCGACCTGCGGGTGGTCGTGGACCTGAAGAAGTCGGTCACGCCCAAGAGCTTTACCTTGGCGCCCAACGCGCAATACGGCAATCGTCTGGTGGTCGACCTGTACGACCAGGAGGCGGACGCCATTGCCGCCAGTGCCCCAACGCCTGCGCCGCCACCGGTGCAGGCGCCGGCCACCACGCCAGCAGTGCCCGTCACGCCGACCCAGCCAGCCATCAAGCTGCCACCGGTGCCCAGTGGCAAGCGCGACATCGTGGTGGCCATCGATGCTGGCCACGGTGGCGAGGATCCTGGCGCTTCGGGCTCCAGCGGGCAGCATGAAAAAGACATCGTCCTGCAGATCGCCCGCGAACTGCAGCGCCAGATCAACAGCGAGAAGGGCTTTCGCGCCGAGCTGACGCGCACGGGCGACTACTTCATCCCATTGCGCAAGCGCACCGAGATCGCTCGCAAGAAAGGCGCCGACCTCTTCATCTCCATCCACGCCGATGCTGCCCCGTCGCGCGCTGCCTTCGGCGCCTCGGTGTTCGCCTTGTCCGACCGCGGTGCGACCTCCGAGACCGCACGCTGGCTGGCCGATACGGAAAACCGCTCCGACTTGATCGGCGGTGCCGGCAATGTCAGCCTCGACGACAAGGACCGCATGCTGGCCGGGGTGCTGCTCGACCTGTCGATGACGGCCACGCTCAGTTCCAGCCTCAACGTCGGTCAGAAGGTGCTGGGCAACATGGGGCGTATCACCTCGCTGCACAAGCAGCGCGTGGAGCAGGCCGGCTTCATGGTGCTCAAGTCCCCGGACATTCCGTCGATCCTGGTCGAGACCGGTTTCATCTCGAACAATGCAGAAGCCGCCAAGCTGGCTACGCGCAGCCACCAGCAGGCATTGGCCCGCTCCATTCACACCGGGGTTCGCCAGTACTTCCAGCAGAACCCACCGCCAGGCACCTACGTGGCGTGGCTACGCGACAGCGGCAAGATCGCCCAGGGCCCGCGTGAACATACGGTGCGGCCTGGTGAGACCCTGGCCATGCTCGCGGTTCGCTATCAAGTCAGCGTCACCAGCCTGCGCAGTACCAACAGCCTCAAGACCGATGAACTGAAGGTCGGCCAGCGCCTGGACATTCCTGCCACCACGTTGGCCTCGCAATGAGCGGCGGCTCACGCATCCAGCTGCTCAGCCCGCGGCTGGCCAACCAGATTGCGGCTGGCGAGGTGGTGGAACGGCCCGCATCGGTTGCCAAGGAGCTGTTGGAAAACAGTCTCGACTCCGGTGCTCGCCGGATCGATGTGGACGTCGAGCAAGGGGGCATCAAGCTGCTGAAGGTGCGCGACGATGGCAGCGGCATCTCTGCCGACGACCTGCCGCTGGCGCTGGAGCGCCATGCCACCAGCAAGATCCGCGAGCTGGAAGACCTCGAAGGCGTCCTGAGCCTGGGGTTTCGCGGTGAAGCCCTGGCGTCGATCAGCTCGGTCGCACGGCTGATCCTGACCTCGCGCACGGCCAACGCCAGCGAAGCCTGGCAGGTGGAAACCGAAGGGCGCGAGATGACCGCGCGGGTGCAGCCTGCTGCGCACCCTGTCGGCACGTCCGTGGAAGTGCGGGACCTGTTTTTCAACACGCCGGCGCGGCGCAAGTTTCTCAAGGCCGAGAAAACCGAATTCGACCACCTGCAGGAAGTGATCAGGCGCCTGGCACTGGCCCGGTTCGACGTGGCCTTCCATCTGCGGCACAACGGCAAGAGCATTCTGAGCTTGCACGAGGCCCGCGAAGAAGCCGACCGGGCCCGGCGGGTGGGCGCCATCTGTGGTCCCGGTTTCATGGAGCAGGCCCTGCCCATCGACGTGGAGCGCAACGGTCTGCGCCTGTGGGGGTGGGTCGGGTTGCCGACGTACTCGCGCAGCCAGGCAGACTTGCAGTACTTCTTCGTGAACGGGCGCGCGGTGCGTGACAAGCTGGTGGCCCATGCCGTACGCCAGGCTTACCGGGACGTGCTGTTCAACGGTCGTCACCCGACCTTCGTACTGTTCCTTGAGCTTGAGCCCAACGGCGTGGACGTCAACGTTCACCCAACCAAGCACGAAGTGCGCTTCCGTGAAGGCCGAAGCGTCCACGATTTCCTGTACGGCACCTTGCACCGTGCCCTGGCCGATGTGCGTCCCGAAGACCAGTTGGCTGCCCCGGCTGCCCTGCCTGAGGCGACCCGGCCGACGGGGCAGCAAGCAGGCGAGTTCGGGCCTCAGGGCGAAATGCGCCTGGCTGCGGCCGTGCTCGAGCAACCACGTGCTGCGCCGTCTCCCATTGCCGGCAGTGGCAGTGGCGCGGGTTACCAGTACTCATACACGCCCAGGCCGTCGCAGCCATTGCCGGCTGCCGAGGCCCAGGCGGTCTATCGCGAGTTCTACAAGCCCTTGAGCGAAGGCGCTGCCGCGCTGCCGGAAAGCCAGGGCGACATCCCCCCGCTTGGCTTCGCATTGGCCCAGCTCAAGGGCATCTACATTTTGGCCGAGAACGCCGCGGGCCTGGTGCTCGTCGACATGCATGCCGCCCATGAACGTATCATGTACGAGCGGCTGAAGGTGGCCATGGCCAGCGAGGGTCTTAGCGGTCAGCCGCTGCTGGTGCCCGAAACGCTCGCCCTGAGCCAGCGCGAGGCCGATTGCGCCGAAGAACACGCGGCCTGGTTCCAGCGCCTGGGCTTCGAACTGCAGCGCCTGGGCCCGGAAACGCTGGCGATTCGCCAGATTCCAGCATTGCTCAAGCAGGCCGAAGCCAACCGCCTGGTGCAGGATGTGCTGGCGGACCTCATGGAGTACGGCACCAGCGACCGTATTCAGGCACACCTGAACGAACTGCTCGGCACCATGGCCTGCCACGGTGCCGTGCGTGCCAATCGGCGCCTGGCGATTCCTGAAATGAACGCCTTGCTGCGCGACATGGAAAATACCGAGCGCAGCGGCCAGTGCAACCATGGCCGTCCCACATGGACCCAGATGGGCCTGGATGATCTGGACAAACTATTCCTGCGCGGTCGATGACATGAGTGGCAAGCCCCCTGCAATATTCCTGATGGGCCCGACCGCGTCGGGCAAGACCGACCTGGCCATCGAGCTGAGCAAGGTCTTGCCCTGCGAACTGGTGAGCGTTGATTCTGCCCTGGTCTATCGGGGCATGGACATTGGTTCGGCAAAGCCCTCGAAGGTCGTCCTGGCTGCCCACCCGCACCACCTGATCGACATCCGCGACCCGGCCGAAGCCTACTCGGCAGCGCAGTTTCGTGCCGACGCCTTGCGCGTGATGGCCGAGATCACCGCACGCGGCAACATCCCCTTGCTGGTGGGCGGGACCATGCTCTATTACAAGGCGTTGACCGAGGGGCTGGCCGACATGCCGGCGGCCGATGCCCAGGTCAGGGCCGAGCTCGAGGCTCTGGCCGAGGCCGAGGGCCTGGCAGCGCTGCATCGGCAGTTGGCTGAGGTCGATCCGGAGTCGGCCGCGCGCATTCATCCCAACGATCCGCAGCGGTTGATCCGGGCGCTGGAGGTGTACCGGGTCAGCGGGCAAAGCATGACGGCCCATCGCCAGCGTCAATTGGCTGAAAGTAGCGGTGTAGACGCAAGCGCCTGCGGTCATTTGCCCTATACTGTCGCCAGTCTTGCGATTGCGCCTACAGATCGTCACATTCTGCATCAGCGAATTGCGTTACGATTTTCACAGATGTTGGAACAGGGCTTTGTCGACGAGGTCCGATTGCTGCGAGCCAGAAGTGACTTGCACGCCGGGCTGCCGTCTATACGGGCAGTGGGCTATCGGCAGGTCTGGGATTACCTGGACGGCCAGCTGACTGAGAATGAGATGCGTGAACGCGGTATCATCGCGACCAGGCAGCTGGCCAAGCGGCAATTCACCTGGCTGCGTGGCTGGCCAGGCGTGCATTGGCTCGACAGCCTGGCCTGCGACAATCTGTCCCGCACCTTGAAATACCTTGGGGCCGTCTCCATATTGAGCTGAGTCCCTGCTGATTGCCGTCTATCCTTGTGAAAGCCGGCCTTACTTATCGTTTTTTCAGATTTTCCAATTATTTATCCTTACAGGAGTGCGGCATATGTCAAAAGGGCATTCGCTACAAGACCCTTACCTGAATACCTTGAGAAAAGAAAAGGTTCCGGTTTCGATCTACCTGGTCAACGGCATCAAGCTGCAAGGCTCGATCGAGTCGTTCGACCAGTTCGTGGTACTGCTGAAGAACACCGTCAGCCAGATGGTCTACAAGCACGCCATTTCCACTGTTGTACCTGCCCGCCCGGTTCGTCTGCCAAGCCCGTCCGATTCCGATCACGGCGACAGCGAGCCAGGCAACGCCTGATAGGAGCCTGCATTGTTCTTTGAGCGCCACGGTGGTGGTGAACGCGCGCTGCTCGTTCACTTGGAAGGTCAGAACCCTGAGGCGCGCGAAGACCCGCAGGAGTTTCAGGAACTCGCGTTGTCGGCCGGTGCCGACATCGTCTCGCTGGTAACGGTCACGAGGCATCAGCCCTCGGCCAAGTACCTGATTGGCAGTGGCAAGGTCGAGGAGTTGCACGACCGTGTCCATGCCGAGCAGGTAGACCTGGTGATTTTCAATCACACCCTCACGCCCAGCCAGGAGCGCAACCTCGAACGCGTGTTCGAGTGCCGTGTGCTCGACAGGACCGGGCTGATTCTGGATATCTTCGCTCAGCGCGCACGTACCCACGAAGGCAAGCTGCAGGTCGAACTGGCCCAGCTTGAGCACATGAGTACGCGGCTGGTACGCGGCTGGACCCACCTTGAGCGACAAAAAGGGGGTATTGGCCTGCGGGGGCCGGGTGAAACTCAGCTCGAAACCGACCGTCGCCTGCTGCGCGTGCGCATCCGGCAGATCAAGTCCCGCCTCGAGAAAGTGCGCAGCCAGCGTGAACAGGCGCGTCGCGGGCGTAAGCGTGCGGACATCCCGTCGGTCTCGCTGGTGGGCTACACCAACGCCGGCAAGTCCACGTTGTTCAACGCCCTGACCCAGTCGCAGGTGTACGCGGCCGACCAGTTGTTCGCCACCCTCGACCCGACGCTGCGTCGGCTTGAGCTCAACGACCTGGGGCCTATCGTGCTGGCCGATACCGTGGGCTTCATCCGGCACCTGCCGCACAAGCTGGTCGAGGCGTTTCGAGCTACGCTCGAGGAGTCGAGCAACTCCGACCTGCTGCTGCACGTGATCGATGCCCATGAGCCCGAGCGCATGGAGCAGATCGAGCAGGTGCTGGCAGTATTGGGCGAGATTGGCGCTGAAGGCTTGCCGATCCTCGAGGTGTATAACAAACTCGACCTGCTCGAAGAGGTCGAGCCGCAGATCCAGCGCAACGCCGACGGCAAGCCGGAGCGGGTCTGGGTTTCGGCACGTGACGGGCGTGGCCTGGAGCTGGTTGGCCAGGCGATTGCCGAGTTGCTGGGTGATGATCTGTTTGTCGGCACCTTGTGCCTGGAACAACGTTTTGCTCGCCTGCGCGCGCAATTCTTTGACTTGGGCGCGGTGCAGAGTGAAGCGCATGATGAAGAAGGGCGCAGCCTGCTGAGCGTGCGTCTGCCCAGGGTCGAACTCAATCGCCTGGTCAGCCGTGAAGGCATGGAGCCGCAAGTGTTTGTCGAGCAACACACTTTGCAATAAATGCCCCACGAGGTCGTCGGGCAGCAGTGACAGGCATTCTGTAGCATTGGACGGCGCGCCGTGGGCGCGTCTTTGCTTTATCAGATGGAGAGCGCTATGGCTTGGAACGAGCCGGGTGGCAACTCGAACAATCAGGATCCCTGGGGCGGCCGCCGCGGTGGCGGTGGTGGCGGCGACAAAAAAGGTCCGCCGGATCTGGACGAGGCCTTCCGCAAACTGCAGGACAGCCTCAACGGCATGTTCGGTGGTGGCAAGAAACGGGGTGGCGGTGACCGCAATGTCGGCAAGGGCGGCGGCCTGGGGCTGCTGGCCATCGGCCTGGCAGTGCTGGCGGCCATCTGGCTGTACAGCGCCGTGTATGTCGTCGACGAGCAGGAGCAAGCCGTTGTGCTGCGCTTCGGCAAGTATTATGAGACGGTCGGTCCCGGCCTGAACATCTACTTCCCGCCGATCGATCGCAAGTACATGGAAAACGTCACGCGCGAGCGGGCCTACACCAAGCAGGGCCAGATGCTGACCGAAGACGAGAACATCGTCGAGGTGCCGCTGACCGTCCAGTACAAGATCAGCAACCTGCAGGACTTCGTGCTCAACGTCGACCAGCCCGAGGTCAGCCTGCAGCATGCGACCGACAGCGCCCTGCGTCACGTGGTGGGCTCTACGTCCATGGACCAGGTGTTGACCGAAGGTCGTGAACAGATGGCCGTGGACATCCGCGAACGTCTGCAGCGTTTCCTCGACAACTACCGCACCGGTATCACCGTTACCCAGGTCAACGTGCAGAGCGCGGCAGCCCCGCGTGAAGTGCAGGAAGCCTTCGATGACGTGATCCGGGCCCGCGAAGACGAGCAGCGTGCCCGCAACCAGGCCGAGTCCTACGCCAATGGCGTGGTGCCCGAAGCCCGTGGTCAGGCTCAGCGCATCATCGAAGACGCCAACGGCTACCGCGATGAAGTCATTGCCCGAGCCAAAGGTGAGGCCGACCGCTTCACCAAGCTGGTCACCGAGTACCGCAAGGCACCTGACGTGACCCGTCAGCGCCTGTACCTGGAAACCATGCAGGCGGTGTATAGCAATTCGAGCAAGGTCATGGTGGCGACCAAGGACGGGCAGAACAACCTGCTCTACCTGCCGCTGGACAAGATGGTCGAAGGCAGCCGCAATCCGTCCGCGCCTGCAAGCGGCGTATCGTCGGCCAACGACGCTGCGGCCGCGCGCTCGGCGCAGGACACGCAACAGCAACAGCAGCCGCTGCGCACTAGGGAGAGCCGCTGATGAGCAACCGATCGCTGATCGCCCTGATCGCCGCCGTGGTTCTGGCCATCGTGGCCTGGAACAGCTTCTACATCGTGTCCCAGACCGAACGTGCAGTTCTGCTGCGCTTCGGTAAGGTCGTCCAGGCCGATGTCCAGCCAGGGCTGCACGTGAAAGTGCCGTACGTGAACCAGGTACGCAAGTTCGACGCCCGCCTGATGACCCTCGACGCGCCTACCCAGCGGTTCCTGACCCTGGAGAAGAAAGCGGTGATGGTCGACGCCTATGCCAAATGGCGCGTCAAGGATGCCGAGCGCTTCTACACGGCCACCTCCGGCATGAAGCAGATTGCTGACGAGCGTCTGTCCCGTCGTCTGGAAAGCGGCCTGCGTGACCAGTTCGGCAAGCGCACCTTGCACGAGGTGGTGTCGGGTGAGCGTGACGCGTTGATGGCCGACATCACCGCTTCGCTGAACCGCATGGCCAACAAGGAGCTGGGTATCGAGGTCGTCGACGTCCGCGTCAAGGCCATCGACCTGCCCAAGGAAGTCAACCGCAGCGTGTTCGACCGCATGAGCACCGAGCGTGAGCGCGAGGCGCGCGAGCACCGGGCCAAGGGTAACGAGCTGGCTGAAGGTATTCGTGCAGACGCCGATCGTCAGCGCCGTGTGCTGCTGGCCGAGGCCTATCGCGAAGCTGAAGAGACCCGCGGTGACGGTGATGCCCAGGCGGCTTCCATCTACGCCAAGGCCTACACGCAGGACGCTGATTTCTATGCGTTCTACCGTAGCCTGCAAGCCTACCGCGAGAGCTTCTCCAGCAAGAGCGACGTGCTGGTCCTGGATCCGAAGAACGAGTTCTTCCGCTTCATGGACAAGAGCAGGCCCTGAGTCGAATTCGGGCAGGCGCCCCGCCTGGCAGCTAAAACGCCAGGCAGGGTGCATCCCGAATCAAAAGGGGTGTATGATGAGTCAGCCGGGAAATTTCCCGGCTTTTTTGCGTCTGCAAGGTTGATCGGCCCGGTGTCGGTCCGCTTTTGACACGTTCGCAAGGCAATTCGAGGGTATCGGGTACGGTGGCTGCGCTGGGATCAGTGCTGCCCGTTGCTGTGCGCGATACCTGCTTTACTGACGGCCGGCCTGCTGGCGGCCGCCCGGACCAGAGGGGAAAAGGCGTAATGGCAACGGTAGACCGCTGGCTGCTGCCAGATGGCATCGAGGAAGTACTGCCACCTGAGGCTGCGCGTATCGAGATCGCGCGTCGCCAGGTGTTGGACCTGTTCCAGAGTTGGGGTTACGAACTGGTCGTCACCCCGCATATCGAGTACCTGGAGTCGCTGCTCACCGGCGCCGGCCAGGACCTGGATCAGCGTACCTTCAAGGTAGTAGACCCGCAGTCCGGCCGCCTGATGGGCTTTCGTGCCGACTTCACGCCGCAGGTTGCGCGCATCGACGCCCATACCCTGCGCCGTGAAGGCCCAAGCCGGTTGTGCTACGCCGGCAGTGTGCTGCATGCCCAGCCGCGTGCCTTGTCCACCTCGCGCAGCCCTATCCAGCTGGGTGCCGAACTGTATGGCGATGCCAGCCCCACCAGCGATGTGGAAGTCATCAGCCTGATGCTCGCCACGTTGCAGTTGGCCGATGTGCCTGATGTCCACATGGACCTGGGCCATGTGGGTATCTACCGTGGGTTGGCTCGGGCCGCCGGTCTGTCGGGCGCGGTCGAGCAGCAGTTGTTCGACGCCCTGCAACGTAAGGCGGTCGACGAAGTGCAGGCGCTGACGGCCGACGTGCCAAACGATGTGGGCAACATGTTGCGAGCCCTGGTCGAGCTATGCGGCGGCAGGGAAGTCCTGGCCGAGGCCCGCGTACGCCTGGGTCGTGCACCTGCCAGCGTGCTGGCGGCCCTGGACGATTTGCTGGCCATCGCCGATCGGCTGGCCGCCCGTTACCCGCAGTTGCCGTTGTACTTCGACCTGGGTGAGCTGCGCGGTTACAACTACCACACGGGCGTGGTGTTTGCGGTGTTCGTACCAGGTGAAGGGCAGTCGATTGCCCAAGGCGGCCGTTATGACGACATCGGCGCCGACTTTGGCCGGGCGCGCCCGGCTACCGGTTTCTCCACGGATTTGAAGACCCTGGTCACACTGGGGCGAGCGGAGGTCGTACTGCCCACGGGCGGCATCTGGATGCCGGACAGTGGCGATGCGGCCCTATGGCAGCATGTCTGCCAGTTGCGCAACGAGGGCCAGCGTGTGGTCCAGGCCCTGCCTGGTCAGCCGCTGAGTGCTGCCCTTGAAGCGGATTGTGATCGTCAATTGATTCAGCAAGACGGGCGCTGGCAGGTTCTGCCGCTGGCCCAGTGAGTTTCTGCGTCGGCAACAGGCCGGCAACCAAGTTTGCGTGAATGAGGACCAATGTAATGGGTAAGAATGTCGTCGTCCTGGGCACCCAGTGGGGTGATGAGGGCAAAGGCAAGATCGTCGATCTGCTGACCGAACATGCTGCCGCCGTCGTGCGCTACCAGGGTGGCCACAATGCGGGCCACACCCTGGTGATCAACGGTGAAAAGACCGTTCTGCACCTGATTCCATCCGGCATCCTGCGTGAAGGCGTGCAATGCCTGATCGGCAACGGTGTGGTCGTTGCACCCGATGCACTGATGCGCGAGATCACCAAGTTGGAAGAGAAGGGCGTACCGGTGCGTGAGCGCCTGCGCATTTCCCCGGCTGCGCCGCTGATCCTGTCGTACCACGTCGCGCTGGACCAGGCCCGTGAAAAAGCCCGTGGCGAAGCCAAGATCGGCACCACCGGCCGTGGTATTGGCCCAGCGTACGAAGACAAGGTTGCCCGCCGTGGCCTGCGCGTGGGCGATCTGTTCCACCGCGAGCGTTTTGCCGCAAAGCTGGGCGAGCTGCTGGACTACCACAACTTCCAGCTGGTGAATTACTACAAAGAGCCTGCCATCGATTTCCAGCAGACGCTGGACGAGTGCATGGCCTACGCCGAACAGCTCAAGCCGATGATGCTCGACGTCACTGCCGAGCTGCACAACCTGCGTCGTGCCGGCAAGGACATCATGTTCGAAGGCGCACAGGGCTCGCTGCTGGACATCGACCACGGTACCTACCCGTACGTCACCAGCTCCAACACCACCGCTGGCGGTATCTCGACCGGTTCCGGCGTGGGCCCGATGTACCTGGACTACATCCTGGGCATCACCAAGGCCTACACCACCCGCGTAGGTTCGGGTCCGTTCCCAACCGAACTGTTCGATGACACGGGCGCCACCTTGGCCAAGCGTGGCCATGAGTTCGGTTCCACGACCGGGCGTGCCCGTCGTTGCGGCTGGTTCGATGCCGTCATCCTGCGCCGCGCCATCGACGTCAACAGCATCTCGGGTATCTGCCTGACCAAGCTCGACGTGCTCGACGGCCTGGAGACCATCAACATCTGCGTAGGTTACAAGGATGCCAATGGTGAAGTGATCGAAGCCCCGACCGATGCCGACAGCTACATCGGCCTGCAACCGGTGTACGAAACACTGCCGGGCTGGAGCGAGTCGACCCTGGGTGCCAAGACCCTGGAAGCGCTGCCTGCCAATGCGCGTGCCTACATCACCCGCATCGAGGAACTGATCGGCGCACCGATCGACATCATCTCCACCGGCCCGGACCGCAACGAAACCATCGTGCTGCGTCATCCGTTCGCCTGATCTGCCCTCCAGGCTGATCTGACGCCGTGGCCCTGAACAGGGGTCGCGGCGTTTTTCATTGTGGGTACGAAGCTCGTATTGCTTGAGCTTGGCGTGTATCCCCGCTGCTACCGGCATAACCCTTGCTGTAAGAATTGTCTGTCGATGCCATCAAAGTAATGGCGCCAGAAAACACGAGGGTTTTACCGTGTCTGCCATCCTTTCGCTGTTACGAAGCCGCCTGTTGCGGCCTGTTTTTGTGGCCTTGGGTATCGCCCTTTTGGTGCAGGTGCTGGTGGCCGTTGCCCTGACACGAAGCACGGTTTCGGCCCTTGAGCGCGAACTGGCCCAACGCCTTGGGCATGACAGCCAACAACTCACGACTGATCTGGAACAAGCCGGCCAGGAGGTGCGCGCAGGCCTCGATGGCTTGTCTGCCAGCACTCGCCAACGCTTGAGTGCAGGGCTCTCGACACGCCTGCAGGCCGAGCAGCAGCAACTGCGCGAGACCCTCGAAGGCACCTTGAAGGAGTCCGCCAACGACATGGCAGAGTTGCTGGCCTCGGTGGCGCCGCGCGCCATCTGGGACAAGGATGTGCCGGTGTTATCGGATTTCGCCCGACGGGCGCAGCGCAATCCCAACGTTCTGTTCGTGATTTATGACGATGCAGAAGGCCAGCACCTGACCCGCTACCTGAACCGACAGAACCCAATCAACCAGGCATTGCTCGAGAAGGGGCAAGGGGAGCGGGCGCTGGACAAAGTAATCGAGGCCGCACGCCGCGACCCTGCTGTGTACATGGTCGAAGCGTCGATCAACCCGAATGGGGCAGAAATCGGCAAGGTGCTGATGGGTGTTTCAACCGCCGGCATCGATCAGCAGCTGGCCGCTCTGGACCAACGTTTCGCGGCCTTGATCACCAGCAGCGAACAGTTGGTTGGCGACAGCCTGGTGGGAGCGGCTGCCGACAGTGGCAAGACACTGCGTGAACGCCTGGAGGCTGCGCAAGGCAGCGCCGCGGCCATGCAGAACAATACAGCTCAAACCGTGCGCGATGCGGCGGCAGAATTGCGTTGGCGCATCGGCCTGGGCCTGGTGCTGGTGGGGCTGGGCGTGCTGTTGGTGGTGGCCATAGTGCTGGGCCGGCGTGTGGTGAGCAAGTTGCGCCTGTTGATCGCGGCGCTCGATGACCTGGCAGCGGGCGAAGGCGACCTGACCAAGCGGGTACCCCTGGACAGCCGCGACGAGATTGGCGACATGGCCTCAGCGGTCAATCGCTTCGTCGACAAGCTGCAACCTATCGTGCGCGAAGCCGGTGACGTGGCCGAGCGCACCGGTGTGGAGATCGGCGCCATGACCCAGCGCAACGCAGGCGCCGATGCCGCCGCCGCGTTGCAGCGTGATGAGGTGGCGGCCAGCCTGAGCGACCTGTCGAGCATGGCTGAAGAAGCCCAGGCCGAGAGCCATGCCATGCAGGCCGCCTTGCAGCAGGTGGTGGACATTCGCCAGGCCACTGACGAAAACAGTCGCACCTCCACGCAACTGGCCGGGCTCATCGAAAACCTGGCCGGGCAGGTGGATGCAGGCTCGCAGGTCATCGAGCGCCTGGCCAAGCAAAGCGAGCAGATCGAGGTGGTGCTGACGGTCATCCACGGCATTGCCGAGCAAACCAACCTGCTGGCCCTCAACGCCGCCATCGAAGCCGCCCGTGCCGGCGAGACGGGGCGAGGCTTTGCCGTAGTGGCGGATGAAGTCAGGGCGTTGGCGAGCAAGACGCAACGCTCCACCGGTGACATCCAGGCGCATATTGCCGCACTGCAGGCAGGGGCGAAGGAGGCGGTGGCCACGATCAGTCAGGCGGGTACAAAGGCCAGCGAAGGGCTGCTGGTGCTGCGTGACAACGAGCGTCGCCAGCAGTCGGTACAGGCTGCCGTCGAGCAGGTGCATGCGGCGATAGGCCTGGCCACCCGCGCCGCCGAACAGCAGGCCAATGGCGCGCAAGCGGTGCGCGGCAGGGTGCAGAACATTCATACCCAGGCCGAACGTTCAGCCGAAGTGGTGATGCAGACCACGGCAAGCAGCAAGGTGCTGGACGATCTGGCGGCCCAGCTTCGGGCAAGTCTGGGCCAGTTCCGGGCGTGATGCGCTTTGGGCCATCACGCGCGGTTCAGGTACATCCGCGTTGTCAGCAAATACACCGGCAACCCTGAAACCACGATCAGCAGCGCCGCATAGGGTGCCGCCGCTGCGAACTCGACATTGGCCGTGTGTGCCCAGACTTCGGTGGCAAGGGTCGTCATGCCGGTAGGACTGAGCAGCAACGTTGCCGTCAATTCCTTCATGGCGTCCAGAAACACCAGGGCGAAGGCCGCTGCCATCGCCGGGAAGATGATCGGCAGGGTCACTTTGCAGAACGCGGCAAAGCTGCTTGCACCCAGGGTGCGTGCCGCCTCTTCCAGCGTAGGGGATGCCTTGTTCAAGGCCGTGCGCACGGGCGACTGGGCCAAAGGCAGGAACAGCAGTGCATAGGCCAGAAGCAGTAACGCCGTGGTCTGGTACAGCGCCGGCACGTAGTGCAGGGCAAAGAACACCAGCGTCAGGGCAATGACAAGCCCGGGCAGGGCATGCAACAGGTAGGGCAGGCGTTCTGCCCAGATGGCCAGGCGCCCCTTGTAGCGCACCACCAGGAAACTGATCGGCAGAGCCAGCACGACGCAGAAACCGGCGCCGCCTAGCGACACGGACAGCGATGTGAACAGTGCCCTGGAAATATCCGCAATGGGGAACGCTGCGGATGAACCCACACTGAGCCAGTAACCGAGCATGGCCAATGGAATACCGCTGCCCAATACGGCCAGGCCCAGGCAGAACACTTGAGCAGGTATCGCCCAGCCACGCAGCTTTACAGGTTGAGCGCGGCGTGCCACGCCCTGGCCAATGCGTACATGCCGTGCCTTGCCACGTACCCGCAGTTCCAGCCACAGCATGATCAAGCACATGGCCAACAGCACGGCGGACAACATGGCCGCGTTGGCGTTGCTGAATTCCAGCTCGAACTGCTGGTAGATGGCGGTGGTGAATGTCTGCAAGCCCAGAATCGACAGTGCGCCGAACTCCACGAGCATGTGCAGGGCGATCAGCAGGGCGCCACCCAGCATCGACGGCCACAGCAAGGGCAGGGTGACTTTCCGGTACACGCTCCAGCGGCTGCAACCCAATGTGCGCGCCGACTCCTCAAGGGAGGTGTCCAGGTTGCGTAAAGTGGCCGCCACCGGGAGGAAGATCAGCGGGTACTTGGACAGGGCCATTACCAGAATGGCGCCGCCCAAGCCTTCGAAGTCCGAGCTCAGCGAAACCCAGGTAAAGCTGCTGACGAACGACGGCACGGCAAAGGGCAGGCACAGCACCACCCCCCACAACCTGCGCCCGGGCAGGTCGCTGCGCTCCAGCAGCCATGCCAGCGCCAGGCCTACGACCATACAGGTCAGCGTAACCCCGACCATCAGCAGCAGGGTGTTGCGCATCAGCCCCCATACGTAGGGGCGCCACAACAGGTACAGCGCCTCTCGCCAGCCGGCTTCCCAGGCTTTGATGGCCACGTAGAGCAATGGCAGTACGCTCATCGCCACCAGGAAAAGCACGGGCAGCACCACCCAGATCGAGGGGCGCTTGCGGTGCGGTACGAAACGTACCGGCACCGGCTGGGTCAGGGCGGCAGTCATCAGAGCAGACCGACCTCACGCTCAAGCTCAAGGGCTTCTTCGGCATTGCCGAGGTCGGCCGGCGTGATCTTGGGCGGGCGCAACTCGTCGAACGGCTTCAGGCCGCGATCGGAAACCATGCCCTTGTGCAGTGGGTATTCGGCCGTGGTCTGGGTGATCACGCGCTGGCCTTCTTCGCTGGCCATCCAGTTGAGCAATGCCTGGGCTTCCTTGGGGTGCTTGCTGGCCTTCACGGCCGCGGCACCCGAAATGGTCACCAGGTTGCCGGCGTCGCCATCGGCCAGGTAGTACAGCTTGGAGTCAAGCTTGCCGCGCTCGCGCTCCAGGGCGTACCAGTAGTAGTTGTTGACCAGCACCGCGCCCACTTCACCTTTCTCCACGGCCTTGAGGGCGACCATGTTGTTGGTGTAGGTCTTGCCGAATGCCTTCAGGCCGGTCAGCCACTCTTCCGTTGCTTCGCGGCCATGCATCTTCAGGATGGCTACCGCCTGCTCCTGGAAGGCCCCGCTGGTGGGTACGAAGCCAACGCGCCCGTCCCATTCAGGGTTGGCGAAGTCCATGACCGTGGTCGGCAGGTCCTTCTCGTCGATTTTCTTGGGGTTGTACACCACCACCCGGGTCCGCGCGGTCACGCCCATCCAGGTACCGTTGGCGGCGACATATTCCTTGGGCAGCATGTTGAGCGTGGCATCATCGATCTTTGCCAGCAGGCCCAGCTCACCCAGGTTATTCAGGGGTGGCGACTCTTCGGTATAGATGATGTCGGCCGGCGAGCGCTCGCCTTCTTCGATGATCTGGCTGGCCAGCTGGTTGCTGCTGCCCTTGCGGATATTGATATGGATGCCGGTCTTGGCTTCATAAGCCTTGGCGATGGCCTCGCCGATTTCCTTGTGCTGACCGTTGTACATGGTCAAGGTGACCGGCGCATCTGCCATGGCGGCCGGAGCGCCGATGACCAGGCTCAACACGGCGGCGGCCAGGGTGCGCATCAGCGGTTGCGGGCGGATCGTCATGCGGGTACTTCCTCGCTTACGGCTACATATTTGGAAACAATGGTAAACGAAATCGTTTCTCATGTGGCGAGGTGACGATAAATTCATTGAGCGGGGTGCTTGGGGCTATGCACGCGTCGGAAAGGGCGAGGCGTTGGGTTTTGTGCGCCATCTTGCACAGCGCCGAAAACACGGAAGGGCGGGGCCATGATGCTAAATTTCAGGCAAGAAAAAACCCACTAGCAAGCTAGTGGGTTTTTGTATGGTGCCCAGGAGAAGACTCGAACTTCCACGACCGTTAAGTCACTGATACCTGAAACCAGCGCGTCTACCAATTCCGCCACCTGGGCAAAGCTTTACATCATCTGATGAAGGCGACTATTGTTCGCTTCACACAGTAGTAACAGATCCTTGGTCATCTATTACTTGAAAATTTTGGTGCCCAGGAGAAGACTCGAACTTCCACGGCCGTTAAGCCACTGATACCTGAAACCAGCGNNACCAATTCCGCCACCTGGGCACACATTCGAGATAAAAGATGCTTTACAGCGCCGCTCATCTCTACTACAACTTCGGGGTTGTCCGTCGTCGTGGTGCGCACTATACGGATGCCCTCGGGGGCTGTAAAGCCCTCGATCAAAAAAAATCTCAAAAAATTCAACTTGTTGATTTCATGGGCCTATTGCCGCTCGCCGGGCGCTCCTCAGGGGGCTGTCCAAGGCTGACATTTCCGGTTTCAATACGCCTATGCCAGAATTCCTATCTATATACCCCAAGGTGAACCCCTTCTGATGGCCGATTGGCAATCCCTCGATCCCGAGGCCGCTCGCGAAGCGGAAAAATACGACAACCCCATTCCCAGCCGTGAGCTGATCCTGCAGCGCCTTGCCGACCGTGGCGAACCGGCCGCGCGCGAGGAGCTGGCGGCAGAGTTCGGTCTGCACGAAGAAGACCAGATCGAAGCACTGCGCCGCCGCCTCAGGGCCATGGAGCGCGACGGCCAGCTTATCTATACCCGGCGCGGCACCTATGCCCCGGTGGACAAGCTGGACCTCATCTGCGGCCGCGTCTCCGGCCACCGCGACGGCTTCGGCTTCCTCATTCCCGACGACGGTAGCGAAGACCTGTTCCTGAGCCCGTCGCAGATGCGCCTGGTGTTCGATGGCGACCGCGCCCTGGCGCGTGTGTCCGGCGTCGACCGCCGTGGTCGCCGCGAAGGCGCCTTGGTCGAGGTCGTCTCCCGCGCCCATGAAAGCGTGGTAGGCCGCTACTTCGAGGAAGGCGGCATCGGTTACGTGACCCCTGACAACCCGAAGATCCAGCAGGAAGTGCTGGTCACGGCCGGGCGTAACGGTGGCGCGAAGATCGGCCAGTTCGTCGAGATCAAGATCACCCATTGGCCAACGGCGCGTTTCCAGCCGCAAGGCGATGTGGTGGAAGTGGTCGGCAACTACATGGCGCCGGGCATGGAAATCGATGTGGCCCTGCGCAGCTACGATATCCCGCACGTCTGGCCCAAGGATGTGATCAAGGAGGCCCGCAAGTTCCGCTCTGAAGTCGAAGACAAGGACAAGGAAAAGCGCGTCGACCTGCGCCACCTGCCCTTCGTGACCATCGACGGCGAGGACGCGCGCGACTTCGACGACGCCGTTTACTGCGAACCCCTGGGCAAGCTGCGGATGTTCTCCGGCGGCTGGCGCCTTTATGTGGCGATCGCCGACGTGTCGAGCTACGTCCGCCTGGGCTCGGCGCTGGATGTGGAAGCCCAGCAGCGCGGAAACTCGGTGTACTTCCCCGAGCGTGTGGTGCCCATGCTGCCCGAGGAATTGTCCAACGGCCTGTGCTCGTTGAACCCGCACGTCGATCGCCTGGCCATGGTCTGTGAAATGACCATGAACAAGGCCGGGCAGATGGTCGACTACCAGTTCTATGAAGGGGTCATCCACTCTCACGCCCGCCTGACCTACAACAAGGTCAGCAGCATGCTCGAGCATTCACGCACCCGTGAAGGCAAGGCGCTGCGCGAGGAATACAAGGAAGTCGTCCCGGACCTGAAGAACCTCTACAACCTGTACAAGGTCCTGCTCGATGCCCGGCACACCCGCGGTGCCATTGACTTCGAGACCCAGGAAACTCGCATCGTCTTCGGCGAAGACCGCAAGATCGCGGAAATTCGCCCGACCGTGCGCAACGATGCGCACAAGCTGATCGAGGAATGCATGCTGGCCGCCAACGTGGCCACGGCAGAGTTTCTGCAAAAGCACGGTGTGCCGGCCCTGTACCGGGTGCACGATGGCCCGCCACCGGAGCGCCTGGAAAAGCTGCGTGCTTTCCTGGGTGAGCTGGGGCTGTCACTGCACAAGGGCAAGGACCCGTCGCCCAAGGACTACCAGGCACTGCTGGCGAGCATCGCCGCCCGCCCGGACTTCCACCTGATCCAGACCGTGATGCTGCGCTCGCTCAGCCAGGCGGTGTACAGCACCGACAACAACGGCCACTTCGGCCTGAACTACGAGGCGTACACCCACTTCACCTCGCCGATCCGTCGTTACCCTGACTTGCTGGTCCACCGCGCCATCCGCAGCGTCATCCGCTCCAAGGTCGATACCCCACACGTCAAGCGTGCCGGTGCCATGAGCATTCCCAAGGCGCGTATCTACCCGTACGACGAGAACACCCTCGAGCAACTGGGCGAGCAATGCTCGATGACCGAACGCCGGGCCGACGAAGCCACACGTGACGTGGTCAACTGGCTCAAGTGCGAGTACATGAAGGACCGCGTGGGCGAGACGTTCCCGGGTGTGATCACGGCGGTGACAGGTTTCGGCCTGTTCGTCGAGCTGACCGACATCTACGTCGAGGGTCTGGTGCACGTCAGTGCGCTGCCGGGCGACTATTACCACTTCGACCCTGTGCATCATCGTCTGTCGGGCGAACGCACTGGCCGCAGCTTCCGCCTGGGTGACACGATCGAGGTCAAGGTCATGCGCGTGGACCTGGACGAGCGCAAGATCGACTTCGAAGTGGCCGACGCCACCCTGGCTGCTCCGATCGGTCGCAAGCAGCGCGGTACACCTGCTGCCGCTGCCCCGACCGAGCAAGCACCGGAGCAAGAGAAGGCCAGGGCCACGCCCAAGCCGCGCAGCCGCAAGAGCGAAGCCTCCGAGGCGTACTTCCCCAAGGACGCCGTGCAGCGCAACGCCGAGGTGCGCAAGAGCCGCGAAATGAAAAAGGCGCTGATGACCGAGGCCCGCAGTACCAGCCACGGCAGCAGCAAGTCGGACAAGGGCAGCAAGACGTCTGGCAAGCCTACCAAGCACCGTAAAGGGCCGTCGAAATCCGGCGCATCACGCAAGAGCAAGAGCAATTCATGAGTCAGTTGGAAAAGATCTACGGCGTTCACGCGGTACAGGCGCTGTTGCAGCACCATCCGAAGCGGGTCAAGCAGATCTGGCTGTCGGAGGGCCGCAGCGAGCCGCGCCTGCAAGCGCTGCTGGCCTTGGCCGCCGAGAACCGCGTAGCTGTGGGTCAAGCCGAGCGCCGCGAGTTGGACGCCTGGGTCGAAGGCGTGCACCAGGGCGTGGTCGCCGAGGTGAGCCCCAGCCAGGTCTGGGGTGAGCTCATGCTCGAGGAGTTGCTCGAGCGCACTGAAACGCCGCCGCTGATCCTGGTGCTGGACGGGGTGACCGACCCGCACAACCTTGGTGCCTGCCTGCGTACCGCTGATGCAGCGGGCGCAACGGCCGTGATCGTGCCCAAGGACAAATCGGCGACCCTGACGCCTGTGGTGCGCAAGGTCGCGTGCGGAGCAGCCGAGGTGATCCCGCTGGTGGCCGTGACCAACCTTGCGCGTACGCTTGAGAAGCTGCAGCAGCGTGGCCTGTGGGTGGTGGGAACCGCCGGCGAAGCCGAGCAGGAAATCTACCAGCAGGACCTGACCGGCCCGCTGGTGATGATCATGGGCGCCGAAGGCAAGGGCATGCGCCGGCTGACCCGCGAGCACTGCGACTTTCTGGTGAAGCTGCCGATGAGCGGCAGTGTCAGCAGCCTGAACGTGTCCGTGGCCACTGGCGTGTGCCTGTTCGAGGCCGTGCGCCAGCGCCAGGCCAAGGGTTGATCCCATGACCGTGCCGGTCTTTTGGCCGGCACGTGCCCGCTTGAACGGATCCTGCATGGGCCGCTGTACCCGCGACGCGACAGATGCCGCGTCGAAGTGTTTCCGGTTGTTCAAATAATCGCCAATTGCCTTGCTTGTCTGTCTGGCCTTCTCTACAATTGCGCCCCTTGCCGAGCTGGCAGGTGCGCATGTGCCTCTACTCCCTGGCAAGACACACCAGTGTCATTCACTCCTTGTCTGACCAGATTCGCTGGCAGACTACTAACCCGTAAGGAGCATTCATGCGTCATTACGAAATCATCTTCCTGGTTCACCCGGACCAGAGCGAGCAAGTCGGCGGCATGGTTGAGCGTTACACCAAGCTGATCGAAGAAGATGGTGGCAAGATCCACCGCCTGGAAGATTGGGGCCGTCGTCAACTGGCCTATGCAATCAACAATGTTCACAAGGCTCACTACGTGATGCTGAACGTTGAGTGCACCGGCAAGGCCCTGGCCGAGCTGGAAGACAACTTCCGCTACAACGATGCCGTTATCCGTAACCTTGTCATCCGTCGCGACGAAGCCGTTACCGGTCAGTCCGAGATGCTGAAGGCTGAAGAAAACCGCAGCGAGCGCCGTGAGCGTCGCGAGCGTCCTGAGCATGCCGAGTCCGCCGAAGGCGACGACAGCAATGACAGCGACTCCAGCGATAACGCTGACGAGTAATCCACGGACCTTTAGAGGAGCCTATTAAATGGCACGTTTCTTCCGTCGTCGTAAATTCTGCCGCTTCACTGCTGAAGACGTGAAAGAGATCGACTTCAAAGATCTCAACACCCTGAAAGCTTACGTATCCGAAACCGGCAAGATCGTTCCAAGCCGTATCACCGGTACCAAAGCTCGTTATCAGCGTCAGCTGGCTACCGCTATCAAGCGCGCCCGCTTCCTGGCCCTGCTGCCCTACACCGACAGCCACGGCCGCTGAGACCGGGTCGTCGACAAGCAGTAAGGGATTAGCATGCGAGCGTTAGCAAGTTTCATCATGCGCGGTCGTGTGCAGGCCACCCTCGTGGTGGTCATCAGCGCGGTATTGCCGCTGCTGTTCTGGTTGAGTGCCGCTGCCGGCAGCCTTGTGCTGCTGCGACGCGGGTTCAAGGATGCTTCAATGGTCATCGCTGGCGGCTTGCTGGCAGGGTTGGCCGTTTGGGTCATGGGCGATCCGATCACCTTCATGGTGATCGCGGGTGCCCTGGCACTTGCCGGCCTGTTGCGGGCCGAGCATCCCTGGAGTCGGGTGTTGGTGGTCAGTGCCGTGTTCGCCGTGGCGTTCAGCCTCGTGCTTGATCTGGCGCTGGCCCCTACCTTCGATGCGCTGGCCAAGGCGTTTGCCGAAGCCATGCCGCAAGTCGAAGGGCAGCCGGTACTCTCCGGTGAAGTGATCCGCCCATTGCTGGTCACTTCCACAGCCGTGACAGTGCAGTTGTTCTGCGTGCTGGCCCTGGTGCTGGCGCGTTATTGGCAGGCAGCGTTGTACAACCCTGGAGGCTTCGGTCACGAGTTTCGTGCCCTGAAGCTGCCGAAACAGACCATGGTGGCCCTGGTGGCAGTGATGGTGGTGGCCCCGTTCATCGGGCCGCAGTTCATCATCCTGGCATCGGCTTCGAGCCTGGTACTGGTGCTGGCCGGCATCGCTTTGATGCATGGGCTTGTGGCGCAGGGCCGACTGGCCGGTTTCTGGCTAGTAGGGATGTACGTGACGCTGCCGCTGATCATGCAGCTGATTTACCCGTTGCTGGTGGTCCTGGCCATTGTCGACAGCCTGATTGATTTTCGCGGTCGCAAGTCCCCCAAAGGGAATGACTCCGCGAACGGTGAAGGTTAAAAGTTAAGAGGTTTTACCAAATGGAACTGATCCTGCTGGAAAAAGTCGCCAACCTGGGCAACCTGGGCGATAAAGTAAAAGTTAAGGCTGGTTACGGCCGTAACTTCCTGCTGCCATTCGGCAAGGCTACCGTTGCCAACGCCGCCAACCTGGCTGCGTTCGAAGAGCGTCGCGCCGAGCTGGAAAAAGCAGCTGCAGACCGTAAATCGTCGGCTGAAAGCCGCGCTGCCCAACTGGCCGAGCTGGAAGTGACCATCACTGCCACCGCTGGCGACGAAGGTAAGCTGTTTGGTTCGATCGGCACCCACGACATCGCTGACGCCCTGACCGCCTCCGGCGTTGAAGTGGCCAAGGCTGAAGTTCGTCTGCCGAACGGCACCATCCGTCAGGTTGGCGAATACGACGTAGCCGTGCACCTGCACAGCGACGTTGAAGCCACCGTACGTGTGGTCGTCGTAGCTGCCTAAGCTGCGCTGACTGGCTGGCCCGTCAGGTGTCAGCCGGTTAACATCGGGCACGGTCCTGTCTTCGACAGGCCGTGCCCTTTGTCTTTTTCATCCTCCAGAATTCTTTCGTGGCCATGAACGAGATCACTACCTCCGAACAGCTCGACCTGCAAACCGCAGCCCTGAAAGTGCCGCCGCATTCCATCGAGGCCGAACAGGCCGTGCTCGGTGGTCTGATGCTGGACAACAACGCCTGGGAGCGGGTGCTGGATCAGGTGTCGGACGGTGACTTCTACCGGCATGACCACCGGTTGATCTTCCGTGCCGTGCACAAGTTGGCTGACGCCAACCAGCCGTTCGATGTGGTGACGCTGCACGAGCAGCTCGACAAGGAAGGCTTGTCGACGCAGGTCGGTGGCCTGGCATACCTGGCCGAATTGGCCAAGAACACGCCTTCGGTGGCCAACATCAAGGCTTATGCCGCGATCATTCGCGAGCGGGCCACGCTGCGGCAGCTGATCAGCATCAGTACCGACATCGCAGACAATGCGTTCAACCCGCAAGGCCGTGATGCGGCGGAAATCCTCGACGACGCCGAGCGGCAGATCTTCCAGATCGCCGAGGCGCGGCCCAAGACAGGCGGCCCGGTAGGGGTCAACGACCTGTTGACCATGGCCATCGACCGCATCGACACCTTGTTCAACTCCGACAGCGACATCACCGGTATCTCCACCGGTTATACCGACCTGGACGAGAAAACCAGCGGCCTTCAGCCGGCCGACCTGATCATCGTGGCGGGCCGGCCTTCGATGGGCAAAACCACGTTCGCCATGAACCTGGTGGAAAACGCCGTGTTGCGTACCGACAAGGCCGTGCTGGTGTTTTCGCTGGAAATGCCAGGCGAATCGCTGGTCATGCGTATGCTGTCCTCACTGGGTCGTATCGACCAGACCAAGGTGCGCTCCGGTCAATTGAGCGACGACGACTGGCCACGCCTCACGTCGGCGGTGAACCTGCTAAACGACCGCAAGTTGTTCATCGATGACACCGCCGGCATCAGCCCATCGGAGATGCGCGCGCGCACCCGACGCCTGGCACGCGAGCACGGTGAGATCGCCATGATCATGGTCGATTACCTGCAGCTGATGCAGATTCCTGGTTCTTCGGGTGACAACCGCACGAACGAGATTTCCGAAATCTCCCGGTCGCTCAAAGCCCTGGCCAAGGAATTCAATTGCCCGGTCATTGCCCTCTCGCAGCTCAACCGCTCTCTGGAGCAGCGCCCGAACAAACGCCCGGTGAACTCCGACTTGCGTGAATCCGGTGCAATCGAGCAGGACGCCGACGTCATCATGTTCGTGTACCGCGACGAGGTGTATCACCCCGAAACCGAGCACAAAGGCGTGGCGGAAATCATCATCGGCAAACAGCGTAACGGGCCAATTGGCTTTGTGCGCCTGGCGTTCATCGGCAAGTACACCCGTTTCGAGAACTTGGCGCCGGGGATGTATAACTTCGACGACGATGAATAACGCCTGACCCTGCTTCACCAGACGCACCTTCTTACCTGAATCGTGGGGCGAACGTGCCCCACAAGGCGTCACGCCCCAACCGTCGCACGCATGCCAATTCCCACGAAGACAGTCGGATTTGGTTAAAATTTGTGCTATTCTCCGCGCCCGCGATTTCCCTGCACACCAGAGCCGGTCACTGATATGCAAGCAGCCAAACCACTTTACGATTATCCCAAGTACTGGGCCGAATGCTTCGGGCCAGCACCTTTCCTGCCAATGAGCAGGGAGGAGATGGATCTGCTCGGTTGGGATTCCTGCGACATCATCATCGTGACCGGCGACGCCTACGTCGACCATCCGTCGTTTGGCATGGCCATCATTGGCCGGTTGCTGGAAGCCCAGGGTTTTCGCGTGGGCATCATCGCCCAGCCGAACTGGCAGTCCAAAGACGACTTCATGAAGCTTGGCGAGCCCAACCTGTTCTTCGGTGTGGCTGCCGGCAACATGGACTCGATGATCAACCGCTACACCGCCGACAAGAAGATCCGTTCCGACGACGCCTACACCCCGGGCGGCCTGGCGGGCAGCCGGCCTGACCGTGCCAGCCTGGTGTACAGCCAGCGTTGCAAGGAAGCCTACCAGCACGTGCCCATCGTGCTGGGCGGCATCGAGGCCTCGTTGCGCCGCATCGCGCACTACGACTATTGGCAGGACAAGGTGCGCCACTCGATCCTGATCGACGCCAGCGCCGATATCCTCCTGTTCGGCAACGCCGAGCGTGCCGTGGTCGAAGTGGCGCAACGGCTGTCCAACGGCGAGAAGATCGAATCGATCACCGACGTGCGTGGCACGGCCTTCGTGCGGCGGGACACCCCGGACGGCTGGTTCGAAATCGACTCTACCCGTATCGATCGTCCGGGGCGTGTCGACAAGATCATCAACCCGTACGTCAACACCCAGGACACCCAGACCTGCGCCATCGAACAAGCCAAGGGCGACCAGGAAGACCCGAACGAAGCCAAGGTGGTGCAGATCCTCGACAGCCCGCGCGTGACGCGTGAGAAGTCGGTGATTCGCCTGCCGTCGTTCGAAAAGGTGCGTAACGACCCGGTCCTGTATGCGCACGCTAACCGTGTGCTGCACCTGGAGACCAACCCAGGCAACGCCCGCGCCTTGGTGCAGAAACATGGCGAGGTGGACGTGTGGTTCAACCCACCGCCCATTCCCATGAGCACCGAGGAAATGGACTACGTGTTCGGCATGCCCTATGCGCGCGTGCCGCACCCGGCCTATGGCAAGGAGCGCATCCCGGCCTATGAGATGATCCGCTTCTCGGTCAACATCATGCGCGGCTGCTTCGGCGGCTGTACGTTCTGCTCGATCACCGAGCACGAAGGGCGTATCATTCAGAACCGCTCGCACGAATCGATCCTCAACGAGATCGAGGAGATGCGCGACAAAGTGCCCGGCTTCACTGGCGTGGTATCGGACCTCGGCGGCCCCACCGCCAACATGTACCGCATCGCCTGCAAGAGCCCGGAAATCGAGAAGCATTGCCGCAAGCCTTCGTGCGTGTTCCCGGGTATCTGCGAGAACCTGAACACCGACCACAGCTCGTTGATCGAGCTGTATCGCAAGGCCCGTGCGCTGCCAGGCGTGAAGAAAATCCTCATCGCCTCGGGCCTGCGCTACGACTTGGCGGTGGAATCGCCGGAGTACGTCAAGGAGCTGGTGACCCACCACGTGGGCGGCTACCTCAAGATCGCCCCCGAGCACACCGAGCGTGGCCCGCTGGACAAGATGATGAAGCCGGGCATTGGCAGCTATGACCGCTTCAAGCGCATGTTCGAGAAGTTCTCCAAGGAGGCAGGCAAGGAGCAGTACCTGATCCCGTACTTCATCGCGGCGCACCCCGGCACCACCGACGAAGACATGATGAACCTGGCCTTGTGGCTCAAGGGCAACGGTTTCCGTGCCGACCAGGTGCAGGCGTTCTACCCCTCGCCGATGGCGTCGGCCACCGCCATGTACCACTCGGGCAAGAACCCGTTGCGCAAGGTGACCTACAAGAGCGAGGGCGTGGACATCGTCAAGAGCGACGAGCAGCGTCGCTTGCACAAGGCGTTCCTGCGTTACCACGACCCCAAGGGCTGGCCAATGCTGCGCGAGGCGCTGCAGCGCATGGGGCGTGCCGACCTGATCGGGCCAGGCAAGCATCAGCTGATCCCGTTGCACCAGCCGCAATCCGATACCTACCAGAGCGCCCGGCGCAAGAACTCGACGCCAGCCGGTAGCCACAAGGTGGGCAAGGATCAGAAGATCCTGACCCAGCATTCCGGCCTGCCGCCGCGCGCCAGCGATGGCAGCAAGCCATGGGACAAGCGCGAGAAGGCCAAGGCGGAGGCGTTCGCCCGCAACCAGCAAGCTGCCAAGGAGCGCAAGGAGTCGGCCAAGGGTGGCAAAGGCGGGAAAAAGCCGCGTCAGCCAGTCATTCCACGCTGAAACCCCGGGCCGCCTGGCGGCCCCTCCTTCAGCGACTACCGGTTACTCGATCACTGCACATCGACATCACTCCGGGCATCACTCGGGGCGCGAGAACTCGCAGATCGCGCCTGTGGCAGCGTGGGCATAGGCAGCGAGCAAGCTGTTCAAGAAACTGGACATGGGCATTTGGTACTGCTCCTAAATGAGAGGTTGTCCCATCGTCTATTAAAAGGGCATGATGTGCCCTTAGATTGGTTGTATACAATCCATTGAACAATTCAACTGGCTGGCCCATTGACATCCCCTTGACGCACGTCACCCAGGGGCTGGACGGTTTCAGGCAGTCTCGCTGTTGATAAAACCCTGCCAAGGAGATTCACGATGTTTGCGAAAGCTGTAGCGGTATCCCTGCTGACCCTCGCCAGCGCCTCTGTCTTCGCAGCCGAGTGCTCGGTAACTGTCGATTCGACTGACCAGATGTCCTTCAACACCAAGCAAATCACGGTCGACAAGAGCTGTAAGGAATTCACCGTCAAACTCACTCACTCCGGCAGCATGCCGAAGAACGTCATGGGCCATAACCTGGTTATCAGCAAGACGGCCGACATGCAGGGCATTGCCACCGAAGGCATGAGCCAGGGTCTGGAAAAGGACTACATCAAGGCCGACAACGCCGCCATCATCGCCCATACCAAGATGATCGGCGCGCCAGAGAAGGAAACCGAAGTGACGTTCGACGCCACCAAGCTTGCAGCAGACGGCGACTACAGCTTCTTCTGCACCTTCCCAGGCCATATCTCGATGATGAAGGGCAAAGTCGTGGTCAAGTGATTTGACCGCGCGCTAGAACACGAACTGGGGCCGCAACGCGGCCCCAGTTGCGTATTCAAGGGGCGAACGGCAGTTCGCGCTTGTGCTGGGTCTTGCGGTAATTGGCAACGATGACATCGAAAGCGGCTTGATCGATTTCCTGGCCATGCAGGAATGCATCGATTTGCTGGTAGGTGACCCCATGCGCTGCTTCGTCTGGCTTGCCCGGGTCGAGGTCTTCGAGGTCAGCGGTAGGCACTTTCTCCACCAGTGACTCCGGCGCTCCAAAATGCCGCGCGATGGCGCGTACCTGATGCTTGACCAGGCCACTGAGCGGCGCCAGGTCGCAGGCGCCGTCGCCGAACTTGGTATAAAAGCCCATGACCGCTTCGGCCGCATGGTCGGTGCCGATCACCAGACCTGCGCGCGCGCCTGCGATGGTGTACTGGGCAACCATGCGCATCCTGGCTTTGATGTTACCCACCACGAAATCCACAAGCGTGGGCGAACCGTTTTTCAACGCCTGCGTTTCGCCTGCCAGTGCCTTGACGGCCGGGGCGATGTCGATGGTATGCGTCTCGTCCGGCTTGATGACCTCCAGGCACGCCTGTGCATCATGCTCATCGTGCTGGACATGATAGGGCAGGCGCACGGCGATGAAGGTGTAGCCCTTGTCACCGGTTTCTTCACGCAACTCGTTGATCGCGCGCTGGGCGAGCAGGGCTGCGGTAAGCGAATCGACGCCGCCGCTGATGCCCAGTACCAGGGTCTTGAGCCTTGCATTGGCCAGGCAGTCCTTGATGAACGCTACCCGCCGGGTCACTTCGGCCTCGAGGGCGGCAGCGTCGGCGAACGGCGGTTGTACCTTGAGTGCCTGGGCAATCTCTTGCTGAACCGCTTGCATGGGGTTACTCCTTGCTGGGAACTTTGAAAACGTGACGTAGGTAAGTGACGAAGTTTTCGTCACGACACTGGGTCTTGGCCGCTTCGTCTGAAATCTTGGCCACCGGTGCGCCGTTGCAATCGGTCATCTTCAGCACGATGCTCATTGGCGTTACGCCCGGAATGTCGCAGGTCAGGTTGGTGCCGATACCGAAGCTTACGTTGATGCGACCACGCAGGGCACGGAAGATTTCCAGCGCCCGTGGCAGGTTCAGCCCATCGGAAAACACGAGCGTCTTGGTCATCGGATCGATGCCCAGGTGCTGATAGTGAGCAATGGCTTTTTCGGCCCAGAGCACAGGGTCGCCGGAGTCGTGGCGCAGCCCATCGAAGAGCTTGGCGAAGTACAGGTCGAAATCGCCCAGGAAAGCATCCATGGTCACGCAGTCGGTCAAGGCGATGCCCAGCAACCCTCGGTATTCACGTACCCAGCAATCGAGCGCGGCGATCTGGCTGTCGATCAACCGCGGGCCCAGCTGTTGGTGGGCCATGATCCATTCATGAGCCATGGTGCCCAGCGGCTTGATGTCGAGCTTCCAGGCCAGGTCCACGTTGCTGGTCCCGACGAAGCGGGCCGGGAAGTCATCGCGCAACACGCGCACCACGTCCTCCTGCACGCGGCTGGAGAAACGCCGGCGGGTACCAAAGTCAGCGACCTGCATTTCGGCCAGTTCATCGGTGCTGGCGTTGGCGCGCAGCCAATCGAATTTACGGTAAAGCTGATCCCGGGCAGCGGCCAGGCGCATGTGCGGGTGCAGCGAACGGTTGCGCACCTCGCTGATGATGGCGAGCAGAGGCACTTCGAACAGGATCACATGCAGCCACGGCCCCTTGAGGCGCAGCACCAGCTGACCGTCGTCGATACCCAGGTGCACGTAGCGCAGGTTGAAGCGGAACAACCTTAGAAAGCGCAGGAAATCGGGCTTGAGAAAGCTGATGCGCTCCAGGAAGGCGAGTTGGCCGTTATCCAGCGTCAGTTCGGCAAGCTGTTCGAGTTGCTGGCGAATGTCGTGCAGGTAGGGACGCAGGTCCTCGCCATTGCGGCAGCGAAACTCCCATTCGACATCGGCGTCAGGGTAGTTGTGGAGCACGCCCTGCATCATGGTGAGCTTGTAAAAATCGGTGTCGAGCAGGTTATGCACGATGCGCTCGGCGAATGCGCTCTCGCTCATCAGGGTGGCTCCAGAAACGGCAATAGGCGGTCATTGTGCCAGTCTTTGCCATGCCGATGTGATTGTGACGCCGACCCTGCGGCGAAGCAGCGCGAAACCTTTCAGAAGAATCTGAATACGGTGTCGTACCGGCCAAACCGGACGGCGTTACGTTGCGTGTCGAGTGTAGTTACGGTGCGGGCTGTAGCAGTCACGCACCAGCGGTGTGCAGTTCGGTGACGTTAATTGTTACAGGTCGGTTGCCCATTGGCCTGTGCGCCAGTTGCAACACCCTGACGGTGCGGTAGCCCTGCGCCGCGATAATCGGTGCTACCAGAGGTGGGGTAGACGGTTGCACGCTCAATAAAGAAACGGGCAGGGCCCGCCCGCCACGATATGCACGGTGGGGTTTGAAGATGATGCGAATCTAATGGCACGGCCCTTGCTCAGAGCACAGGGCTGAGTCGTTGTAGTGCCAATCAAAAAAACTCTAGGAGCACCACCTCATGTCGCAGACGTTTTACAAGAAAGGTTTCCTGGCCCTGGCCGTTGCCACGGCCCTGGGTGTTTCTTCGTATGTACAGGCCGACGTCAAGATCGGTGTCGCAGGCCCGATGACCGGTGCCAACGCAGCGTTTGGCGAGCAATACATGAAAGGTGCGCAGGCAGCGGCTGACAAGATTAACGCAGCCGGTGGGGTCAATGGCGAGAAGATCGTGCTGGTCAAAGGCGACGACGCCTGCGAACCCAAGCAGGCCGTGTCTGTGGCGAACCGGCTGGTTGACCAGGACAAGGTCATTGGCGTGGTAGGGCATTTCTGCTCCTCCAATACCATTCCGGCATCCGAGGTGTACGACGAAGCAGGCGTCATCGCCATCACGCCAGGCTCGACCAACCCGCAGGTCACCGAGCGCGGCCTGTCGGCCATGTTCCGCATGTGCGGGCGTGACGACCAGCAGGGCGTCGTCGCCGGCAACTATATCGTCGATGTACTCAAGGGCCAGAAAGTGGCCGTATTGCACGACAAGGACACCTACGGCCAGGGGTTGGCCGATGCGACCAAGGCACAACTGGAAAAACGCGGCGTCAAGCCCGTGCTGTACGAGGGCCTGACTCGAGGCGAGAAAGACTTCAGCGCCATCGTCACCAAGATCCGCTCCACCGGCGCCGACGTGGTCTATTTCGGTGGCCTGCACCCGGAGGCCGGCCCCCTGGTACGTCAGCTGCGTGAGCAAGGGCTCAAGGACGTGAGGTTCATGTCCGACGACGGCATCGTCACCGACGAACTGGTGTCCACGGCAGGCGGGGCGCAGTACGTCGATGGCGTCTACATGACCTTTGGCGCCGACCCGCGTCAATTGCCGGACAGCAAGGCGGTGGTCGAGGAATTCCGTAAAGGCGGCACCGAGCCCGAAGGCTACACCCTCTACGCCTATGCCTCGTTGCAGGCACTGGCGGCCGCGTTCAACGGCGCCAAGTCCAACAAGGGCGAAGACGCGGCCAAGTGGTTGAAGGCCAACCCTGTGCAGACGGTAATGGGTGAGAAGAAGTGGGACAGCAAGGGTGACCTGACGGTGTCGGACTATGTGGTCTACCAGTGGGACAAGGACGGCAAGTACCACCAGCTGGAAAAACAACAATAACAACGGCTCCAGGCCCCGGGCGCAAGCTCCGGGGCCGGGCCCCGCGGTACCCGTCTTTATCCGAAGATCAGCACAGTGCTGCAGCGCCATGGCTGCCTGGTACCGGGCCCTGCGTGGGCAGCACCGGTGCGATCTCGATCAGGTGAGATTGCGTTATGGATGGTATTTTCCTGCAGCAACTGGTCAACGGCCTGACCCTCGGGTCGGTCTACGGCCTGATCGCCATCGGCTACACAATGGTCTATGGCATCATCGGCATGATCAACTTCGCGCACGGCGAGGTGTATATGATTTCCGCCTACCTGGCGGCGATCAGCTTGGCATTGCTGGCCTATTTCGGCGTCGAATCCTTCCCCCTGCTGATGTTGGGCACCTTGTTGTTCACCATTGTGGTGACCGGGGTATACGGCTTCACCATCGAGCGCATCGCTTACAAACCCTTGCGCAACTCCACCCGCCTGGCGCCGCTCATCAGCGCCATCGGCATTTCCCTGATCCTGCAGAACTACGCGCAGATCAGCCAAGGTGCGCGGCAACAGGGGGTACCTACCCTGCTTGAAGGCGCCTGGCGCGTCGAGGTGGGCAGCGGCTTCGTGCAACTGACCTACACCAAGATCTTTATCCTGGTGGCGGCCTTCGTTGGCATGGGCCTGCTGACCTACGTGATCAAGTACACCAAGCTCGGGCGCATGTGCCGCGCGACCCAGCAGGACCGCAAGATGGCGTCGATCCTGGGCATCAACACCGACCGGGTAATTTCCTACGTGTTCGTCATCGGTGCCGTGATGGCGGCGCTGGCCGGCGTACTGATCACCATGAACTACGGCACCTTCGACTTCTATGCCGGCTTCATCATCGGCATCAAGGCCTTCACCGCTGCAGTGCTCGGTGGCATCGGCTCACTGCCTGGCGCCATGCTCGGCGGCATCATCCTCGGCATCTCCGAATCGCTGTTCTCCGGTCTGATCAACTCGGACTACAAGGACGTATTCAGCTTCTCGCTGCTGGTGCTGATCCTTATCTTCCGCCCCCAAGGCCTGCTGGGTCGCCCACTCGTGGCTAAGGTGTGACCATGTCCGTTGCCAAATCCGTATCCGTTCCCCAAAAGACAGGTTTCGATCTCAAGCGCAGCGTAGTGGAAACCCTGGTTGCAGGGCTGCTGGCGCTCATCGTGTTCGGCCCGGTCGTCGGTGTGGTGCTCGACGGCTACAGCTTCAACGCCGAACCGCGGCGTGTGGCGTGGCTGGTCGGCGGCGTGATGCTCGGGCGCTTCCTGCTCAGCCTTTACCTGCAAACCGCTGCCGGTCGGCGCATGCTGCAAGGCTTCGACAATGGCGGTTCGGGCGTGCATGTGAACCCGCCGGACTACAAGTCGCGGCTGCGCTACATCATTCCTGCGCTCATCGTGATCGCCATCGTCTTCCCGATCTTTGCCAACAAGTACCTGCTGACGGTGGTGATCCTCGGGCTGATCTATGTGCTGCTTGGTCTTGGCCTGAATATCGTGGTTGGCCTGGCCGGGCTGCTGGACCTGGGTTATGTCGCGTTCTATGCCATCGGTGCCTATGGCCTGGCGCTGGGCTACCAGTACCTGGGGCTTGGCTTCTGGAGCGTGCTGCCCCTGGCGGCCATTGCCGCAGCGCTGGCCGGGTGCATCCTGGGCTTTCCAGTGTTGCGCATGCACGGTGATTACCTGGCCATCGTCACCCTGGGTTTTGGCGAAATCATTCGCCTGGTGCTCAACAACTGGCTGTCGTTCACCGGTGGGCCCAATGGCATGCCGGCCCCGGCGCCGACGTTCCTCGGCCTGGAGTTCGGTCGGCGGGCCAAGGACGGGGGCGTGCCCATCCACGAGTTCATGGGTATCGATTACAACCCCAATCTCAAGTTCGTGTTCATCTACGCGGTGCTGTTTTTGGTGGTGCTGGCGGTGCTGTACATCAAGCACAGGCTGACACGCATGCCGGTAGGTCGAGCATGGGAGGCCCTGCGCGAAGACGAGATCGCCTGCCGCTCCATGGGGCTCAATCATGTGCTGGTCAAGCTCTCGGCGTTTACCCTGGGCGCCTCGACTGCGGGGCTGGCGGGGGTGTTCTTCGCCACCTACCAAGGCTTCGTCAACCCGTCCTCGTTCACCTTCTTCGAGTCAGCGCTGATCCTGGCCATCGTCGTACTGGGCGGCATGGGCTCGACGGTCGGCGTGGTGATTGCCGCGTTCGTGCTCACCGTTGCGCCAGAACTGCTGCGCAGCTTCTCCGAGTACCGGGTACTGCTGTTTGGGGTGCTGATGGTACTGATGATGATCTGGCGACCGCGCGGGCTGATCCGCATCAGCCGGTCCGGTGTGACCCCGCGTAAAGGAGTGGCGCCATGAGCGACGACATCATTCTTTCGGTAGACCACCTGATGATGCAGTTCGGTGGCATCAAGGCGCTCAGCGATGTGAGCCTGAAAGTCAGGCGCAATCAGATCTTCGCCCTGATCGGCCCCAATGGTGCAGGCAAGACCACGGTGTTCAACTGCCTGACCGGCTTCTACAAGCCCAGCGGCGGACGAATCGAGCTCAATGCACGGGGTAGCCATACCAACGTCATTCAGTTGCTGGGCGAGCGCTTCCAGGCGGCGGACTTCGTCTCGCCATCACGGTTCGCCAGCCGGCTGTACTACAAGATGTTCGGCGGCACCCACCTGGTCAACCGGGCCGGTCTGGCCCGGACGTTCCAGAACATCCGGCTGTTCAAGGAGATGTCTGTCGTCGAGAACCTGCTGGTGGCCCAACACATGTGGGCCAACCGCAACCTGTTGGCTGGCGTGCTCAACACCAAGGGGTATCGCAAGGCCGAGAGCGACGCGCTGGACCATGCCTTCTACTGGCTGGAGGTGGTGGACCTGGTCGACTGCGCCAATCGCCTGGCCGGCGAACTGTCCTACGGCCAGCAGCGACGCCTGGAAATCGCCCGTGCCATGTGCACCCGCCCCAAGGTGATCTGCCTGGACGAACCTGCCGCGGGCTTGAACCCTCAGGAGACCGAAGCGTTGAGCCGCATGGTGCGGGTCCTGCGCGACGAGCATGACATCACCGTGGTGCTGATCGAGCATGACATGGGCATGGTCATGAGCATTTCCGACCACATCGTCGTGCTGGACCACGGCAACGTGATCGCCGAGGGCGCGCCTCAGGATATCCGCAACAACCCGACAGTGATCGCTGCCTATCTGGGTGCCGACGAAGAGGAGCTGATATGACTGCACCCATTCTGGAATTGAAGGACCTGGATGTGTTCTACGGCCCCATCCAGGCCCTGAAGCAGGTGTCCATGCACATCGACGAAGGTGAGACGGTGAGCCTGATCGGTGCCAACGGGGCGGGCAAGTCCACCTTGTTGATGTCCATTTTCGGGCAGCCCCGCGCCGCTTCCGGCCAGATCATCTACCGGGGCACCGACATCACCCGCAAGTCCTCGCACTACATTGCCGCCAACGGCATCGCCCAGTCGCCGGAAGGGCGGCGGGTGTTCCCGGACATGAGTGTCGAAGAAAACCTGATGATGGGCACCATCCCCATCGGCGACAAGCATGCCGACGAGGACATGCAGCGGATGTATACGTTGTTTCCACGTTTGAAGGAGCGACGCAATCAGCGCGCCATGACCATGTCGGGGGGCGAGCAGCAGATGCTGGCCATCGCCCGCGCCTTGATGAGCCGGCCTCGGCTGCTGCTTCTGGATGAGCCTTCGCTCGGGCTGGCGCCCATCGTCGTCAAACAGATCTTCGCCACCCTGCGCGAGCTGGCCAAGACGGGCATGACCATCTTTCTGGTCGAGCAGAACGCCAACCACGCGTTGAAGCTGTCGGACCGGGCTTACGTGATGGTCAACGGTCAGATACGCATGACGGGTACGGGCCAGGAGTTGCTGGTCAATGAAGAGGTGCGCAGCGCTTACTTGGGCGGGCACTGAGCCCCGATGATGTTCCAGCCCTGAGTCAATCGGGGCTGGTCAACGCTTCAAGGGAGTGGCCTGCACGTTTCACCAGGCGGTGCCTGATGTGGACAACTGCCACGGCCTCGGGCTTATGCACAGGCTCGATGCGACTGGCCAACCTTTGTTACCCACAGCCTGATTTAGTCCACCGTTCGTGTGGAGGTGCCTGTGGAAAACATGGTGGCATCTTTCTCCAAGCTAAGGAATTCAGGGGCTCCATAGACTTGATCGTTTTTTGATCAGGATCTAGCTGCATGACGATATCTCTACCTGACTAGTACTTTTCGAGGGTGATGTCATAAACCCGTACGCCTGTGGATAAGGTTGTGGAAAAGCGTTGGACATACGTCTGGATGCGGCATGGGATAAAGGAATTGGCGCGGTTGAAAAAGGCAGGCGCGACCGTGTAAGGCTGAAAGGGTTCCGCCTGGTGCCGCAGTTGCCCCCAATTGGCGGGGAAAGGCTTGTGGATAAGGTGCTCATAGGTGGCTGTAGCCCAGTGTATATGCGGCCTTCAGTGTGTTGATCAAAAAATGATCAGTGCGCGTGACGACTTGCCCGGCGCATCGGGCACGGGCATGCTGCGGTTTCACCCAGGATCTCTTACGTGAGGAACACTGCATGACTTCGACCGTCTTCATCACAGGCGCCACGTCCGGCTTTGGCGAGGCCACTGCCCGCCGGTTTGCCGAGGCGGGCTGGAAGCTGGTGCTCACGGGGCGCCGCAAGGACCGCCTGGATGCCTTGTGTGCTGAATTGTCTGCGCAAACCGAAGTTCATGGCCTGGTGCTGGATGTGCGTGATCGCCAGGCGATGGAACAGGCCATCGCCACGTTGCCAGCGGGCTTCGACACGCTCCGCGCACTGGTCAACAACGCCGGGTTGGCGCTGGGGGTGGACGCTGCACAGCATTGCAGCCTCGACGACTGGGAAACCATGGTCGACACCAACATCAAGGGGCTGATCTACACCACGCGCTTGCTGCTGCCCCGCTTGATCGCCCACGGGCGGGGGGCATCTATTCTGAACGTGGGGTCGGTGGCGGGTAATTACCCCTATCCGGGCAGTAACGTTTATGGCGGTACCAAGGCGTTCGTGGGTCAGTTCTCGTTGAGCCTGCGCTGCGATTTGCGCGGTACTGGCGTGCGGGTGAGCAACATCGAGCCTGGCTTGTGCGAGAGCGAGTTCTCGCTGGTTCGGTTTGGCGGTGATCAGGCCAAGTACGATGCTACCTACGCGGGGGCCGAGCCGATCCAGCCGCAGGACATTGCCGAGACCATTTTCTGGATACTCAACCAGCCGGCGCATATCAACATCAATAGCCTGGAGTTGATGCCGGTTAGCCAGGACTGGGCTGGCTTCTCTATTGATCGCTCGGCGAAGGGGTAATTTGGGGTTTTGACCGGTGGGTATGACTGAGTTCTTCTCCACGGGCGAACCCCCGGCGAAATCCTGCCGCATTCGGAATGGCTATTCGCGAACCTGAATGACCGTTGCCGTTGCCGTTGCCGTTGCCGTTGCCGTTGCCGTTGCCGTTGCCGTTGCTTTGGCTTTTGCTTCTAAGCGCGCGGTAGCCCAGGCAACACAGATCGCGACTTCAGGAGGC
>NZ_DIMK01000020.1:0-59276 GCF_002425525.1 Pseudomonas sp. UBA5568 | reverse complement strand
CAAGACAGTTGCTCCCACAGTGATCGCGTAATGTCGGAGTTGACGTATTCATCGGATCGCCTTGCACTTCATGTGCAAGCCAGCAAGCCCGATGAACGGCATCCGTAGCCGAGAAGGCTGCCGCTGAGCAACCCTACCCCTTGGCCGGCGCCACCATCAACTCGACGTTTTCATTCTTCTTGATCAGCGCATACACCACCGCCGTCAGCAAGCTGCCTGCGACAATCGCCAACAGGTACAACGCGGCATGGTTGATGGCGTTCGGGATCAGCAGAACGAACAGGCCACCGTGTGGCGCCATGAGCTTGCAACCAAAGTACATGGACAACGCTCCGGTCAGCGCGCCCCCTGCCAGGCTCGCCGGGATCACTCGAAGCGGGTCCTTGGCGGCGAATGGAATGGCCCCTTCGGAAATGAAGCACAGCCCCAGCGCCAACGCTGCCTTGCCTGCCTCCCGCTCGCTCTGGGCGAATTTGCGCCTGGCCAGGAACGTGGCAAGGCCCAGGCCGATCGGCGGCACCATGCCAGCGGCCATGGTGGCCGCCATCGGGGCATAGCTCGAAGAGGCCAGCAACCCTACCGAGAACGCATAGGCGGCCTTGTTGATCGGCCCGCCGAGGTCGATGCACATCATGCCACCGAGCAGCAGCCCCAGCAGGATCGCGTTGGTAGTGCCCATGCTGTCGAGAAACCGCGTAAGGCCTTCAAGCATGGCCGCCACGGGCTGCCCCACCACGTAGATCATCACCAGCCCGGTGAACAGGCTCGCCAGCAAAGGAATGATCAGGATCGGTTTGAGCGCCTCCAGGCTGGTGGGCAGCTTCGCCCAGCGGGCAATGGCCTTGGCGCTGTAGCCGGCCAGAAAGCCTGCCACGATGCCGCCAATGAAGCCGGCGCCCAGGGTGCTGGCCAGCAGACCGCCGATCATGCCTGGGGCCAACCCCGGCCGATCGGCGATGGACCAGGCGATATAACCGGCCAGCAGTGGCACCATCAGCTTGAACGCCGCTTCGCCGCCGATCTGCATCAGCGCAGCCGGTAGCGTCCCCGCTTCCTTGTAGGCTTCGATGCCGAACACGAACGACAAGGCGATCAGCAGGCCCCCGGCCACGACCATGGGCAGCATGAACGAGACACCGGTCAGCAGGTGCTTGTAGACGCCGGTCTTTTCGCCCTTGCTGGCGGCGGCGCTGGCCGAAGCAGCCCCACCCTCCTCCACCTTGGCTTCGGCCAGCGCCTTGTCCAGGGTGGCGCGGGCCTGCTTGAGCGCAATGCCAGTACCGCAGCGGTAGATGCGCTTGCCCGCAAAGCGCGCGGCGGGCACCTCGATGTCAGCGGCCAGCAGCACCACGTCGGCCGCTGCGATGGCTTCGGCCGAAAGCGGGTTGCGTGCCCCGACCGAGCCTTGGGTTTCAACGGTGAGCTGGTACCCCATCTGCTGCGCGGCCTGTTGCAGGGCTTCGGCCGCCATGAAGGTGTGGGCGACGCCAGTCGGGCACGCAGTGACTGCAACGATGCGCACTTCATCGCGGGTAGCGACATCCGATGCTACGGCCGTCAGCGGCTGCGCATTGGCGGCTGCTTCGTCGAGAAAGCCTTCGCGGTCAGCCAATGCCTGGGACGGCGTGCTCTGATACACACGCTTGCCGACAAAACGGCTCAGGTCCACCGGGCCGGTGCTGACCACCAGCACCCAGTCGGCGGCAGCGATCTGTGCTGCGTCGAGCTGTCGTTCGGGATGCTCGGCATCCTGCACCTCGACCTGGGTGGTCCAGCCACGGCGCTGGGCCGCAGCCGCCAGCAGGCGAGCGCTGAGTACGCTCGATACCTGGCCATTGGGGCAGGCGGTGAGAATGACAATGTTCATTGGCAACCCTCTTGTTGTTCTGTCAGGCTCACGGCGGCTTGCAGGCGGGCCAACTGGTCATGGTCATTGATGCCGAAACCCACCTGGGTGACGGCCTGTGCGGCGATGGCGGTGGCGCGGGCCAAGGTGCGCGACGCGGCTTCACCCTGCAACAGCCCGTGAACCATGCCGGCCACGAGGGAGTCCCCGGCACCGACCGTGCTGGCCACGTTCACCTTGGGCGGTACCGCCACCAGGGTGAAGTCACGGGCGAACCAGCGCACCCCGTGCTCGCCGGCTGAGACCACCACGTGCTCGACGCCCTCGTCCAGTAGCTGGCGGGCAGCCCGTCGCTGTTGGCCGGCATCGTCCACGGGCGTGCCCAGGGCTTCGCCCAATTCTTCGGTATTGGGCTTGACCAGCCAGGGCAGGCTTTGCAGACCGACGCGCAGCGCCTGGCCGCTGGTGTCGAGGGCCACTTTCAAACCCATCGCCTTGAGTTCATCGAGCAAGTCACCAAACCATTGAGGGCTGATCCCGCGTGGCAGGCTGCCAGCAACGACCACGGCATCGTGCCCCGGCGCGTGCTGGCGCAACAGGCGCAGCAAGGCATCGCAAGCGGCCGCGTCCACTTCCGGGCCCAAACCGTTGATGTCGGTGACGCGGCCATCGGCCTCGACCAGCTTGAGGTTGCTGCGGGTTTCCCCAGGCACGCGCACGAAGCAATCGCAGAAGCCGCGCCAGTCGATCAGCGCCTCGAACGCCGGCAGGTTGTCCTGCCCGAGAAAGCCACTGACGGTCACGCTATGGCCCAGGTCGGCCAGCACCTGGGCGACGTTCAGGCCCTTGCCAGCCGCGTGACTGTGCTGGGCCTGGCTGCGGTTGACGTGACCGGGGCGCAGGCTGTCGAGCCCGATGGTGATGTCCACGGCGGGGTTAAGGGTCAGGGTCAGGATCTTGGCCATTCAATAACGCTCCACCAGCGCGCGAACCGCGGCGGCGCTGTCTTGTTGCAAGGCCTCACGCGCCAAAGCGCGGGCTGTACGGGAATCGGCCTGGCGCACCAGGGCCTTGACTTCGGCAACGCTGCGCGATGCCACGCTCAGCTCATCCACTTCAAGCCCCAGCAGCACCGCGACGGCCTGCGGGTCAGCCGCCAGTTCGCCGCACACCCCCACCCACTTGCCATGGGCGTGGGCGGCGCGCACCGTCATGTCGATCAGGCTGAGGACCGCAGGGTGCAGCCCATCGGCCTGGGCGGACAGGCTGGGGTGGCCACGGTCGATGGCCAGGGTGTATTGGGTCAGGTCATTGGTGCCGATGCTGAAGAAGTCCACCTCGCGCGCCAGTTGCGGCGCCAGCAGGGCTGCCGAAGGCACCTCGACCATGATGCCCACCTGCAGGTCTGCCACGGGTATTTCCGTGCGCAGGCGCTCGACCATCGCACGGGCCTCGCGCCACTCGTGTATCTGCCCGACCATGGGGAACATGATGCGCAAAGGGCGTTGATCTGCGGCGCGCAGCAGGGCCCGCAGTTGGTCTTCCATCACCTGCGGGCGCTGCAGGGTCAGACGCACGCCGCGCACGCCGAGGAACGGGTTCTCTTCTGCGGCGATCGGCCAGTACGGCAGCGGTTTGTCGCCGCCTACGTCCAGGGTTCGCACCACCAGCGGGCGCCCGTCCAGGCCATCGAGCACGCGGCGGTACTCGGCTTCTTGGGTGGCCACATCCGGCGCCTGAGAGTGGGCCATGAAAATCAGTTCGGTGCGCAACAGGCCGACGCCTTCGGCCCCCTGCTCCACCACCTTGTCGATACCGCTGCTTTCACCGATGTTGGCGAAGACCTCAATGGCATGACCATCACGGGTCACTGCAGGGTCGAAACGGTTGGCCCAGGCGGCTTGCAGACGCTGCTCACGCACGTCACGCTCGGCCAGGGCACGCTGCAGCTCTTCGGCTGGCGGCGCGACGTTGACCACACCGCGTTGGCCGTCGAGCAGCAGCGGTGTGCCATTCTCCAGCAGCAGCACGCCGGGGCCTGCTCCGACTACGGCAGGAATACCCAGCGCCCGGGCGACGATGGCGCTGTGCGCGGTGGCGCCACCCTGGGCTGTAACAATACCGGCAACCCGCGCCGGGTCGAGCCTGGCGACATCGGAGGGTCCAACCTCGCTCATCACCAGCACGTAAGGTTGGTCAGGCTCGCTCTGCGTCTGGACGCCGCACAGCTGGGCCAATACGCGGCGACCCACATCGCGCAGGTCAGCGGCCCGTTCGGCCAGCAACGCGTCGTGCAGCGCTTCTTGCTGGCTGGCCGCTGATTCGATCACCGCCATCCACGCGGCGGCGGCACTTTCCCCTTGGGCCAGGCGCTGCTCGACGTCGTCGGTCAGGGCCGGGTCGGCCAGCATTTCCTGATGGGTGACGAAAATCTCGCCGATGGCCGCGTCGCTGCGCTGCACCAGCACCTGAAGGTCGGCACTGACGGTAGCCACGGCCTGGGTCAGTTTGTGTCGTTCCTGATCGTACGACTCGCCGCGCAGCGGGTAGTCGAACGTGCGTTCGGTCACGACGTGGGCAGGGCCGCATGCGATACCTGGGGCAGCGCCCACACCCTGCACGCGGCTGCCGGCCGCCGGCGCCTTCGCCGTTTCGACTGCTGGCTGCGCAGGGGCCTCTGCAACAAGCGGCAGCGCTTCCACCTCCTCACCCAAACCCTGCTCGATGGCTGCCAGCAACGCAGGCAGGGCATCGGCGGCGATAGCAGGCTCGGCCACCAGCTCCAGTTCCTGGCCGCGGCGCGCGCCAAGGCTCAACAGCTTGCTCAGGCTTTTCACCGACACGCCAGGCTGACCGCTGTCGACCACGCGGACGCGAATGTCGCCCTCGAAACGTTTGGCCAGCTGCGCCAGCACCTTGGCTGGGCGAGCATGCAGGCCGTGGGCGTTGGCCAGCAGGATGCGCGCGCTCGGCCAGTCGGCAGGCGCCTCGCCGCCGAGCACTTCGAGCACGGCGCGGCTGCTGGTGGCCTGGTAAAGCATCTGCCCACGGCCTTCGATCAACACTTCGCACAACCGCTCGAGCAAGGCCTGGTGGGCAGCCCCCAGGCTGGCCAGGCAGAACAGACCCGTCAGGGGTTGATCGCGGTAGCGCACAGGTTGTGCCGGGGTGACGAAGGCCAGGCCTGGCTGGCGAACCTGACGTTCGCTGTGCAGCCACCACAAACCCTCTCCCAGCGGCAGCGGCTCTGCCTGTTGCAGTACGGCAGCAAAGCCGCTGTCCACGCAGTTGGCGCGCTGCAACAAGCGCGCACCGCGCCAGGCCAGCTCATCGAAATCTTCGGCTGGAAGGTTCAAGGCGACCAACTGCGCATCGAGCGCCAACTCCTGCGGTGCACCCTGCAGCAGTTTGAGCAAGGCCTCGGCCGAGCCGGCACGGCGCAGGGCCTCGGCCAGATCGGTTTCGCCCAGGGCGCGGGTCAGTAATTGCAGCAGGCGCAAGTGCTCGTCAGAGCGCGCAGCGATACCAATGGCCAAGTACACAATCTGCCCATCGCCCCAGTCCACACCCTCGGGGAACTGCAACAGACGCACGCCTGTGGTGTGCACCAGGTCGCGGGTCTGCGGCGTACCGTGGGGGATGGCGATGCCCTGGCCAAGGAACGTGGAACCTTGCGCCTCGCGGTCCTGCAACCCTTGCAGGTAGCCCTCGGCGACCAGTCCGTCGGCGACCAGGCGATCCGCCAGCAGGCGCAATGCGTGCGCCTTGTCGGGGGCCGTCTGGCCCATGGCTATCTGCTCCTTGGCGAGCTCGAGCATGACCTTCTCCCTTTGCAGTTCCCGGATGGGTACTGGAGTATTGTTGTGAAATTCACGGAAATGGCCAGTTCAACCGCCTTGCACAGTGGGCAGCAGATGCAGAAAATCAGGAGGCTGAAACGTTTAATCTGACCAGGCGGCCACGTTACTCGATAATCTGCCGATGAAAAAGCCCCATCCTGTCGGACAATTGCGACAATGGTCGCCTGCGCTCGCTGGGGTATCAGGGTCAAACTGCCTGGTCATCGCCCACAGCCAGCTTTGGTCATAACAAGGAAAACTCGGTGAAACTCAGCGATATCGCCCGTCTGGCCGGTGTGTCCGTCACCACCGCCAGTTACGTCATCAATGGCAAGGCCGAACAGCAACGCATCAGCAACAGCACCGTGGAGCGCGTGCAGGCGGTGGTGCAGGCCCATGGCTTCACGCCCAACCCCCAGGCCGCTGGTTTGCGCAGCCGGCACACCCGTACGCTCGGCTTCATTCTCCCGGACCTTGAGAACCCCAGCTATGCGCGTATTGCCAAGCGCCTTGAGCAAGGCGCCCGGGCCCGGGGCTATCAGTTGCTGATCGCCAGCAGTGATGACCAGCCCGACAGCGAACGCCAGTTGCAGCAGCTGTTCCGGGCACGCCGCTGCGATGCCTTGTTCGTCGCCAGCTGCCTACCGCCGCAAGACCAGAGCTACCGCGAACTGCAAGACAAGGGCCTGCCGGTCATCGCCATCGACCGCGGCCTGGACCCCCGGTATTTTTGCTCGGTGATCAGCGATGACCATGATGCCAGTCGTCGTCTGGCGGCCAGCCTGTTGAGCACCGCGCCAAGCAGCATCGCCCTGATCGGCGCACGCCCTGAACTGTCGGTCAGCCAGGCCCGCGCCGGTGGTTTCGACGATGCGCTGCAGGGCTTTGCCGGTGAGGTGCGCCGCTACCAGGGCGAAGCGTTCAGCCGAGAGTGCGGGCAGCGGCTCATGCAGCAATTGATCGATGAGCTGGGCCACCTGCCCGATGCCTTGATCACCACCTCGTACGTGCTCCTGCAGGGGGTGTTCGACGCGCTGCACGCCCAGCCCATCGAATCGCGCCGGTTGCAGCTGGGCACTTTCGGCGACAACCAACTGCTCGATTTCTTGCCGCTGCCGGTCAATGCCATGGCCCAGCGTCATGGTGACATGGCCGCCAAGGCACTGGAGCTGGCACTTGCCGCAATCGAAGACAAACGCTATGAACCCGGCGTGCATGCGGTAGCGCGTACCTTCAAGCAGCGAATCGACGCGCCATGAACCTGCGCCTGATCGACACCCACACGCACCTGGACTTCCCCGACTTCGACGCCGACCGCCCGAGCCTGATGGCCCGCGCAAGCGCGCGAGGCGTCGAGCGAATGGTGGTGCTGGGGGTTCATCAGGCCAACTTTCAGCGGGTATGGGATTTGGCCTGCAGCGACTCGCGCCTGGCGGCGGCGCTTGGCCTGCACCCGGTCTATCTTGAAGAGCATCAACCCAGCCACATCGAGCAGTTGCGCGCCTGGTTGGAGCGCTTGCGTGGCGACAGCCGTCTGTGTGCGGTGGGCGAGTTCGGACTGGATTACTACCTGCCTGAACTGGACAAGGTCCGTCAGCAACGGTTGTTCGAGGCACAGTTGCAAATGGCGTGCGATTTCCAGTTACCGGCCCTGCTGCACGTACGCCGCAGCCACGCCCAGGTGATTGCCGCCCTCAAGCGCTACAGGCCCATGCGGGCGGGTATCATCCATGCGTTCGCCGGCAGTTACGAAGAGGCACGTGAGTACATCAAGCTAGGCTTTCGGCTTGGGCTGGGCGGCGCGGCGACCTGGCCCCAGGCCGTGCGGCTGCGCCGTACGGTTGCCCGCTTACCGCTCGACAGCGTGGTGCTGGAGACCGACGCACCGGACATGGCGCCGGTCATGCATCCGGGGGTGCGCAACAGCCCCGAGCACCTGCCAGACATCGCACACTCGCTGGCCGAGTCGATGGGCGTGCCCGTCGAGCAATTGGCCGAAGCGAGCACGCGCAACGCCTGCGAGCTGTTTGGGTGGCAAGCCCTGGGCTGACTCGCACAGGCCCGGCCTACGTGGTCAGGCCAACACGGTCCACAACGCGAAAGCGGCATACCACAGCACACCGCAACGCAGCACCAGGTCCCACAGGCTGTCCAGGCGCCGCGCCCCACCTTCATTGTCGCCGGCAGTGCCGGCATGACTGCCGTCATCTGCAATGCGCCCGATGCGGGCCACCAGGTGCGCGGCGCTGATATGCCAGTTCAACAGTTCGTGCAACATTTCGCGGGCAACGGCGACGAAGTTGCCGACCAAAGCAAAGCTCAATGCCACCACCCTGACCGGCACCCAGTCCATGAGGTGGCGAAGCTGCTCGGCACGTTGCTGGAGTGCGGGTCGCTGACTGTGCGCTTGGCACAACGCCAGAAGGCGGTAAGCTAGCGCGACGGCCGGGCCCAGTAGGAAGTACCAGAAGATGACGGCGAAAAAACCCTGATAGGCCTCCCACAGCAGCCTGCTTTGCAGGCGTTCGCGCAGGCTGCGTGGCCCATCGGCCACGACCCCCAGGTCACGTGCGGCCACGTGCAGCGCGGCCTGTTCATCGCCCCTGTGCCAGGCGTCACGCAAAGGCCCGAGGGAAGCCTTGGCATCGCCACGCCCCAGGCTATAGACCAGCACCAGAAGATGCACTGGCAAGGCCAGCAGGCCGTAGGCAACGGGCTCAAGCACATGCAACAGCAGTGACAGCACCACCACCGGCGCCAGCACCACAGCGGCCAGCACCCACCCTGCAGGCAGCCCACCTCTGCGCTCAAGGCGCGCCAGTTCGCCAAGGAAGAAACCGTCACGCTGGACCAGATGGCGCAAGCCCGAAAACTTCTCGAACCACAGCACCAGGATCAATACCAGAAAACTCATACTTCAGCCCTCATTGCGCTGTAACGCCTGGCGGTACCGCTCCCAGTCGAAGGCAGGGCCGGGGTCGGTCTTGCGCTGGGGGGCGATGTCGCTGTGCCCTTGAATACGCTCGGGGGTAATGGCCGGCCAGGCCTTACGGATGTGACGCGTCAAGCGGTCGAGGGTCAGGTACTGCGCCTCGGTATAGGGTATCTGGTCAGTGCCCTCGAGCTCGATGCCGATCGAGAAGTCGTTGCATCCCTCACGGCCGTCGAAACAGGAGACGCCCGCATGCCAGGCGCGGTCGTGCAACGAGACGAACTGGGTCACCGCGCCTCCACGCTCGATGAACAGGTGCGCAGATACCTTCAGGTGCTCGATGGTGGCGAAATAGGGGTGAGCGTTCGGATCGAGCCGGTTCTGGAAGAACGCCTGGACGTAACCGCCGCCGAAGTTGGCCGGCGGCAAGCTGATGTTGTGAAGCACCAGCAGAGAAATGTGCTCACCTTGCGGGCGAACATTGAAATTCGGTGAGGGGCAGTGGGTGATTCCGTCTCCGTGGAACCAGCCAGTGGCACGGTCCAATTGCATGGGGCCTGTCCTGAAAAGTGCTGCACAGAGCGTCAGTATGCCCTGCCGCCGCTGTCGTTGACACGGTAATCGTCACAAGGCGGCCTGCCCGCTCCTGCGTAAAGTCTCTATGACCGCTTCCAGGGCGCGCTCGAATAAAGGGCCGTCATCCAGTACGCGGACAGTGCCGGCTTCCAGGGCCTGGTCAAGGCCGGCGCCACTCCACTCCCGCACTTTCATGCCGCTGCGATTGGCAAAGACGAGCTTGTCGCAGCTGTCCAGGCGAGCCACTAACTTGCAGCGCTGGATGCCACCGTCATCGGACACTTCAATCCAGGTGCCCATGCGCAAGCGTTGCACCTTCTGCGAGACCTTGCCCTGCTCACCGGCCGGTTGCAGCCCAGGCCCGTCTGCCTCTTCGGCCAACGTCACCAGGATGTCCTGGGTAACCAGGATGTCGTTCTCGTCTATCTCGGCGTCACCTGCATAAGCACGTAGGTGCAGTTGTTGGAGTTTGCGGAAAAATTCACGGGTCACCAGCGAATCGGTGCCAACACTGGCCAGCCCATCGCGCAGTGACTTGAGCAACGGTGGTACCTGATGCATCAGGACCTGCGGCGCAAGCGATGGCATCACACTGGCCAGCAACGTATCGAGGGTCTGCAGAGCATTGCGCCAGCCCAGAGAGGTTTCTCCGTGCCTGAGCCAGGCCAGCATCATGACCTGGCTCCAGTTGTTGCTCAGCATCTGTACCACTGCCTGCGGCCACACACGTCCGCGCAGACGCTGGCTGAGCACCTGTTGCACCTGTCGCCTGGCGAGCGAGGCATTGGCCCGCCCTTCTTCGGCGTCCCGAGTGCGCTGCTCGAACAGCTCGGTACGCCGCCGTTCATGCTGGGTCTGCCCGAGAAAGTCCTCGAGCAGCTCACCGAACAGACGCGAGTCTTCGGCAAAATCGATGAGCAAGCGCTGAACCACATGTTCTGCGCGCAGTTGCAAGGCATCACCCTGCCCTTGTTCGCGCGGGTCGCAGCCGAGCCCCGCCGCCGCCAATTCGTTGAGCAGCCGTCGGGCGGGATGGCTGGCGCGGCTGAGCAGCCCCCTGTCCAGCAGCGCCACCTTGAGCAGCGGGATCTGCAGGCGCGCCAGCACTGCTCGCAGGCAAATGGGCAGATTGTCATCACTTGCAATGAACCTGAACACCTGCTCGATCAGGTTGATCATGTCTTCGTCGTCACCGCCAATGAAGCGGCGGGTACCGCTACGCACGCTGATGGTCAGCAGCAACTGCTCCAGTTGCTGGCCAAGGACGAAGTCATCAGCCGCGCCGGGCTCCGGCACATAGTGCTGCAGATGTGAAAGCAGCCGCAGCAGATCGGCCCTGCTGACCTGCTGGGCGCCGGCCGGTGCACCCAGGCGAGGCGCCAACACCCCACGTGTCGATCGCAGAAGCGGCTGCAGGGAGGCGAACAAGGCCTCGCCTGCGGTATCGTCGGCCGCTTCAGGCTCATGATAGGAACGCTCGTCCGGCTCCGCCAGCAAGCAACTGTCTCCAGCTCGTCGGCAAGGCGTCGGTGGCAGCTGCCCCAGCACACCTGCCGCAATCAGTACCCTGTTGGCTTCGCCATAGATGACTTGCGCGTCGCACAGCACGTACCGTTCGAACAGCTTGAGCAGCACCAGCTTTACGCGCGGCCCTACACCCAGGCTTTGCCCGGCTTCGAGAAAGCAGCGGCACAGGGCAATAGGGTTCAGGGGGTTGCACTGCTCAGGCACATGACGTTCGAGCAGCGTCTGCAAGCGCAGGCCCAGTTGCTGTAAGGCGACGCCATCACGGGCCTTCACTCTGGCAACCATCGCTTCCACCGCTGCTGCGCGCTCGGACTGACCGGGGGTAGAAGACAAGGCGTGAACGATGGTTGCCGGGGCACGTTCAGGCTCAGGCTCGACCAAGCGCGCGAAGGCTTCATGGACGGTATCGAGAAACAGCCGCTCGATGCTCTTGCGTTTGAGCCGCAAGTCGCGCATGGCTTCGAAATACAGGTGCTGAGCGAACCGGTCAGCGGCCTTGTCCGCCATTTCGAACAGCGTATCGTCGGCATTGTCGAACAGCGCCTGCAAACCCTGACGCAGCTGCAAGGCGGCCTGATCGCGCACCTGCAGCAGCGCAATGGGCAGACTCGAAGGGGGCGTGCGCCGTCCATGTTCAGCCGCCGCCAAGGGCACTACCTTGCCCTCTTTGTGCATCCTGTACTCCTTGCAGGGTGTCGGGCCCAGACACGGCCGATTTCGCCAATAGCATGACGCCAAATATCAGACAGCATTATCAGGAATAATTCCTTTTACTGCCAGATACGTTTCCCTTGGTAAGTCTTGACCCTGAATAGGCAGTGATTGCTCAACCCGCTGCGTCATGGCAACCGACCACCGGCTGTACACACCTGCGCCCTGCCCTATAATCGCGGGCATCTCGCTTGTGGAGCCAACCATGCCTAACCTACGCCTTGCCGACCTCACCGCCGAAATCGAAGCCAACGTGCGCCGCGCGTTGCTGGAGGACATCGGTAGCGGCGACATCACCGCCCAGCTCATCCCGGCCGAGCGGCTGGCCAAGGCAATGATCATTACTCGCGAAGGGTGTGTGGTAGCCGGTACGGCTTGGGTCGATGCGGTGTTTCGTCAACTCGACCCACGCGTAGCCGTGCACTGGCAGGTGGTCGACGGCGATCGCGCCCAGCCCAACCAGCCGCTGTTTCATCTGGAAGGCCCGGCGCGGGCGCTGCTCAGCGGCGAGCGCAGTGCGCTCAATTTCCTGCAGATGCTGTCCGGGGTTGCCACGCGTGCGCGCACATTGGCGGATCTGGTCGAAGGCACGCAGGTACGGTTGCTGGACACCCGCAAGACTTTGCCTGGCTTGCGCCTGGCGCAAAAATACGCAGTGACCTGTGGCGGCTGCTACAACCACCGCATAGGCCTGTATGACGCTTTCCTGATCAAGGAAAACCATATTGCAGCCTGTGGTGGCGTCGCTGAAGCGGTACACGCCGCCCACCGCATCGCCCCCGGCAAGCCGGTGGAAATCGAGGTGGAAAGCTTGGAGGAATTGCATCAGGCGCTGAGCGCTGGCGCCGACATCATCATGCTCGATGAGCTGACGCTCGATGAGATGAAGCAAGCCGTCGGCATCACAGCCGGCAAGGCGAAGCTGGAGGCCAGCGGCGGCGTCAGCGAAACGACCCTGCGGGCCATTGCCGAAACCGGTGTGGATTACATCTCGATAGGTTCGATGACCAAGGATGTGCGAGCGGTCGACCTGTCGATGCGCCTTAGCTTGTAACACGGGGCCGCCAGGCGGCCCCGATCGAAAGATCAGAACGAGGCGTTGGCCAGGCCGTCCAGGTAGCGCTCGACGTCCAGCGCAGCCATGCAGCCCGCACCGGCCGAGGTGATGGCCTGACGGTAGACATGGTCGGCCACGTCACCTGCGGCGAATACGCCCGCGACGTTGGTGGCAGTGGCGTTGCCTTCACGGCCGCCGCTGACCACCAGGTAGCCGTCCTTGAGGGTCAGCTGGCCTTCGAACAGCGAGGTATTCGGGGTGTGGCCGATGGCGATGAACACGCCGTCTACCTTGATCTCGTCGCTGCTGCCATCGTTGTTCTTCAAGCGCGCGCCGGTCACGCCCATGTTGTCGCCCAGGACTTCATCCAGGGTAGCGTTCAGCTTGAGCTCGATCTTGCCTTCGGCAACGCGGGCATGCAGCTTGTCGATCAGGATCTTCTCGGCGCGGAAGGTATCGCGGCGGTGCACCAGGGTTACCTTGCTGGCGATGTTGGCCAGGTACAGCGCCTCTTCAACGGCCGTGTTGCCGCCGCCAACCACCGCGACCGGCTTGTTGCGGTAGAAGAAGCCATCGCAGGTGGCGCAGGCCGATACACCCTTGCCCATGAACGCTTCTTCCGACGGCAGGCCCAGGTAACGAGCGCTGGCACCAGTGGCCACGATCAGGGCGTCACAGGTGTAGGTGCCGCTGTCGCCGGTCAACGTGAACGGCTTGTTGGCCAAGTCTACGGCGTTGATGTGGTCGAAGACGATTTCAGTTTCGAAACGCTCGGCGTGTTCCTGCATGCGTTGCATCAGTGCAGGGCCGGTCAGGCCGTGCGGGTCGCCCGGCCAGTTGTCGACTTCGGTGGTGGTGGTCAACTGGCCACCGGCCTGCATGCCAGTGATCAGCAGCGGCTTGAGGTTGGCACGGGCCGCGTAGACCGCTGCGCTGTAACCGGCAGGGCCGGAGCCCAGAATGATGACGCGCGAATGACGTGCTTCGGACATGTCGAACTCCTGTCGAGCGGGCTGTAAGGGCCAGCTGTGCAAATGAAGTAGGGCCTGCACCACGGGCAGGCCTGTGACGCTGAAATATGAGCGCACTGTAGCGAGGTGGCAAAGAGTAAGGAAATATCCTTAGACAATCCACCTCATAGCCATCGTCTATGCGCGTCTTTGCGTTGGCAGGGTCGAACCTTGGCTTTTGTTACCGCCGGTTTCACCCAGATGGCGCAGCTTCCGCATCACCCCGAAACTCGGTAATGTCTGCCGACTACCTTTTCTGCGGAGTGATACATGCAAGCCCCCGTTCTTTCCGGGCCGCAGTACCTGCGCGAAGGCCTGAAGCTGATCCTGAGCCCTGGCCTGCGCTTGTTCGTGCTGCTGCCGCTGACCATCAACCTGCTGCTGTTCGGTGGTCTCATCTATTTTGCCGGCCACCAGTTCAGCCAGTGGCTGGACGCGCTGGTGCCCACGCTGCCAAGCTGGCTGAGCTTCCTGACCTACATCCTCTGGCCCTTGTTCGTGGTGCTGCTGGTGTTGATGGTGTTCTTCACCTTCACCCTGGTGGCCAACATCATCGCGGCACCGTTCAATGGCTTCTTGGCTGAAAAGGTGGAAGTGGTGGTGCGCGGCGACGATCATTTCCCAGCCTTCAGCTGGGCAGAGCTGCTGGCGATGATCCCCCGCACACTGGGCCGCGAAATGCGCAAGCTCGGCTACTTCCTGCCACGCGCCACCGCCTTGTTCATCCTGTCGTTGATCCCGGTGGTCAACGTGGTCGCCGCGCCGCTTTGGCTGATTTTCGGCGTATGGATGATGGCCATCCAGTACATCGACTACCCGGCCGACAACAACAAGATGAGCTGGCAAGACATGCTCGCCTGGCTGCGGGAGAAGCGCTGGCAGTCCCTGGGCTTTGGCGGGGTGACCTACCTGGCGTTGCTGATCCCGGGGGTGAACGTGGTGATGATGCCGGCGGCGGTGGCGGGGGCGACGTTGTTCTGGGTGCGCGAGAACGGCAATGCACGTGTCGTGAACACCCCTGCGCATCGGGCCTGAGCCTGCCCCAGGCGTAACCCTACCCCATCTACAGGAGCAGACCATGAACCGCTTCAGCCCCGCCAAACTCAAGCTGTCGAAATGGACCGCAACGCAGCCGGTAAACCGTGAAAAGCACTTCCTGGTCACCGACCTGGAGCATGACGAAGCGGGCGTGCTGCTGCGCGTGGAACTGCAGGCGGTGCACAGTGGGCGCAGCGAGTGGCTGGATTGGCGGGTGCTGCGCGACGCCCAGGTGTGGGCGATGGGCTGGCGGTGAGCGCGTAAACCGGCCGCGTGCCTTTCAGGCAGCGGCTAACCTTGTACGTCTCCAAGCAGACGGCTGCGTGTCGCTTGGTTCAGGGTCACCACTGGCCTGCAAAACTGCCCAGCATCACTGCCCCAGGCGGCTGGAGAACTGCCCCACCACATCCACCACCCGCCTGGCCCCTTCCTGGATTTCCTCGATCACGCTTCCGGTCTGGTCCGCCAGCGCGCGGCCTTCTTCGGCCTGACGCTTGCTGGTGTCGATGATCGACACCGCAGCCTGGGCCAACTGCTCGTTTTGCTGCACCACACGGGCTATTTCCTCGGTAGCCGTACTGGTGCGCGAGGCCAGTTGACGCACCTCATCGGCCACCACCGCAAAGCCCCGCCCCTGCTCGCCAGCGCGGGCGGCTTCGATGGCGGCGTTGAGCGCCAGCAGGTTGGTCTGCCCGGCGATATCGCTGATGGTCTTGATGATCGAACCAATGACCCGCGACTGGGTGTCCAGCGCCTGGATACCTTCGGCAGCCTGAAGCATCGAGGCTTCCAGCCCGCGCATGACGCTGACGCTCTGGCCGACCACCTCGGTGGCCCGGCGGGCGCTGGTGTCCGTTTCCCGCGAGGTGTTGTAGGCAACGTCCGCCGCCTGGGCCACTGCTTGCTCCTGGTTCACCTGTTCGGTGATGACCGTGGCGAACTTGACCACTTTGTAGAGCTCATCGTGGGCGTTGAAGATCGGGTTGTAGGACGCTTCCAGCCAGATTACCCGGCCGTGAGCATCGATCCGCCGAAAGCGCTCGGCAATGTATTCACCGCGACGAAGCTTGTCCCAGAATGCCTGGTAGCCCGGTGCATTGACCTCGGCAGGTTCGCAGAACATACGGTGGTGCTTGCCACGGATTTGATCCAGCCGGTACCCCACTGCCGACAGGAAGCGTTCGTTGGCGGTCAGGATCATGCCATCGAGGTCGAACTCGATGACCGCCGTCGAGCGCATCAACGCCTTGATCAGGCTCTCGTGCTCGCGGGAGGTGACGATGGTGCGGGTCAGGTCGCTCGAATGCAGGGTGAAATACTTGATGCGCCCGTCGCTACCCTTCACAGGTTGCAGGATCGTACGCAGCCAGGCTTCCTGGCCGTCCCCGCGCAGCAGGCGAAACGCGCCATTGAAATGCTCGCCCCGGCTGATGGCATTTTTCATGCGCTGGTGAAAATCCAGCGACTTGACGTGGGCAGGCACGATGTCTTCGATGTTGCGCCCAAGCAACTGGTCGGCCCTATACAGCATCTCGGTTTCGAAATTGCCATTGACCAGTTCGATCCGACCGGCCGGATCGAGTTGCAGCACCAGCATTTCGCTGTCAAGGCTGCTCTTGATCTGGTCGATGGTCATCAGTTCTTCACGCAACTGCCGGATTTCTTGCTTGAGCTTGTTGTTGAACATCACCGCTCTCCTGGAGCGTGGGGGCGAATGCAACTGCATCGGCGGGGAACTGCGCCTCTTGAGTGCAGCCTCGATGAATATTCGTGCGCGTCATCGGCCGTCGTGAGCCATGCATCATGCAGGCGTCACCTCGCCGTCATACCCCGGCAATGCAGCAAGTGGATAGTCAGTTCATGAACACACCTGCTCTGCACATCTGCCTCGTCAGCGACACCTTCGCCCCGCACATCAACGGCGTGGCCTGCATTCTTTTGAACCTGAGCGAAGGGCTGCGCCTGCGTGGCCATCAGGTCAGCGTCGTCCGCCCTCGCCAGCCAGGGGAGCAGGCTTCGAGCCACAACCCTGGCGTGAGACTGTGGCGCGACTGGCCACTGCCCGGCTACCCGGGGTTGCAACGGAGTAGGGTGTCCCTGCATACGCTAACAAGGCACTGGCGCCGGCAACGGCCTGATGTCATCTACATCGCCACTGAAGGCCCCGTGGGGCTGAGCGCATTGCGCACCGCTCGGCGGTTAGGGATCGCCGTTGTCAGCGGATTGCATACCCACGTTGCGCACCCTTCAGGGCAATACGGCATGGGCGTGGTAGCACGCCTGCTAAGCCTTTACCTGCGCTGGTTTCATCACCGGGCCGTCTTGACCCTCGTGCCCAGCTTGAACCAACAGCGTTGGCTCGAGCGCCGCGGCTTCGAGCGGCTGGTGCACATGGAGCGCGGCGTAGATGCGGAGCTGTTCAACCCGGCTCGTCGCAGCCAGGCGCTGCGCGAACGCTGGGGGCTGGGCCACGATGATATCGCCGTCCTGCATGTGGGACGGTTGGCACCGGAGAAAAACCTGGGGCTTTTGCAAAGCTGTTTCGAAGCTCTGCAGCGGGCTCTGCCACAGCGAAGATTACGCCTGATCCTGGTGGGGGACGGGCCACTGCGGGGGAAGCTGCTGCAGCAGGTCCCCGAGGCTGTCTTATGCGGGGTCCAGCGAGGCGAACAACTGGCCGAGCACTATGCCAGCAGTGATCTGTTTCTGTTTCCGAGCCTGACCGAGACGTTTGGCAATGTGGTGCTCGAAGCCATGGCGTCAGGGTTGGCGGTGGTCGCTTATGACCAGGCAACGGCCGCGCAGCACATCGGCCATGGCCACAATGGTGCGCTGGCCATGCCAGGCGACGTGGCAGCATTCATCGATGCTGCTTGCTGGCTGCTGCAAGACAGCGAGACCCTGCGGCGGGTGAGGCTCAATGCGCGGCAGCATGCCAGCCATCAGGGGTGGTCGAAAATCGTCGATCAGTTCGAAGCGCACCTGCTCAGCGCCTCACTGAGCACTCATGGGCGCCAAGCTACCTCGATGCAGCCACTGCCGCCGCTGTGAAGCCACCGCCGCGGCCAAGGCGAGCACCCGGTGCGTGATTAGCCAAGGGCCTTCTCGATGGCCTGGACCACCGCAGGATCATCCGGCGCCGTGCGTGGGGAGAAGCGCGCCAATACCCGCCCGTCCTTGCCCACCAGGAATTTCTCGAAATTCCAGGTGATGTCCCCCGGAAACTCCGCGCCCTCGCCCGCCAGAAGGCGATACATCGAGTGACGCTGGGGCCCATTCACATCGAGCTTGGCGCTCAGCGGAAAGCTCACGCCATAGTTCACGCGGCAGAACGCCTGGATCTGCGCTTCGCTGCCCGGCTCCTGCCCTGCGAACTGATTGCAGGGCAGGCCAAGGACCGTGAAACCTTTGTCCTTGTACGTTTGGTAGAGCTGCTCAAGCGCCGCGTACTGAGGTGTCAGGCCGCACTTGGAGGCCACGTTGACCACCAGCACTACCTGCCCCTTGTACGGTTTCAAGGACAGATCGCCACCGTCAAGCGCGTTCAACTTCAGGTCGTGAAATGCACTCATGCTGTAATCCCCTTTTCAGGTCGCCGACGGCACCTGGGCAAATTGCGCCCACTAAAAAGGCGTTCGTTCAAGCCGTCGCCTTCCTTGGGAAGGCAGGGCGGCTTGCCCGAACGCCTGGCGACTTTCTGAGCTTAGCGCAGAAAGATCAGTGGTGATGGCCACCTTCACCGTGGATGTGACGGTGGGCAATTTCTTCTTCGCTGGCGTCACGCACGTTAACGACCTTGACCTGGAAGTTCAGGCGCTGGCCGGCCAGTGGGTGGTTGCCATCGACGGTCACGTCGTCGCCGTCCACGTCACGGATGGTCACGATCTGCATCTGGCCATCGGGGGCCGATGCGTGGAACTGCATGCCCACTTCCAGCTCGTCGACGCCTTCGAACAGGCTGCGGTTCAGGGTGCTGACCAGCTCGGCCAGGTATTCGCCGTAGGCGTCTTCAGGCTCGATGGAAACGGTCAGCTCGTCGCCGGCCTGCTTGCCTTCCAGGGCCTTTTCCAGGCCTGGGATGATGTTGCCGGCACCTTGCAGGTAAACCAGCGGCGCGCCACCGGCGGAGCTGTCGATGGTCTCCCCGGCGTCGTTAGTCAGGGTATAGTCGATGGAGACAGCCTTGTTGGCGGCGATCAGCATGGGGCAAGACCTTTTGCAAAAGAATGTAGAACGCACAAGTGTAACCAAGCCATCGCCCGATTGCGAACCTCGCCTGGATCCGCCCATGTCCATCAGTCGGATCATCGGTTTTTCCCAGGATGCCGAAGGCCACTGGTTCGTCCAGTTGAGCTGTGGCCACACCCAGCACCTGCGCCACGTGCCGCCCTGGCAACTGCGCCCTTGGGTGCTCGACCCCGAACAGCGTGCGCAGCGCATCGGCCAGGCGTTCCCGTGCGGTTGGTGCGCACAGGGTCCCGATAGCGCTACCCTTGATCGCTGATCCCTTGCACCGCTTATTTCGAGAAGCACGCATGCAGACTTTTTTCATCGCACCAACCGACTTTGGCGTCGGCCTTACGTCCATCAGCCTGGGCCTTGTGCGCACGCTGGAGCGCGCCGGCCTGAAAGTGGGCTTCTTCAAGCCTGTTGCCCAGCCCCACCCAGGCGACACCGGCCCGGAGCGCTCCACCGAGCTGATCGCACGTACCCATGGCATCATGCCGCCGACGCCCTTGAGCCTTGCCCAGGTCGAACGGATGCTGGGCGATGGCCAGCTGGACGAACTGCTCGAGTCGATCGTTCGCTTGTACCAGCAGGCGTGTGTGGGCAACGACGTGGTCGTGGTCGAGGGCATGGTCCCTACCCGTCACGCCAGCTACGCAGCACGCGTAAACCTGCACCTTGCCAAGAGCCTGGATGCCGAAGTGATCCTGGTATCTGCCGCCGAACAGGAAGTGCTCAGTGAACTGTCCGGCAGGGTCGAGCTACAGGCCCAGCTGTTCGGAGGTCCGCGCGACCCCAAGGTGCTGGGCGTGATTCTGAACAAGGTGCGCACCGACCAGAGCATGGAGCAATTCTCGACGCGCCTGCGTGAGCACTCGCCGCTGCTGCGCGGCGATGACTTCCGCTTGATCGGCTGCATTCCCTATCAACCAGAGCTCAACGCCCCGCGCACGCGCGATGTGGCAGAGCTGCTCGGGGCCCAGGTCCTCAATGCCGGTGACTACGAACAGCGGCGCATGACCAAGATCATCATCTGCGCCCGCACGGTGGCCAACACCGTGCCGCTGCTGACATCCGGGACCTTGGTGGTGACGCCCGGCGATCGCGACGACATCATCCTTGCCGTGAGCCTGGCAGCCATCAACGGCGTGCCGTTGGCAGGCCTGCTGCTGACCAGCGACAGCAAGCCCGATGCGCGTATTCTGGGGCTGTGCCGCGGAGCGCTGCAGGCCGGGTTGCCGATCCTGTCGGTCAGCACAGGGTCCTACGACACCGCAAACCAGCTCAATGCCCTGAACCGGGAAATCCCGGTCGATGACCGCGAGCGTGCCGAGTTCATCACCGACTTCGTGGCCAGCCACCTCGACGGTGCCTGGTTGAGCCAGCGCTGCGGTGCGCCGCGCGAGATGCGCCTGTCGCCAGCCGTGTTCCGCTATCAACTGATCCAGCGCGCGCAGCAGGCCAACAAACGTATCGTCCTGCCCGAAGGTGCTGAGCCGCTGCTGGTGCAGGCAGCGGCCATCTGCCAGGCTCGCGGCATTGCCCGCTGCGTGCTGCTCGCCAAGCCTGAAGCGGTCGATGCCGTGGCCCGCGCACAGGGCATCACCCTGCCCGAAGGGTTGGAAGTTTTGGACCCGGACCTGATCCGCCAGCGCTATGTCGAGCCCATGGTGGCGCTGCGCAAAAGCAAGAACCTCAACGCACCGATGGCCGAGCAACAGCTCGAAGACCCGGTGGTCATCGGCACCATGATGCTGGCCCTGGACGAAGTCGATGGCCTGGTCTCGGGCCTGGTGCACTCGACGGCCAACACCATCCGCCCTGCATTGCAGTTGATCAAGACCGCACCGGGCGCCAGCCTGGTCTCTTCGGTCTTCTTCATGTTGTTCCCGGACCAAGTGCTGGTCTACGGCGACTGCGTGATGAACCCCCACCCCAATGCCGCCGAACTCGCCGAGATCGCGCGCCAGAGCGCTGCATCGGCGCTCACCTTCGGTATCACGCCACGGGTAGCGATGATCAGCTATTCGAGCGATTCGGCAAGCGACGAGGAAGTGGAGAAGGTGCGCGAGGCCACACGCATGGCCAGCGATGGCGGCGAGCAACTGATGATCGACGGGCCGTTGCAATACGATGCGGCCGTGAACCCTGCCGTTGCACGCGACCTGGCGCCGGGCAGTCAGGTGGCCGGCCGCGCCACGGTGTTCGTGTTTCCGGACCTGAACACCGGCAATACCACGCACAAGGCGGTGCAGCGCAGCACCGACGGCGTGAGCCTGGGGCCCATGCTGCAGGGGCTGCGCAAGCCAGTGAACGATCTACCGCGCGGGGCACAGGTCGATGACATCGTGCACACCATTGCCCTGACCGCCATCCAGGCGAGCGAAGTGCGCTGAATGCGGGGGGCCATCAAGCGCCCCCCCAACTCGGTCAGGGATACTGCTGAACCTGGCCTTGCTGCTGGTCGTATTGCTGGCCAGGGATAGGCTTGAGGTTCACTTCCACGCGGCGGTTCTGCGCGCGGCCATTGGCATCGGCGTTGCTGGCGATGGGTTGATCCGGGCCCATGCCACGCACGGTGACCCGCGAGGCGTCCACACCCTGGGAGGTCAGGTAGCTGCTGACTGCCTGGGCACGGCGCTGGGACAGGTCCATGTTGTGCTGGCGGCTACCGGTGCTGTCGGTGAAGCCCACCACTTCGATGTTGTTCTGGTTGAACTGCTTGAACGAGCCGGCCAGGTTGTTCAACGGCGCGTAGAAACTTGGCGAGATGTTGGCCGAGTCAGTGGCGAAGGTGATGTTGCCGGGCATGATCAGTTTGATCTGATCGCCCTGGCGCTGAACCTCGACACCGGTGTTGGCCATTTTCGCGCGCAGTTCGGCTTCCTGCTTGTCGGCGTAGTAGCCGTAGCCGGCCGCCGCGGCGCCAATGGCCGCAGCACCGATCAGTGCGCCCTTGCCACGGTGGTTGTGATCGATCGCGGCGCCGGCCACGGCACCGGCCAGGGCACCCAGGCCACCGTACTTGGCGGTCTTGCTCATGCCGCCGCCATCTTGCCCCTGGTTCTCATAGGGGTTCTGCCCCGCACAGCCGGTCATCAGGGCAGCAGTGGTTGCGACGATAATCAGGCGACGCATGGTGAACATGGGCAAGCTCCTCGTATTGATCATGTAGGCCGTAGGTCTGGAACGGCTCTATGTCAGGCTTGGAGTGTCTTGCCGGGTGAAAATTCCGCACCCGCCTGCGCATTTCTGCACCGCCCTGCTCACTCCTCAGGGCAAGTACAACCGGAATAGGCCGCCTCCAAGCGCACCCCCGTTGGAGATGTCGATGCGACCCTGCACGCCGCCGCTTTCATGCAAGGCCGCAATACGCGCAGCGAAATACAAGCCAAGGCCCGTGCTACCACTGGTGGAGTCGATGCCCTGGATGTATTCCTGTTGCCGTTCGATCATGCGCGCCGGGTAGCCGGGCCCGTCATCGTTGATGCAGATGACCAGTTGGTTGTCTGCCTCTTCGATGGTAATCAGCAGGGCCTTTTCGGCGAACCGCGTGGCATTGGTGATGACGTTGGTCACCACCGAGGCCACCAGTTCGCGGTCGAAGAAGCCCAGGGGATTATCGGTATCGATGCGCCAGTTCGCCTCGATGGCATTGTGTTGCAGCACTTCTTCATGGGCCGCCAACTGCGCTTCGATGAAGTCGTCGAGTTCGTGGTAGTCCGGGCACACCGGCAGTTGATTAACGCCGAGCTTGTACAAGCCCAGCAACTGCACCAGCATGCCATTGAGGTGCCGGAACTCATGTTCCATCACCCCCTGTTCCGCGCCACCGCGCAGCTCTTCAGGCAAGCGCTGGACCCACTGGCTATGGGACTGGATCAGTGCCGAGAGCGAATTCTTCAGGTCGTGCACGGTGGAGGCGATCACCGTGGAAAAATCCAGCCCCTGATTATCAAGATTCATGCGCCGAACACCCGGGTATGCAGTTTGCGGTAGCGGTCATAGCGATTATCGCTGGCGGGGATACCGGCCACGCTCGTCAAGGCGTCGCGGCACTCCTGCATGATCGCAGGCTGAGGATTCTCTCCGCCAATGCGCAGCAGCGCCTGGGCGGTATTGAGGGCGATACTGATGTTCCTGGGCTGCAGGCCCAACGCTTTACGGAACAGCTGCAACGCCTCGCCGAGCTGACCTCCCTGGTAACTGCGCACGCCCTGACGATTGAGCGTGACGGCTTCGGTAATGGCGTTCAGCACGCTGGGGTCATCCGTCAGCTGGCCTACTCGTTCCATGACCTTGGGGTCGTCGCCATAACTCTCCACACAGCTTCTGAGCACGCCGATGGCCGCGGCATCCTGCCCCGATGCCTGTAATTGCCGAGCAACGGTCAGGGCCGCATCGACCGAGAAGAACTGGTTCATCTTTTCCAGGCGCTGGACGGCCTGGTCCGTCAGCTTGGCAGCGGTCTCCGGGTCACCGGCCTGCTGCAGGCTGGCAGCTTTCATCATGCGGGCACGCACCTGAAGGCCCTGGTCTTCCGGGTTTTCCTTGGCCACCTCGCTGAGCGTGGTGTTGATCTCGACCCGGGTGCGCGCGTCCAGGCCAAAGCCTGCATTGCGGCTCATCAACGCCTGCACCAGGCCCAGGTTATTCTCGGCATCCTTGTAGCGTGAGCTCTGCCCTTGATTCACGGCATGCCGGAACGCCTTGGACGCGCTGTCGAAGTCTTCGTTGGCCAACGCCAGCTTGCCCAGCTTCGATTGGCGCCGAACCGATAACGGCGAGAGGCGCACGGCCTCCTCCAACAGCCCTTGGGCGCGCTTGGTTTCGCCTTGCGCCTCCAGCACATCGGCCATGCCATCGTAGAGACTGGGCATGATCGGGAAGGCCTTGAGCGCCTGCTCGTAGACGGCCTGGGCCTGGGCAAGCTGCCCGCGCTTGTGCATCAAGCTGCCCAATGCCGCGTACACCCAGGGCTGCGGGCGGCTGGCGAGAATGGCCTTGAGAAACTTCTCGAGTTCTTCGAAGCGGTTGAGGTTGCGCAGCGCATCGGCCCGGTAGCGCAGGCACAGCGGCGCCAGGCGCGGGTCGCGCTTGCACAGCTCGGCGCAGGCTGCCAGCACTTCACCAGGGCGATTGCGGTCCAGCGCCTGGAGGATCGGCTTTAGCAGTGCCTTGCGTTGGTAGAGTTTTTCCACCCGCTGGGCAAGGCCTACCCGGTTGAAGGGCTTGGTCAGGTAGGCGTCGGGCTCGTGCTCGATGGCGCTGAGCACAATGGCCTGGCTGCTTTCGGCGGTGACCATGATGAACACGCATTCGTGGCTGATGTGCTTGTCGATGATCAGGTCTTCGAGCACCTGCTGGCCGTTTTTCTTGCCATCGCCCAAGTGAAAATCTTGCAGGATGCAGTCATAACGCTTCTGGGCGCACATGCGCAGCGCCTGCTCGCCACTGTCGGCGGTGTCCACGTCGCGAACGCCCAGCTCGCGCAGCATGGAGCGGGTCGACGTGCGAAAGTCGGTGAAGTCGTCAACGATCAGAAAACTCTTTTGCCCGAACTGCAGCATCAACACGACCTGCCCTGGAAGAAATGGAAAGATGGCACGAGGCGAACCACCGAACGCTGTATCGGCAGGCGGTCGGAAAAGATAAGCGAGGTGTACGCGCCACTTGCAAGGTGGCATCAGGCCAGCATTTTAGCTACCCGCCGCATGCCCTGCCACTCTCACTCCAGCAAGCCAAGCGCCTTGGCCCTGGCCACGGCTTGGGTGCGGCGCTCGACCCCCAGCTTGCTGTTGATGTGGCTGGCGTGTGTCTTGACCGTGTGCAGCGAAATGAACAGCCGCTCGCTGATCTGCTGGTTCGACCAGCCCTGGGCGATCAGCTCCAGCACCGCCCGTTCGCGGCTACTGAGCGCATCAGCACTGGCGCTGGTGCATGGCAAGCCGGGCAAGCGCTCGAGCAACTGGGCCCGAACTGGACAGTTTTCGCTGCTCTGGACCTGATCGCGCAGCCACTGCGGGTAGCGTTGCAGCAGCTCCTGGAACGGCTGCAACACACCGCCCCTGGCCGCCTGCAGCAGTGTCGGCAGCAAGCGTGCTGCCTGCGCCTGATGCCCCTGATCCAGGTGCAAGGCGATCAAGGGGCACAAGGCGCTGACCGTCAACATCATGCCCCCACAACCCTGGCCGCGCTCGGCAAGCTGTTCAAGGTTGCGCGCCGCCTCTGCTTCACGCCCCTGAATGCGGTCGAGCGCGGCTTGCTGCAAAGCGACATGGCAGGGCAACAACGGGTGAAATTCGGGCGCCAGTGCCGCCTGCGCGCCGCCGTAGGTCTGCCCCAGGCGCGACAGCCAGGATTCGGCGAGGTCCATGCGCCCTTGCGCGAGCCAGAGCTCGCATTTGACCAGGGTGATCATCGCCAGGTAGTACACCGGGGGCACATCCCAGATATGCATCAGACGTTCGGCTTCGGCGAGTTCCGTGAACGCCTCGGCAAAGCGCCCTTCCCGGCCGTCGAGCATGGCAATCACGCAATGACCGATGAGCACACTGATGTCGCGGCAGGCACGTGCCTCGCCCAGGCCACCACGCAGCCGAGCAAGCCCCTGCTCCGGGCACAGGTGTGCGACCAGCAGATACCCTTCGTACAAGGTCAGCCGCGCCCGGATCGCATACAACCGCTGTGCGGACAACCCGTGCAAACGCTGTAGCCCTTCGCGCACTTCGCCCAGTGCTCGCACAACCTCGCCTCGGGCGTGCAATACCCGGGCCCTGTCATAGTGGGCCAAGGCCTCGAACAATGGGTTGCCCACGCGCTGCGCCAGCTCCAGCGCTTCTCGGTTCCAACCGCGCGCACGCCAGAAGTCGCCCTCGGCGATTGCCAGGTTCGACAATGTCGACAGGCACACCAGGCGCTGGCCATACCGTTTGCAGGGCAGGCTCTGCAGTGCTTCGGTGCAGCAAGTCAGGGTGCGTTCACGATCGCCTCGGCCTCTGGCGATCACGCCGCTCAGTGCCAGCCACTGGGCGAGCATGGACTTCTGGGCAGTGGCAGAAGGCGCCGGCAGAAAGCGCCCCAGATGGCTTGCCAGTTCCTCGGCAGCGTCGAGCTGGCACGCCAGGCCAAGGGCCCAGCTGTACAACACGATCAGGCGCGGTGTGCTGACCAGCAGGCTGTCAGGCAGGTCCATTTTCCAACGCAGCAACATGGCGACGTTCTGCTCGGCCAGCAACTGCTCTTCGGACAGGCTTTGCACGAGGTCGGCCGCCGCGTTCAGGTCGCCCCCGCGCAACGCCTGCTCCACCGCCTCATCCAGCAAGCCTTGGGCCTGGAACCAGCAAGAGGCACGCAGGTGCCGCTCGGTCAAAGGCTCGCGTGCCTGGCGGCTGCGAAGCAGATCGGAGAACAGGTGGTGGTAGCGAAACCACCGGCCATGCTCATCCAGTGGCACCAGAAACACCTGGTGCGATTGCAGAAAATCCAGGATCGCGTTGCTGTCCTGTTGCAGCCGTACCGCGTCGCATAGAGGCGCGCAGAAGCGTTCCAGGCACGCCGTCTCGTCGAGAAAGCGCTGCACAGGCGCAGGCAGTATGTCGATCACTTCTTCGAGCAGATAATCGCGGATCAGGCCTTCGCCACCGTGCAACGCCTGGGGCAGAACGTTTTCATCGCTCGACTCGCTGGCGGCCAACTGCCAGAAACGCAGCCCGGCCACCCAGCCATCGCTGCGCTGGATGAGGTTGTCCAGCGCTTGGCCACGCAGGCCAGTGGGCCTGCGCCCCAGCACCGCCAGCGACTCCTCGGCGGTCAGTCGCAGGTCCTGCTCGTTCAGTTCGGCCAACTGCCGGCAGAGGCGAAGGCGTGCCAGGTGCCAGTCCGGGCGCTGACGACTGGTCACCAGCAACACAAGGCCTGCGGGCAAGTGGTTCAGGAAGAATTGCAGGCAGTGGTCCAGGACGGGCCCCTGGGCGAGGTGGTAGTCGTCCAGCACCACCAGCAAGGGCGACTCGCTGCGCAGGTTCAGCGCCAACGCGTCAAGCACCGTGCCAAGCCACGGCTCGAACGCGAACGGCTGGTGGCGCTGGCGCATCTTCAACAGCGCCATCGCCTGCCCATCCATGGCTGGGCAGTGCTGCTGCAACCCGTCGAGCAGACGCTCCAGAAAGCGCCCGGGATCGGCATCTCGCTGGCTCAAGCCCAACCACAGCGTGCGCCAGTGGGCAGGCAGCGTCTCGCAGAACTCGATGGCCAGTGAACTCTTGCCAAAGCCCGCGGGCGCACTGATCAGCAGCAACCGCCCGCCCAGCCCGGCTTGCAGGCGCTGGCACAGACGCTGACGCGGGACATGGCCGTCGGGCAAGGGCGGTCGAAAGAAATGCTCGTCCATCAGGCCCACGGCCTGGCTGGTGCATCCATGCGTACGGGACAGATCTGTCATGGCCGGCTCGTTCTGGGTGGAAAAATACGGCGTAAGGGTGGTTGCGAGACTAGCGGTTAACGCCCTGCATTTGAAGTTGGCGGGGAGACTGCGTCGGAAAAAGACTACGACAAAAAGCAACAGCGCCGGTCGACGCAGGCTGGGATGGGGGCTTTGGCGGGGTATTCAGACGGTTTATCGCACCGGCCTGGCGCATCTGCTGGGACTGGCACCCTTGCATGGGCGCGATGGGGCCACCGAGCGTGGCCCCATCATTTTATGGCTTCGCTGTCAGCGGATGCCCGACTGACGCAGGGCCGCAGGCTGGAAGTCGGCCTTGCTGGCAGTAAAGTTGAAGTTGTAGGCACGCTTTTCTTCGTTCTTCATGCCCAAGGCCAGGTAGCGCCCCGATTGCAGGTCATAGATGGCTTCCAGGGTGATCCATGGTACCTCGACGTTGTAGTACGGCTGCGAATGGGCTTCGGAGACGCGCCACAGCTGGTTGCGCCCGTCATACTGGTCGATCACGGCAGCTTGCCAGGTGTCTTCGTCGATGTAGAAGTCACGCTTGGCGTAGATATGTCGCTGGCCGGGCTTGAGTGTGGCCACCACATGCCAGACGCGGCGCAGCTCGTAGCGGGCAAGGTCCTGGTTGATGTGCCCTGCCTTGATGATGTCGGCGTACTTGAGCTTCGGGTCGTCGAGCTTGAAGGCGTTGGAGGCGATGTACAGCTCCTTTTTACCTTCGAGCTTCCAGTCATAGCGGTCCGGAGCGCCGTTGAACATGTCCAGGTTATCGGAGGTGCGCAGGCCGTCGGCAGCCGTCCCCGGGCCGTCGTACGACACCTGCGGCGCCTGACGTACGCGGCGTTGGCCGGCGTTGTAGATCCATGCCTTGCGCGGTTCCTTGACCTGGTCGAGGGTTTCGTGAACGAGCAGCACGGTGCCTGCAAGGCGTGCCGGCGCGGTCACTTCCTGCTTGAAGTAGAACAGGATGTTGCCTGGATTGTTGGGGTCGTAGTCTTTCATCCGATCACGGAACACGAACTGATCAGAGAAAGACACCGGGTTGAAGGAACCATTCTGCTGCGGGGTCGCCTGGATGACCTGGCGGCTCACACTGCCACCGCGGTAGCGAGTGATGTGGTTCCAGATCACTTCCAGCCCGTTCTGTGGGATGGGGAACGGCACTGCCGTGCGGAAGTTGTTCAGGCCGTTACCACCTTCCACCAGGGTTGCCTGGGTGGCGTTTTCCTTGATTGCAGCGAACACCTCGGCCGGTACCGTTGACCCACGGTGCGTCTTGTAGACAGGCAACTTGTAGGTGTCCGGGTAGCGCTTGAGCATGGCCATCTGGCCTGGAGACAGTTTGTCCTTGTACTGGTCGGCGTTCTGCGCGGTGATGGTGAACAGCGGTTGCTCGGTACCGTAGGGGTCGGCGAGGAAGCCTTTGCCATCGACGCTGCCGGCCGTCTTCGAAAGCGGCTGCCAGGGCCCGATGGAGCCATCGGCGTTGCCGGCCTTTTCTGCGCCCATGGGGGTCAGGGTGTTGCCCAATTTGGCCGCTTCGCCGGCCGGTACTGCCGCCATCACGCTGGTTGCCAGCAGGGACAGGCCCAGCACACCGGCTTGCAGCAGACTTCTGGTGTTGTTCATGTCGTGTCGTCCTGGATCCGTATGCTTAGAAGTTCACGCCGAAGCTGAGGGCGAGGAAGTCGCGGTCATCCACGGTGCTGTACTTGCCGTCGAAGAAATTGGTGTACGACAGGCTGGCGGTGTAGGTGTTCTGGTACTCGGCATCGAGCCCCAGGCTGACGGCCTTGCGGCCCTCCTCGAAGTTGCCGCCTGGGCCTGGCGAGTAACCGGAGACGTCATGAGACCAGGCCACGCTCGGCTTGAGGTTGACGCCTGCGAACACATCGTTGTAGTCCCAGATGACCCGGGCGCGGTAGCCCCACGAGGTGCTGGTGGTGTAGCCGTCGTTCTCGCACTTGCGGTTCAGGTTGGCCGTCGAGGCACCGGCACCTGCGCCAGCAATGGTGCTGGTGTTGAGCGCCTGGCAGGTATTGGCCCCACCGGTGGCGGGCAACGGGCCAGGGCCGAACACCGGATCGCGGCCGTAGCGTGTGTCGTAGGCGCTTTCCAGGCCGCCCACATGGGTCACGCCCAGCTCGCCTACCACGGTCATGCGGCTGGCGCCCATCACCTGGTCGAAGAAGTGGGTCAGGGTGGTCTGGAACTGAGTGACTTCCTTGCGCCGGTAGCCATGCAGGTCCTGACCAGGCACGCCATCGAGCAGCGACGCGTTGCTCAAGGCGCCGCCCAGCGGGCGCACACCGGCGAACAGGATGTCGGTGGTGTTGAGCTGCACAGGTGCGTTGGGGCGGTAGCTGATCTCACCGCTCCAGGCGGTGCCGGTGGGCAGCGTGGTGGAGAAGCTCAGGCCATACAGGCGAATGTCTTCGGGGTACTCGACGAAGTACTTGGAGTTGCCAGCCACGATCAACGGTGCCAGTGCACGCAACTGCGCTGGAAGGGTCGGGATGGCGGAGAAGACCGAAGGCGATGCGCCGGTTGCGCTGAAGATCGGCGCACGGCTGTGGTAGTTCATGAAGTAGGCGCCAAACTCGGTGTCCAGCGGTTCGAACATGTAGCGCATGGCCACGCCGAACTGACCGCTGTCACGGGCATCGCGGTCGCCGCCACGGCGCACCATCACCCCTTCTTCGTTGATGTTGACGCCGCGGGTGGCCAGGAACTGGCGAGCGGCGGCAGGCACGGTACGGCTGCTGTTGAGCACGCGCAGGTTGTCGGTGCAGCCGTCGGCAATGATGTCTGGCTGTGAGAAGAAGGTGCCGCAGTTGTCGACGACGGTCTGGTCCCACTCGAGCTGGTAGAAGGCCTCGGCCGACAGGTTGTCGGTCAGGCTCTGGGACACATAGAACATGTTGACCGGAATCAGGCCTTCCTTGATCTCGGCCCCTGGCCGGCGAAACGCCGACACGTCGATCGGGTTGATGGCATTGATGCCGCTGCCGATGAAGGTGCTCTCGCCCCAGCTGACCACTTGCTTGCCCAGGCGCACCGAGCCCGGCTGATCGCCGATGGAGTAGTTGTGGTAGACGAAGGCGTCGAGCAGCTCGGCACCCGAGGACTTGGCCCCTTCCTTGCGGTTGGAGTCGCTGATGTCCTTGAAACGCCGGCCCTCGTCCTTGAGTTCGAAGTCATACCAGTACTTGCCGCGCACGAAGATGCCGGTATCGCCGTACTTGAGCTCCAGGTCGTGGATGCCCTTGAAGATCTTGGAGAAGGTCTCGCCCTTCTTGAAGTTGAGGTGGCCGTCGTCGGACGTTTGCGAAAGGCCCTTGCCGCCGTTGTTGACCCCGATCAGGTTGCGGTTGGGGTTGGCCGTGGACCAACTGGCGCCGATGGAGAGCGACGAGTCGAACTGGCCTTCGATTTCACCGATGTTGAAACTGACCGCGAAAGCGGGACTGGCAAGGGTGGACGCCAGGCTTACAGCCATGGGCAACCTGGCCCTGCGCCAGAACGGGTTTGCAGATTTCATCGACGCTACTCCATGTTCTTTTTTGTTATGGCAGTGGTGCTTCAAGGAACGGCCCGAACGACCGGTGTGCAAGCCTGCGCCTGCTCACCCTCCCCTCCCGAAAGCCCCTGGCCCCGACTATAGCCAGCAAGGCACAGGCGCTCGATCCCTCTAAAGTGTGATTTGCGCTCCGTGCCGCCAGGGCGGTGCTGTGTGCTCCGACTGCGCCCCGGCCGTGCCGAAGAATGGCGCATTTGCGCAATTTGGCAAGCACTGCACCGCTCTGGCATGCGGGTTGGCCCGGGACAGATTGCCGCATGCCCGCTTTCACAGGGTGGACAGGAAGGCACTGTTACCGGCCTGCCACTCGATAATGTCCTGGCGGATGCGTTTCTTGTCGAGCTTGCCGACACTGGTCTTGGGAATTTCAGTAACAAGGGCGACCTGACTGGGGATGGCCCACTTATTGATGCGCCCTTGCTCCACGAACGGCTTGAGGTGCTCCTTGAGTGCCTTGGCGTCGATCGCCTGGCCTTCGCGCACCACCACCAGGGCAAAGGGGCGCTCGCCCCACTGCGGGTCGGCAGCCCCGACCACCGCCACTTCCCGCACAGCCGGATGCGCGCTGATCATGTCTTCCAAATCCAGCGAAGACAGCCATTCGCCGCCGGTCTTGATCACATCCTTGATGCGATCGCGGATGTCGATGAAACCCATGCTGTCGAGCGTGGCGACGTCGCCGGTGTGCAGCCAGCCGTTCTCCCACAAGGCCTGGCTCTTTTCCGGCTCTTTGAAATAGCCCTGCGTCAACCATGGCGCGCGCAGCACCAGTTCACCCTGGCTTTCACCGTCGGCGGGCAGGAAACGCCCTTGTGCATCGATGATGGCCGCCTCCACCAGCGGCACCGGTACACCGGCCTTGATGCGGTAACTGATGCGCTCATCTTCGGTGCCGGCCTGCAGCTCGTCGTTGAGGTGCGCGGCACTGATCAACGGGCACGTCTCGGACATGCCATAGGCCGCTGTCAGCTGAATGCCGCGGGCGTAGGCCGCATCGTAGAGCGAACGGTTCAGCGCACTGCCGCCGATGATGATTTTCCAACCGCCGAAATCCACACCTTTGCCGTGAGGGCAGTTGAGCAGCATCTGCAGGATGGTGGGCACGCAGTGGGAGAAGGTGACCCGCTCTTCGCGCCATAGCTTGAGCAGCATCTCGGGCTCGTAACGCCCCGGGTACACCTGTTTGACGCCCAGCATGGTCGCAACGTACGGAATACCCCAGGCATGCACGTGGAACATGGGGGTGATGGGCATGTACACATCATCGCTGCCCAGCAGCCGCACACTGTCGATGCTGCCCATGACCGAGGCTTCGGCCAGCGTATGCAGGACCAGTTGCCGATGGGTGAAATACACCCCCTTGGGGTTGCCCGTGGTGCCTGTGGTGTAGAAGGTGGTGGCGACCGAGTGTTCGTCGAAGTCGGGGAAATCGTACTGCGTGCTCGCGCCAGCCAACAGCTGTTCATACTCGCCGACCAGGTTAGGCAAGGCCGCCTGGGTGTCCGCCCCATCGGTCAGCAGCACGGTGCGCTCGACCGTGGTCAGCTGGCCGGCAATGGACTGGTACAACTCGATGAAGTCGCTGTTGACCAGCACCAGCCGGTCTTCGGCATGATTCATGGTGTAAAGAATCTGGTCGGGCGAGAGGCGCACGTTGATGGTATGCACCACCGCCCCGATCATCGGGATGGCGAACATACACTCAAGGTAGCGGTGGCTGTCCCAGTCCATCACTGCCACGGTATCACCGGCCTTGACGCCAGCTTCGCTCAGCACGTTGGCCAACTGCGCGATGCGCTGGTTCAACTGGGCGTAGGTCAGCCGCACCTGGTCCCGGTAGACGATCTCACGGGTTTTTTCGTAGCGGCTGGCCGACATCAGCAGGCGCTTGATCAGCAGGGGGTAGGCATAGGCGTCGTCGGCGGGCTTGAGGAGACGGGTCTGCAGCATAAATATCCCTTTTATTGAGGCGAGGGCTTGCAAGGCGTGGCGTCACTGTAGTGTGCGACTGCGCCGGTCAAATCAGCCGAAGGAATGATTTGGCCAATGCAGCCTGAGGCGCCAGGCGTTGACGGGCGGCAAGCAGGGGCTGGACACTGGCCCACAGGCGTCAACCAGACCTTCATCCCCCCTTCTCTGTAACCGGAGCCCATCTATGCCCAGCTCGCGCCACGCCGTTTTTCTCGACCACGACTCCCTGGACCTGGGCGACCTGGACCTGACACCGCTGCATCAGTCGTTCGATTCACTGGCGCTGTTCGCTGCCACGACGCCAGAACAGGTGGCGGAACGTCTTCAAGGTGCTGTTGCGGTGATCAGTAACAAGGTGGTGCTCGACGCCGCCTGCCTCGAAGCGAACCCACAGCTCAAGCTGATCCTGGTGGCCGCCACCGGCACCAACAACGTCGACCTGGCTGCCGCACGGGCGCAAGGCATCACGGTCTGCAACTGCCAGGGCTACGGCACACCTTCGGTGGCCCAGCACACCCTGGGCCTGCTGCTGGCGCTGGCCACGCGCCTGTGTGATTACAACCAGGCGGTGGCCGAGGGGCGATGGGCCAAAGCTAGCCAGTTCTGCCTGCTGGACTATCCAATCGTCGAGCTGGAGGGCAAGACCCTCGGCTTGCTGGGCCATGGCGAACTGGGCGGTGCAGTGGCGCGCCTGGCCGAAGCCTTCGGCATGCGCGTGCTGAGCGGGCAGATTCCAGGCCGGCCGAGCCGTACCGACCGCCTGCCACTGGATGAACTGCTGTCACAGGTCGACGCCCTGACCCTGCATTGCCCCCTGAATGAGCACACCCGGCACATGATCGGCAAGCGCGAGCTGGCCTTGCTCAAGCCCGGTGCACTGGTGGTCAATACCGCCCGTGGCGGGCTGATCGATGAACAGGCGCTGGCCGATGCATTGCGCAGCGGCCACCTGGGCGGGGCTGCAACCGACGTATTGAGCGTCGAGCCTCCGGTTGACGGCAACCCCCTGCTCGAACCTGGCATCGAGCGCCTGATCGTTACCCCTCACAGCGCCTGGGGCGCGGTCGAGGCGCGCCAGCGGATCGTGGGCCAACTGGCGGAAAACGCCCAGGCGTACTTTGCCGGGCAGGCACGCCGCGTGGTCGGCTGAGGCGCAAGCGCAGCTCTGCTACACTGCGCGATTTTTCGGAGGCGTCGTCCATGGACCCGCGCAGTGAAGTGTTGCTCCGCCAGGCAGAGCTGTTCCAGGGCCCGCTGCTGATTGCAGGGGCCCCAGCCGATGGCCTGTTGGCTCAACTGCCCCAGGCTCATGCCTGGACCTGGCACGCAGGCGATCACGCCCTGCTCGAAAGCCGCTTTGCCGGCCGCTGCCATTGCGCGGTGGAGCCTCCAGCGGTGGACGTGCCCACTGCCGTGCTGTTTCTTCCCAAGTCGCGCGAGCTGGCGGCCTACCTGCTCACCACCCTGGCCGCACGCCTGCAAGGCGGCACGTTGTACGTGGTGGGTGAAAAGCGCGGGGGGATCGAAAGCGTCGCACGGCACCTCCAGGCATTGGGCAAACCGCGCAAACTCGACAGCGCCCGGCACTGCCAACTGTGGCAAGTCAGCATCGAGCAGGCGCCGGAGGCAGTCGCGCTGCACACGTTGGCCAAGCAGTTCGAGCTGGCTCTGCCAGAGGGTCCCTTGCAGGTGGTGAGCCTGCCTGGGGTCTTCAGCCACGGCCGCCTCGACCGAGGCACGGCGGTGCTGCTGCGCCACCTGGAGGCGCTGCCCGAAGGTCATGTGCTGGACTTCGGCTGCGGCGCTGGCGTGCTGGGGACGGCAGTGAAACGGCGCTACCCAGACAGCCGGGTAACGATGCTCGATGTGGATGCCTTCGCCGTGGCCGCCAGCCGTCTGACCCTGGCGGCCAACGACCTGGAAGCCGACGTCGTGCAAGGTGACGGTATCGATGCAGCACCTTTGGACCTGGACGTGATACTGAGCAACCCGCCGTTTCACACCGGGGTCCATACCGATTACCAGGCATCGGAGAACCTGCTGCAAAAATCTGCCGTTCATCTGCGAAAAGGCGGCCAGATACGCTTGGTAGCCAACACCTTCCTGCGCTACAAACCGATCATCGAAGCAGCGTTGGGCAACTGTCAGGTCCTGGAGGAAGCCGACGGGTTCAGGATCTACCAGGCAACACGCTGATAAAAACAGCGCTTGCCGAAACCGTTTCGCCTAGGCAGAATCCGCACCGTCCTAGGGGAGTAGTCTCCCGCGAGCGCCACGCTCGCCCGGTACGCGTCAACATACTTGGTCCACAGACCATGGCGCGTGCGACCCACCATGCAAACCTGCATGGCCAGGCCTGCACAGACAGGCCCGGGGTTTGACAAGACCTATGACACGCACACCTTACCCGGGGCGGGGAGGTCGTACGTGTCATAGCCGTGTCGACCCGCCCCCGTAGGAACCCTGATGCTGGAATCTCTGCTGGTCCCCACCGCAATCGTTGCCCTGGCCGAAATCGGCGACAAGACGCAGCTGCTCGCGCTCATCCTCGCTGCCCGCTTTCGCAAGCCCTGGCCCATCATTGCCGGCATCGTCGCGGCCACGCTGGCCAACCATGCCGCAGCAGGTGCCGTGGGCGCCTGGTTCGGCAGTTTCTTCAGCGACGCTGCGCTGCATTGGATCCTGGCCGCCAGCTTCACCGCCACGGCCCTGTGGACGCTGGTGCCGGACAAAATGGACGACGACGAAAACCCTGCGCGCCGCTTCGGGCCGTTCCTGACCACGCTGATCGCGTTCTTCCTTGCCGAGATCGGGGACAAGACCCAGGTCGCCACGGTCATGCTGGCTGCGCAGTACCCACACCTGATCATGGTCATCGTCGGTACCACGCTGGGCATGCTGATCGCCAACGTGCCCGTGGTGCTGGCGGGTAATTTCGCCGCCGACAAACTGCCGCTGACGCTGATTCGCCGCCTGGCGGCCGCCGCGTTCTTCGTGCTCGCGATTGTTGCGGTCTACACGGCCATGAAGGCCAGCGGTTGGGTGGGTTGACGCACCGGCGGGCAGACCGGCGCCTTCATGGCGCCAGCTTGCCCACTTGCAGCCGGCCTCAGGGCTTGGCCGCTGCCTGATACAGTGGCATGACTTTGGGAATGGCTGCCTGCAAGGCGGCAATACGGCTGGCCGAGGCCGGGTGCGTACTCATGAACTCCGGTGGCGCCCCTTCCGAGGCCTTGCTCATCTTGTTCCACAGGGTAATGGCCGCGTTCGGGTCGTAGCCTGCACGTGCCGAGAGCTCAAGACCGATCAGGTCTGCTTCGTTCTCGTTGGCCCGGCTGTTGGGCAAGGTCATGGCGTAGTTCACCACGGTGTCGGCCAGCGCCATGCTGTCCTGACCCAGGCCGAAGATGGCGCCGGCCCCCTGGCGCGCCATTTCCACGCCGTAGGCCTTGGACATGGCTTCACGGCTGTGCTCGCGCAAGGCGTGGGCGATTTCGTGACCCACGACGGCCGCGATCTCGGCGTCGTTGAGCTTGAGCTGATCGATCAGGCCCGTGTAGACGATGATCTTGCCGCCTGGTCCGCAGTTGGCATTGAGCTCATCGCTCTTGATCACGTTGACCTCCCACTTCCACTGCGCAGCGTCCGGCCGGAACTGGGGCGCTTGGGCAATCAATCGGTTGGCAATGGCCTGTACGCGCCTGGCATCGGCACTGGATTTGTCGAGCAAGCCTTTGCTGGACGCCTCGCCCAGGGTCTGCTGGTACGACTGGGCGTACATCGTGTTGACCTCGTCCGGCGACAGCATGCTGAACATGTACTGCTTGCGCTCAACGCCCACTGCACCGCCGCTGGTGGTGTTCACCCCTTGGCAGCCGGCGAGCAGGATGCCAGCGCTCAATAGGCTGATGACAAAAGACTTACGCATGGAAACACTCCTTTTTACATGCGCCGTATCCTAGGATGACTCATGGGTAGGCCGCCATAGCCGCAGGGAAGATTTTGCACACCCGTGCCCTCTGCGCGGCGCGCCACAAAGCATGGACAGGCACTCAGGCCGGGGTGAGGCACTCGGGAGCGTCCAGTTTCGGGTCGTTCACGAAAGGCGCCAGTGCCCGCTCGCGCAACGTCACCGAGGGGCTGGCCAGCAATTCCTGCAAACGGATCAGCGGCGTTTGCGGATCCAGCCAGGCAGCCTGCCCTGCCTCATCCAGAATCAGGGGCCTGCGTTGGTTCATCGCCGCCTGGGTGACCACGGCGCAACTGAGCCAGACCTGCTCCTGTACGGCATAAGCCTCCCACACAGCGGCGAAATACAGCGATGCCCCCTCCCCCGGGGTCAGCCAGAAGGGCCGTTTGCGCACACTGCCCCGCCACTCATAGAACCCGTTGGCCGGTATCAGGCAGCGTCGTTGGCGAAACGCTTCGCGAAACATCGGCTGCTCGGCCAGCGTTTCGGCGCGGGCGTGCGCAGGAGTGCGGGAAAGGTCGGTGAGCCACGGCGGCGTCAGCCCCCAGCGTGCCTTGGCCACTTGCAGCTGCCCACCCAGCTGGCGCTGGATAAGGACAGTATTGCCGGGCGAAATATTCCACTGGGCGGGTTGCCCGGCGGGAAAGCCAGGCAGGTTGGCCAATGCCTGGGACCAGCGGAACAGGGCGTAACGTCCACACATGAGGTAATTCTGAACCTAGCAGATCAAGGTACCGGGGAAGCTCTCCGGCTCGTCGCCAACCAGTGGCTGGGCGTCATTGTACGCATCGATCAACTGCCGTGCGTATTCGGCCTGCTCATCGGCCACCGACAAGCCCAGCAGACCGTGCAGAGGCAATTCGCCGGTCGCCCCGACAAGATCGCGGCCCACCAGGTGCGCCTGCACCCCTTCGCTGGCAAGCATACCGGCCAGCATCTCAGCCTCGAGCAGGCTTTCAGGTTCGTAGATACGCCTCATCACGCATCGTCCTCACGTCTGACATCGAGCATCCATTCGTCGTCATGCACCTGCAGCACGAACACGATCGGCCGGCAGCACACCTGACAGTCTTCGGTGTAGACCTGATCGCCGCCGGACAGATCGACGCAGGTTTCCACCCGTTCGCCACAATAAGGGCAATCGTAGAACTCTGTTTCCAGCATCAGGGCCTCCACGACGAGTTATGCGTATAATTGCCGCTCTGTTTACAGGGCCACGTGCGTCCGAGCCGTTTTTCGGAGCCTGCCCGTACTTCATTATTACCCTAGCCGTTTCCAACAAGAGAGCATGATGGGCGAATTCGATGCCATCCGACCATACGACGACGCTGAGGTCCCTGGAGTTCTGGCACGCTTGCTCAGCGACCCCGCATTCCTCGATATCCTGACTCATTTCCGCTTCCCGCGCGCAGCCGGTGCCTTTGGCTGGCTGCTGAAACCGCTGATCGCCCGGCGCCTGCGCCAGGAGTTCGCTGGCGTGACCTGTGTATCGACCCTGCAGGACAAGGTCGAGCACTACGTTGATCGCACCATCGACCGCGCCACCGATGGCGTGACCTATTCGGGTGTGGAGCAGCTCAAGGCCGGCACGGCTTATCTGTTCCTGGCCAATCACCGTGACATCGTCATGGACCCGGCATTCGTCAACTACGCGGTGTACCACGCCGGCCTGCCCACCCCGCGCATCGCCATCGGCGACAACCTGCTGCAAAAACCATTCGTCAGCGACCTCATGCGGCTCAACAAGAGCTTCATCGTGCACCGCTCGATCACCGGCCGTCGCGAGAAACTGGCCGCCTACCAGCTACTGTCGGCCTATATCAGTCACTCCATCATCAACGACAGCACCTCCATCTGGATCGCCCAGGCCGAAGGCCGGGCCAAGGATGGCGACGACCGCACCGATTCGGCCATCCTCAAGATGTTCCACATGAGCCGCAAGGACGAGGCATTCGGCGCGGTCATCCAGAGCCTGAACCTGACGCCGGTATCGATCAGCTACGAATACGACCCCTGCGACCAGGCCAAGGCCCGTGAGTTGTACATCCGCGCCACCACCGGTACTTACCAGAAGGCGCCGGGAGAGGACGATCACAGCATCGCCAAGGGCATTACCGGCTACAAGGGCCGCGTGCACATCAACTTTGCACCGCCAGTGACCCAGTACTACGAGGACACCAAGCAGCTGGCAGCGGAAATCGACCGGCAGATCCTCGGCGGTTATCGACTGTTCCCCGTGCATTACCTGGCCTATGCGATGTGGGCCGAGCAGGATGACACGCTGCAGGTGCCAAGCGCCGAGCAGGTGTTCCCAGCCGATGAACTGGCCAATGCCAAGGAAGAATGGCAGCGCCGTCTGGATGCCTGCCCTGAAGAGCAGCGGCCTTACCTGGTGTTGCAATACGCGACGCCGGTGCGCAATCAGTATCAGGTCAGGCAGCAGGCACCGCTTGCTTGAGCATCAAGGGGGCGCTGTTGAACGCGAGCCTCGCGTTCGGCCTGAGCCCCCGATTGTGCTCAGGCCCAGGTGCTGACCCACGACAGCACCAGCGCAATGGCCAGGCAGGCGAAGCCCAGGCTGTAGCGCTGCCTGGGCACCCACCCAGCGAATCGCGCAAACGTCCTCGGCTGCGCCCCCAACCCTAGCCGTGCATCGGCCGCCTCACGCCTGGCGCTGTGCAACAGCAGGCCGCCCGGACACGTCAGCAGCAAGGCCAGCACATTGATGAGCTTGGTGGGATGGGCGGCAATCAGCCCCCAGAGCATGTGCATGGACATCGCGTTACCTCGGCGTAGACCTGAACAAAAGCCAGCATTCTACCCAAGCCACCTGGCACTGCCTGCACGGCGGCGACCGGGTGTCATTTAATTTCATCTGTCATCGGTTCGTCATCAGAACAGGCCACCCTGTCGTCCTTCCTCGAACCGGAGCTCGTCATGCTGCATGCCGAAAACCAGGACCGCCTCTACCTCGTTGCCCAGAGTGATGAGCAACAGGCGCTCATCGATGGTTTGGCCATCAATGTCCAAGACCGCCAATGGCTGGTCTACTGCGCCTTGGGCGGGCATGCCCATGAGCACTGGCCCGAGGTGGACACCCAGACCGGGATCAGCCTGCTGGACCTGCGCATCGCGACGGCATGATACCGGCACGCGGCATGAAAAAACCGCTGGCCGTCACCGGGCAGCGGTTTGAGTGAAGCATTGAACGTTACTGCGCCAGCACCTGACCGATGCTTGGGTCCTTGAACAACCGGGTCAGTGCGTCGCTCAACACATCGCTGACCAACTGGGTGTTGGTGTCCTGGTTTGGCGCCATGCCAAAGCGCTGATCCAGCGAAGCGCCATAGCGACCGGTGTAGCGGCGGCCGTTGTTGGCGACGTCAGCACGGAAGGTAGCGCCAATGGTGGCTTCGGTCACGTACAGCTTGTCCTTGGGCGACTGGTACTTCAGCTCGGCCAGGGTAACGGTCAACTGGGGCGCGTTGCCTGCGGTGGTGGGCGTGAAGCCCAGCAGGCGCACGGCAGCCTCGGCCTGGGCCTGCAGCTTGGGCACCACCTGGTTGCCGCTGACACTGATGGTGCTGGTTTCCGGGTACATGCCACCGCGGGTGCCCAGCGACGGTGAAGGCCTGCCGTCTACCACTCGCACCACCACCGGCTGGCCCTGCCCCACCGGGGTGAGTTGCGCGGTGAGCTTGGGCTGCGGATTGAGTTGTTGCGGGCTGTGGGCACAACCGACCAGGCTGAGGCTGGCTACGGTGATCAAACCGAACAACAGTCGTTGCAACATGCGCGATTCTCCAGAAAATGCGGCGATGGCGCACAGTATACCCAGCGGCAAGGGCCTGGCTACAAGCGGCTTGCACCGCTTGCGCCCGGTAGGCCCGAGGTTGTCACGAACGCTTAACCGGCGACACTTAAGGTGGCAGCACGTTCACCTGCACAGGACATCTGCCATGGCCTCGCTTTTGCACCTGCTGTTGCCTGCTCCTCGCCACACCGCCTACGCCCTGCTCGACGCGAATGGCACGTGCCTGGCCTTCAAGCATTGCTCGCAAGCACCCGAGGGCGATGGCTGGGTGCAGGTGCAAGAGGTGCAGCTTGCCTGGCTGGGTCATGCACTGCCGGACGATGCCCGGGTTTGCAAGCCGACAAGTCGTCGTTGGCACCAACGCATCCTGGCTGCCTGAAAAACCCCGCAATAAAACCGCGAAATGGCGACATTTCTGGCTGCGACATCGCTATAATCTCCCCCCGATTATAAGGACGTCTCCTGATCGGGCCCCGCATCCGCCGTCTGACCACGGCAAATCTACCCGCCTCGCCCACAGAGAGCCTTCCACTCAGGTCTTGCATCGGCTGTCGTGCCTGCTTCCATGGCCGTCACACTGCAAAGAACCTGTGGGTTGCCATCGCGCAGTCCCCTTTTGAGGTTCACGTCTCCAAAAGAGCGTGAAAAAACGGTTTTCACTACTTCACAAGAGTGTGGCGAGCAAATGAACAATCTGGCATGTGCAAAAGCGGCAGGTGTGTCCCCTACAGCCCTGAACAGGCGGCAAATGGCCCCAACCTGGATGCGTGTCTGAGCGGCTTGCGTAGCGCATCCGAGGGTCGTTGACCATAAGTCGAATTGCCGCACCTGGGGCAAACAGGGTTCAATAGGCGAACCCAAAGACTGGTTGGCGGTGTCCGCGGACGTTGCATGAACTGCGAAAAGTCGGACATGGCGATCCTGGAGAACCCGGTGATCCTGTGCTGTCAATTAGGTAGCTGTAGATTGTGGAGACGCGTTAAATGGCGCAGAACGAATCGGTTGATGTAGTACTGGTAGGCGCAGGCATCATGAGTGCCACCCTGGCCGTACTGCTCAAGGAGCTCGACCCGACCCTGAAACTCGAAGTGGTCGAGGCGATGGATTCCGGGGCCGCAGAGAGTTCCAACCCCTGGAACAACGCAGGCACCGGCCACGCCGGCTTGTGCGAGCTGAACTACACGCCCCAGGCCGCTGATGGCAGCATCGACATCAAGAAGGCCGTGCACATCAATACCCAGTTCGAGGTGTCTCGCCAGTTCTGGGCCTACTTGAGCAAGAAAGGCAACTTCGGCCCGGCGCGGGCGTTCATCAACCCGGTACCGCACCTGAGCTACGTCGAGGGTGACAAGGGCATCGCCTTCCTGAAAAAGCGCTATGAACTGCTCAAGCAGCATCACGCCTTTGCCGAGATGGAGTACACCGACGACAAGGCCGTGATGAACGAGTGGATGCCGCTGATGATGCCGGGCCGCCCGGCTGACCAGCACATTGCCGCCACCCGGGTGCTCAAGGGGACCGACGTCAATTTCGGGGCCCTGACCAACAAACTGCTCAAGTTGCTGGGCGACGCGCCCGACGCGCAGGTCAAGTATTGCAAGAAGGTCGTGGGCCTGCGTCGCAACGGCGCCGGCTGGACGGTCAGCATCAAGGACGTCAACAGCGGCGGCAGCCGCGAAGTGGACGCCCGCTTCGTGTTTCTCGGCGCCGGCGGCGCTGCCCTGCCGCTGCTGCAGGCCTCCGGCATCCCCGAAAGCAAGGGCTTTGGCGGCTTCCCGGTCAGTGGCCAGTGGCTGCGTTGCGACAATCCGGAAATCGTCAGTCAGCATCAGGCCAAGGTCTACAGCCAGGCCGCCGTTGGCGCGCCGCCCATGTCCGTGCCGCACCTGGACACGCGCGTGGTCGACGGCAAGAAATCCCTGCTGTTCGGGCCGTATGCCGGCTTTACCACCAAGTTCCTCAAGCACGGTTCGCTGCTGGACCTGCCCCTGTCGGTACGCCTGGGCAACCTTGGCCCGATGCTGGCGGTGGCCCGAGACAACATGGACCTGACCAAGTACCTGGTCAGTGAGGTGATGCAGTCGATGGAGCAGCGCCTGGAATCCCTGCGCCGCTTCTACCCCGAGGCCAAGGCCGAAGACTGGCGCCTGGAAGTGGCTGGCCAGCGTGTGCAGATCATCAAGAAGGACCCGAAGAAAGGCGGCGTTCTACAGTTCGGTACCGAGTTGGTGTCTGCCCAGGACGGCAGCCTGGCGGCGCTACTGGGCGCATCGCCCGGTGCTTCGGTGACGGTCTCGATCATGCTGGAACTGATCGAGCGCTGCTTCCCGGAGCAGGCAAAAGGTGCCTGGGCAGCCAAGCTCAAGGAGATCTTCCCGGCGCGCGAGAAGACCCTGGCCACCGACGCTGCGCTTTACCAGAAGATCAGCGCCGACAACGATGCGGCACTGGATCTGGTGCAAAGCAGCCCGGCAGCCAAGCATTACGCCTAAGCCGCCCGGCCAGTGAAAAACGCCCCTCGGGGCGTTTTTTCATGCCCGTGAGCGGGCGTTTTCGATGATTTCGATGTACTCCTCGCCATTGCGCTGATCGGCGATCTGCTCGGCGAACGTCTTGCCGTGCTCGTCCTTACCATCGAGGTCCAAGCCTGCTTCGACGAAGAAGCCAACGAAACGCCGGAAGTCATCCACGCGCAAGCCGCGGTAAGCCTTTACCAGCTTGTGCAGCGAGGGCGAGGTGACCTCATCGGCGGGCTCGAACTGGAGAAACGCCTTGATGTAGTCGTCGCTGATTTCGTCACCGATTACCTGTTTCTTGTCTTTACGCATTGCCGACTCCAACTGGACCATCACGATGTTCAAAGGGCGGCAGTGTACCTTCCGCCGCGCGCGAGCCTCAACGCGTACGTACGGTGCCGGTGTGCAGGTCCGCCCAGATGTGCCCGTTGGCATAGGTGAGAAACTGCACATACAGGGTCTCGTTGCGCAGCAGGTCCATGATGACCCGGTAATCGCTGAGCGGGTAATTCAAGCTCAGCGTGCGTGTCTTCTCGTCGTACAGCGGCTTTTTCAGGCTCTTGGCCGCCTCGCCGTCGAAGGTCAGCAGCACCTGGGTGATGCTGGCCGCCTTGCTCAGAGGCTTGCCTTTGAGGCGCACCTGCAAGGAAGAGGTGATCGGAATGGGTTGCTGGTCCGATTGGCGCTGGGCGCCGACCACCACGGTGTAGTCGGTGACCTGAAGGAGCTGCTGGGCGGTGGGCGCTGCCTGGCGCAGGGACTGGTCGTCGGGCGGCAAGAATTGGCTGTGCATCGGCGCGGCAGCCAGGGGCAGGCTGACTGCCAGCAGGAACGGGATGAACGCACGCATGTGAGGCTCCTTGGCTTGAAGGAGCACTCTAGCATGCTGCACGCGGGCGGCAGGCAGGCTGCGCTCAGAGCCCTTTGACGGCGAAGATGCCGTTGGCGTTGCGCCAGTAGCCCTTGTAGTCCATGCCATAACCGAAGATGTAACGATCGACGCACGGCAAGCCCACGTAGTTGGCCTTGAGGTCCGGGCTGGCCTTGCGGTCGTGGTCCTTGTCGATCAGCACGGCCGTGTGCACGGCGCGGGCGCCGGCATGCTTGCAGAAGTCGATGATAGCGCTGAGGGTGTGGCCCTCGTCGAGAATGTCATCGACGATCAGCACATCGCGGTCGATGAACGAGACTTCCGGCTTGGCCTTCCAGAACAGCTCGCCGCCACTGGTCTGGTTGCGGTAACGGGTGGCGTGCAGGTACGAGGCTTCCAGCGGGAACTGCAGGTGGGTCAACAGCTTGCCAGCAAAGATCAGGCCGCCGTTCATCACGCAGAACACCACGGGGTTCTTGTCGTGCAGTTCTTGGCAGATCTGCTCGCCGACCTTGGCGATGGCCGCTTCGACTTCGGCTTCGGTGTACAGGCAGTCTGCTTCACGCATGACTTGACGGATATGCTCGAGATCGGCGGACATGGCGCTCTCCAGGAGGTGCATTTTGGAAAAGCGGGCAAAGGTACGCATCCGCTCGTCACAGATCAAGCGTTTATGGACTAACGTGCAAAATGATCAGACGACAGCACAGGCTGAATAGATTAATCTAGCGCGGTTTTTTTGCCCGCCTTTCGGAGCCCCCCCTATGCCCACTCGTGAGATCCGCCATCCGCTGATCCGCCACAAGCTCGGCCTGATGCGCCGTGCTGATATCAGCACCAAGAATTTTCGCGAACTTGCCCAGGAAGTCGGCGCCCTGTTGACGTATGAGGCCACCCAGGACCTGCCACTGGAAACCTACGAAATCGACGGCTGGTGCGGCAAGGTTGCCGTGGAAAAGATCGCCGGCAAGAAGATCACGGTCGTGCCAATCCTGCGCGCAGGCATCGGCATGCTCGACGGCGTGCTCAGCCTGGTGCCGGGTGCCAAGGTCAGCGCGGTGGGCGTGGCCCGCAACGAAGAGACGCTTGAGGCCCACACTTACCTGGAAAAGCTCGCGCCGGACATCAATCAGCGCCTGGCACTGATCATCGATCCGATGCTGGCCACCGGCGCCTCGATGGTCGCCACCATCGACCTGCTGAAAAAGGCCGGTTGCCGGGAAATCCGCGCCATGGTCCTGGTTGCTGCCCCAGAGGGCATTGACGTGGTACACAAGGCCCACCCGGATGTGCAGATCTACACGGCCTCCATCGACCAGCGCCTGAACGAACATGGCTACATCGTCCCAGGCCTGGGTGATGCCGGCGACAAGATCTTCGGCACCAAGCAAAAGGACGCCTGACCATGCAGGACGGCTACAACGACCCGCTCTGGCGTCAGGTCGTTTCAGGCGCGCAGATGCTCTTCGTGGCATTTGGCGCGCTGGTGCTGATGCCCTTGATTACCGGCCTGGACCCTAACGTCGCGCTGTTCACCGCAGGCCTTGGCACCTTGCTGTTTCAGCTGGTGACCGGGCGTCAGGTGCCGGTCTTCCTGGCATCGAGCTTTGCCTTCATCACCCCGATCATTCTCGCCAAGGGCCAGTTCGGTCTGGCAGAAACCATGGGTGGCGTCATGGCCGCCGGGTTCGTCTACACCTTCATGGGCCTGATGGTGAAGATCAAGGGCACAGGCTTCATCGACCGTATGCTGCCCCCGGTGGTGATCGGCCCGGTGATCATCTCCATCGGCCTGGCCATGGCACCGATCGCGGCCAACATGGCGATGGGCAAGGCTGGCGATGGTAGCGTGCTGCTGCCCTACAGCACCGCCATGCTGATTTCCATGCCGGCCCTGCTGACGACGCTGATCGTGGCCGTGTTCGGCAAAGGCATCTTCCGCCTGGTGCCGATCATCGCCGGCGTGCTGGTGGGTTTTGCCCTGTCGTTCGCTTTCGGGGTGGTCGACACGGCGAAGATTGCAGCGGCGCCCTGGCTGGAATTGCCCAACTTCACCGCCCCTGCCTTCAACTGGCAGGCCATCCTGTTCATCGTGCCCGTGGCCTTGGCGCCGGCCATCGAGCATATCGGCGGGGTCATCGCGGTGGGCAGCGTGACGGGACGGGACTACCTGAAGACACCGGGCCTGCACCGCACGCTGCTGGGTGACGGCATCGCCACGACGGCAGCCGGCCTGTTCGGCGGACCGCCCAACACCACCTACGCCGAGGTGACCGGCGCGGTGATGCTGACCAAGAACTACAACCCGAAGATCATGACCTGGGCTGCGGTGTTCGCCATCACCCTGGCCTTCATCGGCAAGTTCGGCGCCCTGCTGCAGAGCATTCCGGTGCCTGTGATGGGTGGCATCCTCTGTCTGCTGTTCGGCTCGATCGCAGCCGTCGGGCTCAATACCATGATCCGCCACAAGGTCGACCTCGCCGAAGCGCGGAACCTGGTGATCGTGTCGGTGACCCTGGTATTCGGTATCGGCGGCGTGCTGGTCGGCAGCGGTGACGGTCCCGACGACTGGGGCCTGAAGGGCATCGCGTTGTGCGCCATCGTGGCGATCGCGCTCAACCTCATCCTGCCAGGCAACGATGCCTGGAAGCACAAGCAGCAGGATGATCAGTTGCCTTGACGCCTGAGTCGCCTGGTCTGGCGCCGTCCTCGACGGGGCCAGACCAGGCGGGCCATCAAGCGTTTTCGCAGAGCTTGGCCAGCACCCTCACCCATTCCGGGTGTTCGTTCATGCAGGGCACCAGCACCAGCTCCTGACCACCGGCTTCGACGAATTGCTCGCTGCCGCGCATGCCGATTTCCTCGAGCGTCTCGATGCAGTCGGCCACGAAGGCCGGGCACATCACCAGCAACTTCTTCACCCCGGCCTGGGCGAGTTCGTCCAGCCGCGCTTCGGTATAGGGTTCGATCCACTTGTCCCGGCCCAGCCGCGACTGGAAGGAGACCGACCACTTGCCCGCTGGTATGCCCAGCTTCGTCGCGAACGCCCTGGCCGTAGCCAGGCACTGCCCGCGGTAACACACGGCACGCACTTGGGCGCTGGCACCTTCGCAGCACTCGGGCGCTCGCAGGTCATGCTTCGTACCGCTGGGGAAGAGTTTCTTCAAATGGCGTTCGGGCAAGCCATGGAAGCTGAGCAGCAGGTGGTCATAGTCCTGCTCCAAATAGGGCCGGGCACTGGCGACCAATGCGTCAATGTAGTCTGGATCATCGTAGAACGGTTGCAGCACGCGCATCTGCAGCGGCAGTTGCTGCTCGGTGATGGTCTGCCGGGCGAGCTCCACGACGGTCGTTACTGTGCTGTCGGCAAATTGTGGGTACAGGGGCGCCAGGGTGACCTTGCGTATACCCTGCGCCGCCAGCCGCTCCAGTACCTGGGGCAAGGCTGGCTCACCGTAGCGCATGGCGATTTCCACCGGCCCGTGGGGCCAGTGATCGACCATGGCCGCTTGCAGGCGACGGGTAAGCACCACCAGCGGCGAGCCCTCGTCCCACCAGATCGAGGCATAGGCGTGGGCGGACTGCTCGGGACGCTTGATCAGTATCAACGACACCAACAGGCGCCGGATGGGCCAGGGCAAGTCGACCACATAGGGGTCCATGAGAAACTGATTGAGGTAGCGGCGAACATCGGCTACCGACGTGGAGGCCGGTGAACCCAGGTTGACCAGCAGCAAAGCGTGATCGGTCATGCAGCATCCTATGTCAGAGGCGGCTGGACAAATTGCCCAGCGCCGATTGCAGATCGTTGAAGCGGAACGTGAACCCGGCTGCCAGCAACCGCGCGGGGTAGGCGCGCTGGCCACCGAGCAGCAGGTTCGACATCTCGCCCAGGCCAGCTTTCAGCAGCAACCCAGGCAGGGGTATCACGGCAGGTCGGTGCAGCGCCCTGCCCAGCTGCTTGGCAAATTCACGGTTACGCACAGGCTCAGGTGCACAGGCATTGTAAGGGCCGCTGGCGTCGGTGCGCTGCAAGAGAAAATCAATCAGGGCGATCTGGTCGTCTATGTGGATCCAGGGCATCCACTGCCGACCGTTGCCTATCGGCCCACCTAATCCCAACTTGAAGGGCAAGCGCAGGCGAGACAGGAAGCCGCCGTCGCTGGCCAGCACCAGCCCTGTACGCACCAGCACCACCCGAATGCCCTGCGCTTGTGCACGGCACGCCGTTTCCTCCCAGGCGATGCACAGTTGGCTGGCGAAGTCTTCGACCACCGGCGGGGCGTCTTCGGTCAACTCACGTTCGCCGCCGTCACCGTACCATCCCACGGCCGAACCTGAGATCAGCACGCCCGGACGCTGCTCACGCCTGCCCAGCCATGCCAGCAATTGCTCCGTAAGGGCGATGCGGCTTGACCACAGCAGGTTGCGCCGAGAGGCCGTCCAGGGTCGATCGGCAATCGGCGCACCGGCCAGATTCACCACGGCATCAATGGGGTCGGCCGCTTCCAGTTCATTGAGCTCGGCAATGCCTCTGACACCGTCGCCGCAAAGCGTCGCCACCGCCTCGGGACGTCGACTCCACACGGTGAGCCGATGCCCTTGAGCAAGCCAGTGACGGCACAAGTGCCGGCCTATCAATCCGGTGCCGCCTGTCAGCAGGATGTGCATGGCAGTGTCCTCATGGAATAAGGCAGTGGTCTATTTTTAACATCAAGGCACTTTCTAGCGCCCATGCTCTCCGATAAACATAGGCCAACCAATCGTTACTTGCGGAATATACTTATACATATTTTTATGATTGTACAGGTTTGCCTGACAGCGTAATCTGCGCATAGCAAGGTTTTAAGAGGCCATCATGACCATACCTATTGCCATCATCGGGGCTGGCATTGCCGGCCTGTCAGCCGCCCAGGCACTGCAGAGCGCCGGGCAGACCGTGCACCTTTTCGACAAGGGCCATGGCAGCGGCGGGCGCATGGCCAGCAAACGCAGCGAAGCCGGTGCACTGGACTTGGGGGCGCAGTATTTCACCGCCCGTGACCGCCGCTTCGTCGAAGAACTGCAGCACTGGGTAGCCGCCGGCTGGGCGGCGCAGTGGAAACCACAGCTGTACAACTACCGCGACGGGTCACTCACCCCCTCCCCCGATGAACAGACCCGCTGGGTGGGCGTGCCACGCATGAGCGCCATCACCCGCGGCCTGCTCAAGGACATGACCGTTAGCTTCGCCTGCCGTATTACCGAGGTCTTTCGCGGCAAGGACTACTGGCACCTGCAGGACACCGAGGGCTGCAGCCATGGTCCATTCCGCCGTGTGGTGGTTGCCGTACCGGCGCCACAGGCAACGCCCCTACTGGCAGCCACGCCAAAGCTCGCAGCCGTGGCCGCCGGGGTGCAGATGGAGCCGACGTGGGCGGTGGCGCTGGGCTTTAAGGCCCCTCTGGATACGCCCATGCAAGGCTGCTTCGTCCAGGAAAGCCCCCTTGACTGGCTGGCACGCAACCGCAGCAAGCCGGGGCGCGACGAGACGCTGGACACGTGGGTACTGCACGCCACTTCCAACTGGAGCCGACAACACATCGACCTGTCCAAGGACGATGTCGTCGAGCACCTGCGCGGCGAGTTCGCCGAACTGGTCGGTTGCGCCGTGCCTGAGCCCGCGTTTGCCCTGGCCCACCGCTGGTTGTACGCCCGCCCCGGCAGCCATCACGAATTCGGCGCCCTGGCCGATGCCGACCAAGGGTTATATGCCTGTGGGGACTGGTGCCTGTCCGGACGGGTGGAAGGTGCCTGGTTGAGTGGACAAGAGGCCGCGCGCCGTTTACTTGAACACTTGGACTGATCGGCTATCTACACCTTAAGGGTTCGCACCGGACCCACTATGTGCTGGAATATTCCTGTACATGACTGATAAGTTGTACAGGTATACGGAGGCAGCTATGCACGACCCTGCAGTTCACCACAAGCCGCGCATCGCTATCAGTGCCTGCCTGACCGGGCATAACGTGCGTTACAACGGTGGGCACAAGTCCTCGGACCTGTGCCGCACCCAACTGGAAGAACATTTCGAATGGACGACGGTGTGCCCAGAAATGGCCATTGGCCTGGGTGTACCGCGCGATCCAATCCGGCTGGTGGGCGACCCTGAACATCCTGAAGTCGTGGGCACGCGCAACCCTGACCTGGACTATACGGGTCCGCTGCGTGATTACGGTAAACAGATGGCCGCCGAACTTGATGATGTTTGCGGCTACATCTTCATGCAGAAGTCGCCCTCGTGCGGTCTTGAGCGTGTCAAGGTCTACCAGGACAATGGTCACCCGGCCATCAACCGCGGTCGCGGCGCCTATGCGCAGGCTTTTTGCGAGCTAAGGCCAGACCTGCCGGTCGAAGAGGAAGGCCGCCTGCACGACCCTGTGCTGCGCGAGAACTTCATCAGCCGCGTGTACGCGTACGCCGATTGGCAACATCTGCTTGAGCAAGGCTTGAGTCGCCATGCGCTGCTGGCTTTCCACTCCCGCTACAAGTACCTGCTGATGGCGAACAACCCGCAGGCTTATCGCACCTTGGGGCGCATGCTCGGCAGCATGAGCAAGGACGACGATACGGCCGTTGTCGCCCCGCGCTATTTCTCGGAGCTGATGCAGGCTTTGCGCCGCTGTGCCAGCCGTGGCACACACGGCAATGTGTTGCAGCATCTGAGCGGCTACTTCAAAAACGCCCTGACCCCTGCCGACAAAGCCGAGCTGCAGACGTTGATCGGACAGTACCAGCAAGGGGTCGTGCCTTTGATCGTACCGCTGACCCTGCTCAAGCATCATCTGCGCAACCACCCTGACCCCTACCTGCTGCAACAAGCCTACTTGCAGCCTCATCCTGAACGCCTGGGACTACGTAATGCGGTCTGAGATTCTTCTACCAATTGGTGAGCTGGCCCGGCGCACGGGCGTCAACCCGGTCACCCTGCGCGCATGGGAGCGGCGCTACGGGCTGCTCAAGCCACAGCGCACACCCAAGGGGCATCGACTGTACCCGGTCGAACAGGTCGAGAGAGTGGAAGCGATCCTGGCCTGGTTGCAGCGTGGTGCATCGGTCAGCCAGGTGGGGGATTTGCTGGACAAGCCACTCAGCACCCCACCCACCGGGGATTGGCAAACCCGTCAGTTCCAGATGCTCGAAGCCATCGCCAACTTGTCGCAACGGGCGCTGGATCATCAGTTGAACCAGGCCATGGCGCTCTACCCTGCCGTCACGTTATGCGAGCAGTTGCTGCTGCCTTTGCTGGACCTGCTGGAACTGCGCTGGCGCAATTACTTCAACGCCCGGCTTGAGCAGGTGTTCTTCCATACGTGGTTGCGCAGCAAACTGGGCGCGCGGGTGTATCACGACAATCAGCTGCTACAGGGCCCACCGGTTCTGCTTGCCGAAGACAGTGACCGAGGCTTCGACCCTGGCCTGTGGCTCTGCGCATGGCTGTTCACCAGCAATGGCTTTGCGGTGGAAATCCTCGAGCAAGCCGTGGCCGGTGCGCAGTTGCAGAGTGCAGCTGCGGCCTTGAAGCCGCGCGCGGTGCTCCTGAACCTCGGCCCGCGCATCGACACCCGCGCGTTGCAGCGCACGCTCCAGAACCTGCAGCTGCCCACCCTTGCCGGGGGAGCCTTGCTGGCGCTGCATCAGGCTCAACTGGGCTCGCTCGACCTGCCTCACCTGCACACCTTCGATACCCCTCAAGCGGCCTTGCAGTTACTGCAAGGCCTGTGACTGCCAGCCTGGAGAGATTCCGATTTCATGCATTTGACCTGGCTTCGCAGTGACCTACGCGTTACCGACAACACCGCGCTGAGCGCCGCCAGTGAACGTGGCCCAACCCTGGCCCTGTGGCTTATCAGCCCTGGTCAATGGCAGGCCCATGACGATGCGGCCTGCAAAGTGGATTTCTGGCTACGCAACCTGCGCGAGGTGCGCCAGTCGCTTGATGCGCTCAACATCCCATTGCTCATACGCACGATAGACACCTGGGATGATGCGCCTCAGGCTGTGCTCGACGTCTGCCGGAAGCATCATGTCCAGAGCGTTCACTGGAACGAGGAATACGGCATCAACGAGGCCCGCCGCGACACGGCCACGCGCCAATTGCTCGAAGCCTCCGAGGTTCAGGTTCACAGCCACCTCGACCAGCTCCTGTTCCGGCCCGGAACGGTGCTGACCCGCAGTGGCGGCTACTTCCAGGTGTTCGGCCAATTCAAGAAAAACTGCCTGGAACACTTGCACCGCAGCCTGCCCTCAATGGCCTCACCGGTTAAACGTCAAGCCCCGACATCAATCAAGAGCGACCCGATTGCGCACCATGTCGACCCCTTCGAAAAGCCCGCAGACGCGCTGCGCAAGCATTGGCCTGCTGGCGAGCAGGAGGCTCAGGCAAGGCTTGCCCGATTCACCGACGAGGTCATCGACGATTACGAGACGTTGCGTGATCTTCCTGCTCGCGAGGGCACCAGTCAGCTGTCAGCCTACCTTGCAGCGGGGGTCATCTCACCCCGCCAATGCCTGCATGCCGCGCTGGCCCACAACCGAGGCGAGTTCGACAGCGGCAGCAGCGGCGTCCAGACCTGGATCAACGAGCTGCTCTGGCGCGAATTCTACAAGCACATCTTGACGGGCTATCCCCAGGTGTCTCGGCATCGTGCCTTCCGTGCGCACACCGAGGCGTTGCCGTGGCGTAAAGCACCCAAGGAATTCGAAGCCTGGCAGCAGGGCCGAACCGGCTTCCCGATCATCGATGCGGCCATGCGCCAGATGCTGGCCACCGGCTGGATGCACAACCGGCTACGCATGCTGACCGCCATGTTCCTGAGCAAGAACCTGTTGATCGACTGGCGGCTGGGGGAACGTCACTTCATGCGCCATCTGATCGACGGCGATCTGGCGGCCAACAACGGCGGCTGGCAGTGGAGCGCATCCACCGGCACCGACTCGGTCCCCTACTTCAGGATCTTCAACCCCGTGTCGCAGTCCCAACGTTTTGACCCCAAGGCCCGCTTTATCCGTCAGTGGGTACCTGAATTGCAGGGCATTGACGACAAAAATATCCACGACCCCGGAAAATGCCACGGCTTGATTGATGCTAATCTCTATCCCACTCCTATCGTCGATCTTCACAGTAGTCGACAGCGGGCGCTCCAGGCTTTCAAGGAGTTGCCCCGCTAGTCGTGTATAGAGGGCAATGCCGTGGGTGGCTCACGCAGTTTTTGGGTTACGGGCGCAACGGATGGGCTGGGCCTGGCACTGGTCCGCAATCTTTTAGCTAATGGGCAGCGGGTCGCCGCCAGTGCAGGTGCAAGCGAGGAACTCGATCGCTTGTGCTTGCACCATGGCGATCGCTTGCTGCGGCTTCCAGGCCAATTACATCAGCAGCCCGATGCTGACGAGGCAGGCCGCATGATCGGCGACGCCTGGGGCTCATTGGATGGCTTGATCCTGAATGCCGCCACCTGTGATTACGTGCTTCCTGGTACCTCGGACAGCGAGTTGTTCGAGCATCTGATCACCACCAACCTTCAGGCGGCACAGCACTGCCTCGAGTACGCCACGCCCTTGCTGGCCAAGGGCGATACGCCCCAGATAATGGCGGTTTTCAGCCGCTACTCCGCCACGCAGCTCTACGCGCCGACGCAGTTTCCTGCCGGCTGGAACAACGCCGTGCAGTGGGTGAGGGAGCAGCGTTCATCGTTGCTCGCCAACGGCATAGCGCTGACAGTGGTAGCGCCACAATCCCTGAAAAACCCTGTGACGGCTGCCAGCGCGGTGCCTGAAGACTGGACCGCCGACACAGCGGCGCTGGAGCTTCTGGCGCGCTTGCCTGCACGTGAGCCTGAGCTGGTGCTCGAGACGCTGAACCCGTCGAATCTCTGGCCGCTGCCGCAGCACTAGCTGCGAGGCTCAACACGCCGTGCAGTCATGCAGTGCAGCGTGCTCAGGACGTGAAACGTTCCACGTCTTGAGAGGTATGCCACAGCACCGGAAGGATATCCATCAACGCGCGTGGATCGCCGCTGGTCCAGAACCGCGTTGGCCGAGCCGGGCCGGGTGCCAGCAGATCAGCACCCGCGAGCAGGCGTTCGAGTTGGCGCGCCACGGCTGCGCCCGTATCGATGACGGCCACGTGGGAGGGCACCGTTTCAGCCAGCAAGGGTTTCAAGAACGGATAATGCGTGCAGCCCAGTATCAAGGTATCGCAGCCCGCCGCCAGAAGCGGTTCAACGTACCTGCCCAGCAACGTGCGTAAAACCGGGCTGTTCAGGTCTCCCGTTTCGATCAGTTCGACAAGCCCGGGGCAAGGCTGGGTGATCACCTGCACGTTGCTGGCAAAGCGATCGAGCAAGGCGGCAAACTTGGCACTTTGCAAGGTTCCGGTCGTGGCCAGCACGCCGACTATCCCTGAACGGGTGGCCGCTGCGGCAGGCTTGACCGCCGGCTCCATGCCCACGATCAGCCAGTGAGGATAGTGCTCGCGCAGATCAGCCACCGCAGCCACGGTAGCCGTGTTGCAGGCCAGTACCATGGCCTTGGCGCCTTGTTGATGAAAGAAGGCGGCGATGTGGCGGCAGCGTTCACGAATGTAGTCCGGGGACTTTTCCCCGTACGGCACATGGCCACAATCCGCGAGGTAGTGGAGCGTTTCGTTGGGCAAGCGTTGATGAATCTCGGCAAGCACTGACAGCCCCCCCACCCCGGAGTCCATCACCCCGACCGGCCCCTCGCGCTCAGCCATCGCGCTTGCCACACACCGCGCAGCCAGGGTCGCGTTTGACCCGCAACTCACGGATGCGCGTGCCCAAGGCGTCGATCAGCAACAGTCGCCCTACCAAGGGTTCGCCAAAGCCGGCCAGCAGCTTCATGGCCTCCAGCGCCTGCAAGCTGCCCACCAGACCCACCAAGGGGCCGATCACGCCAGCCTCGCTGCAGGTCAGCTCGGCCTCGCTGCCATGGCCATACAGGCAGTGATAGCAGGGGCTGTAGTCCCGGCGCGGGTCGAACACCGACAGCTGGCCTTCCAGGCGTATTGCGGCGCCACTGACCAAGGGCTTCGCGGCTGCCACGCAGGCCGCGTTGACCGCCTCACGTGTACCGAAGTTATCCGAGCAGTCCAGGACCAGGTCCACTGCCGATACGGCAGCGGCCAGTGAATCTTCATCCAGCGCCTGGCGGTGGGCGATCAGGTCGATTTCCGGGTTGATCGCCTGCAAACGTTGCAGGGCCGAGTCGACCTTGCTCATGCCCACGCTGGCACTGTCATGGATGACCTGGCGCTGCAGGTTCGTCAGGTCGACCGTATCGAAATCCGCCAGGTGCAGCTCGCCAACGCCGGCAGCTGCCAGATACAGCGCCACAGGCGAGCCCAGGCCACCGAGTCCGACGATCAGGGCCTTGCTCTGCTTGAGGCGCAGCTGGCCGTCGATGTCGATCTGGGACAGCAATACCTGCCGACTGTAGCGCAGCAGCTCCTGGTCGCTCAGCATGGCAAGCGCCCCACGGTGATGCGCTGGTGACCGCCCAGGTCGATGCGGCTGCCCACCTCGACAAAGGCGTTTTCCCGCAGCAGTGCCTGTACGGCATCAGCCTGGTCGTAACCATGCTCGAGCAGAAGCCAACCGCCAGGGGTGAGGTGGCTCGGCGCCTGGGCGGCGATGACCCGCAGGTCGTCAAGACCGTCGACCCCGGCTACCAGCGCGCTGCTGGGCTCGAAGCGCACGTCACCGTCGACCAGATGCGGGTCTGAAGCCGCGATGTAGGGTGGGTTACTGACGATCAGGTCGAAGCGCTCGTCGGCAAGCCCCTCAAGCCAGTGGCTGACCTGGATGCGGACGTTGGCCAGACCAAGCCGCTGGCGATTGCGCTCGGCCAACGCGGCGGCCTCGGGCACGCGATCCACCGCCGTTACCTGCCACGCCGGTCGCTCGCTGGCCAGGGCCAGGGCAATTGCACCGGTGCCCGTCCCCAGGTCGAGCACCCTGGCCGGCAGCGCAGGCTGCAACTCCAGTGCCGTCTCGACCAGCAGTTCGGTGTCCGGGCGCGGGATGAGCGTATGCGGGGCCACTTCCAGATCGATCTTCCAGAAGCCCTGCTGGCCCAGAATATAGGCCACAGGCTCCCCTTCCCTGCGCCGCTGCAGGTAGCCGGCGTAGGTCTGGGCAGCTTCGCTGCTGACGATGCGCTCTGGCCATGTGTGCAAATAACTGCGTGACTTGCCAAGCGCCGCCGCCAGCAGCAGCTCGGCATCCAGGCGCTCGGTAGGCGAATCGGGTAACTGCGCGTTGCGCAGCAGGCTGGCGATGATGGTCATCAGTCCCCCAGAGCAGCCAGTTGGTCGGCCTGGTATTCGGCCAGCAGGGGCTCGATCACCGCATCGACCCCACCGGCGAGCACGTCGTCCAGCGAGTACAAGGTCAGATTGATGCGATGGTCCGTGACCCGACCCTGTGGATAATTGTAGGTGCGGATGCGTTCGGAGCGATCCCCGGAGCCCACCAGCAGTTTGCGCTCACTGGCGATGGCGTTCTGAGCGGCGCTGGTCTGCATGTCGTTCAACTTCGCCGATAACCAGGACAAGGCGCGCGCACGGTTCTTGTGCTGGGAACGCTCTTCCTGGCATTCGACGACAATGCCTGTGGGCAAGTGCGTGATGCGGATGGCCGAGTCGGTCTTGTTCACGTGCTGACCGCCCGCGCCGGACGCGCGGTAGGTGTCCACGCGCAAGTCGGCTGGGTTGATCTCGATGGCCGCTTGTTCATCCGGCTCCGGCAAAACCGCCACGGTGCAGGCCGAGGTGTGGATGCGGCCCTGGGATTCGGTTTCGGGGACGCGCTGTACACGGTGCGCGCCGGACTCGAACTTGAGCTTGCCGTACACGTTCTCGCCCTCGACGCGGGCGATGATTTCCTTGTACCCGCCGTGCTCGCCTTCGTTCTCGGAAAGGATCTCCAGCCGCCAGCCGCGCTTTTCCGCGTAGCGCGAATACATGCGAAACAGATCGCCCGAAAAGATCGCCGCTTCGTCGCCACCCGTTCCGGCGCGAATCTCGAGAAACACGTTGCGCCCGTCGTTGGGGTCCTTGGGCAGCAACATGCGCTGCAGTTGCGACTCCAACGCCACCAACTGGTCCTTGGCCTCACGCACTTCCTCCACGGCCATTTCACGCATGTCCGGGTCGCTGTCCTTGAGCAGCGCCTGGGCGCTTTCAAGATCATCCTGGACCTTGCGCCATTGCTGATAGGCCGTGTGCACCGGCTCGACTTCGGCATATTCGCGGGAATAGGCGCGAAAACGTGTCTGGTCGGAAATGACCTCGGCATCACCGAGCAAGGCGGTGAGTTCTTCGAAGCGGTCCTGGAGAATGTCCAGTTTATTGAGCAGCGACGCTTTCATTGCAGGGATTTGTCCGTGGAGCCCTCGTCGAGGGCAAAGAGTTCCTGGGCCATGGCCAGCGCATCGAGGCGGCCCTCGGCCGAGAGCTTTTTCAGCTGCACGCTGGGCGCATGCAGGAGCTTGTTGGTCAGGCCGCGCGCCAATTGGGCCAATACGTCTTCAGGGTTGCCACCATTGGCCAGCAAGCGCTGGGCCTTTTGCAGTTCTTCATCACGCAGCCGCTCGCTTTGCTGGCGGTACGCCCGGAGCACATCGACAGCGGCCAGCTCTCGCAGGCGCGCCATGAAATCCTCGGCCCCCACCGCCACCAGTTCTTCGGCGGCCTGGGCGGCGCCTTGGCGGCTCTTGAGGTTTTCGGCAACCACGTCATGCAGGTCGTCGACGGTATACAGGTACACATCGTCGAGCTCGCCCACTTCGGTCTCGATGTCGCGCGGGACGGCGATATCGACCATGAAGATGGGTTTGTGTCGGCGCTGCTTGAGGGCGCTTTCGACGGCGCCCTTGCCCAGAATCGGCAACTGGCTGGCGGTGGAGCTGATGACGATATCGCTGTTGGCGAGTTCCTGGGGGATATCGGCGAGCAGCACGGCATGTGCGCCGAACTGTTCGGCCAGGGTGCTGGCGCGCTCGAGCGTACGGTTGGCCACCACGATGCGGCGTACGCCCTGCTCGTGCAGGTGGCGAGCGACCAGGGTGATGGTCTCGCCGGCGCCGATCAGCAGTGCCTGACTGCGGGCCAGGTCGCTGAAGATCTGTTTGGCCAGACTGACGGCCGCGAAAGCGACCGACACGGGGTTTTCGCCGATGGCGGTGTCGGTACGGACCTGTTTGGCGGCGCTGAACGTGGCCTGGAACAGGCGCCCGAGCAGCGGCCCGACGGTGCCGGCCTCGCGGGCAACGGCATAGGCGGATTTCATCTGGCCGAGGATCTGCGGTTCGCCGAGCACCAGTGAGTCGAGGCCGGAGGCGACGCGCATCATGTGCCGGACGGCGTCGTGTTCTTCATGCACGTAGGCGCTGGCACGCAGTTCGTCGAGGCTGAGGCGGTGATAGTCGGCCAGCCACTGGAGCACGGCATCGGCCGACAGTTGGTCCTGCTCGATGTAGAGCTCGCTGCGGTTGCAGGTGGACAGGATCGCTGCCTCGCGACTGGTGGTGAGGCGGCAGAGCTGCTGCAGGGCGTCCACCAGCTGCTCCGGGGTAAACGCCACGCGCTCGCGTACGTCTACCGAGGCAGTCTTATGGTTGATACCAAGTGCAAGAAAGGCCATGCAAGATCGCTGGTTGTGACAGGAAGCCGATAATTGTCCTCTTTCGCAGGTTGCAGGACAACCACCGTTCGCTATCGAGGCGATAGTGTGGCGGGGTCGAGGTGATCTTGCCGATACGCTGTGGACTTCCGGCGCTGGCCTCCAAGGTTGTAGTTATTCAGCTATTACCCGCCCCTTGATGGGGTGCTCAAGGCGACAGTACGCGCGCCTGACTTGCACCGAGCTACAACTTCTTCACGTTCAAGGTCGCTATCGGGCCTTGCGCTGCGTACGTGCTTCCAACACAACCTCTCATGACTCTTGAGTTCAATACTGACTCCCCCTTACTCCATAGCGTTTAATCTTGCTTTTGATCTTGATCTTGATCTTGCTTTTGATCTTCGCGACTTCAGAAGGCCGAACGCAGGTCTTGCGGAGGGAGGTGACAGGCATGGATGCCTGTCAAGCGCTGGGCCCCAGGATGGGGCCTACAGCGCGGTCCTCCCGGGAGCAAGACCGGAGTGAGGGAACCCCGAAGCGCAGCGTAGGGGCCGTATGAACGGAGCGCAGCCTTTTTTGGTTACTTTTTGTGGCGTTTGACAAAAAGTAACTCGCCGTAAGGGCGAAAAGGTGATTAAGCGTCGCCATCGCAAATGGACTA
>NZ_DIMK01000011.1:0-22059 GCF_002425525.1 Pseudomonas sp. UBA5568 | reverse complement strand
AGAACTTAGAACTTAGAACTTCCACATCATCAGGCAGGATATCGAAACCCATCAAAACTCCCGACCCAACCTGTAAGAGGCTAACTCACCCCTCACCCACCACGACGAGCATTAAAAGTCCACCAACCGATAAACCTCATAGGCCGGCGTCTCATACGGATGACTCTGCTTGAGCGCAGCAACAACCTGACGAATCAGGTCATCGCCCACCACAAGCTCCACCCTCCACTCCTCCACCACCTCGACCTGACCCGCCCGCCCAAGAAACGGCGAACTGCCGTCCAATGGACGAAACTGGCCCTGGCCCAAGGTCTGCCAAGCACAGTGGTCATAATCACCCATGTGCCCACCACCTGCGGCGAACACAGCAGCCTTGACCACCTCCACATGGCTGGCAGGGGCGAAGAAGGCGAGCTTGTACACGCCTTAGTTCACCCACACCCGCGCATTGCGGAACATACGCATCAGCGCCGCATCTTCCTGCCACTCATCCGGGCGCCACGAGTTCTGCACGGCACGGAACACACGCTCCGGGTGCGGCATCATGATGGTCACGCGGCCGTCGCGGCTGGTGAGCCCCGTGATACCGCGTGGCGAGCCGTTGGGGTTGGCCGGGTAGGCCTCGGTGACCTTGCCGTGGTTGTCCACGTAACGCAGCGCCACGCAACCGGACACATCGGCCTCCAGCAAGGCCTCTTCACTGGCGAACTCGGCATGGCCCTCGCCGTGGGCGATGGCGATCGGCATGCGCGAACCGGCCATGCCCTGCAGGAAGATCGAGTTGGACTTCTGCACCTCGACCATGGCCACCCGCGCCTCGAACTGCTCGGAGCGGTTACGCACGAAGTGCGGCCAGTACTCGGTGCCCGGAATCAGCTCGTGCAGGTTGGACATCATCTGGCAACCGTTGCACACCCCCAGGGCGAAGCTGTCGTTACGCTCGAAGAACGCCTGGAAGGCATCACGCGCACGGCTGTTGAACAGGGCCGACTTGGCCCAGCCCTCGCCTGCACCCAACACGTCGCCGTAGGAGAAGCCGCCACAGGCGACCAGGCCCTTGAAGGCCTCGAAGTCCACGCGACCAGCAAGGATGTCGCTCATGTGCACGTCGATGGCCGCGAAACCGGCACGGTCGAAGGCAGCCGCCATTTCGACCTGGCCGTTGACGCCCTGCTCACGCAGGATGGCCACTTGCGGGCGCACGCCTTTCTTGATGTAGGGCGCGGCGATGTCGTCGTTGACATCAAAGCCCAACTTGACCGACAGCCCTGGGTTGTCTTCTTCGAGCAGCAGGTCGAATTCCTGATCCGCGCAATCGGCGTTGTCGCGCAGGCGCTGGATCTGGTAGCTGGTCTCAGCCCACTGGCGCTGAAGCATGCGGCGGTCGTCATCGAACAGCACTTCGCCGTTCAGGCTGATGGAGACTTCGGCGTTGTTGACCGGCTTGCCGATCACCGCCACGCACTGCTCACCCAAGCCAGCGGCGCTGAACTGGACCAGTACGTCCGGGGTAGCGTCCTGACGCACCTGAATGACCGCGCCCAGCTCTTCGTTGAACAGGATGGCCGGGATGTCGGCCTTGCTGTCGGTCAGCGGATCGAGGTGCAAGTCCAGACCGCAGTGACCCGCGAAGGCCATTTCCAGCACGGTGGCGAAGAGGCCGCCGTCGGAGCGGTCATGGTAGGCCAGCAGGTGGCCGTCGGCATTCAGGCCCTGGATGACGGCGAAGAACGCCTTGAGGTCTTCGGCATCGTCCACATCCGGCGCCTGGGCACCGAGCTTGCCGTAGGTCTGCGCCAGGATCGACGCGCCCATGCGGTTCTTGCCACGGCCCAGGTCGATCAGGATCAGGTCCGTCTCGCCCTTGTCCATGCGCAATTGCGGGGTCAGGGTGCCGCGGATGTCGGTAACCGGCGCAAAGCCGCTGACGATCAGCGACATCGGCGAGGTCACGCTCTTGTCCACGCCGTCCTCGCTCCACTTGGTTTTCATCGACATGGAGTCTTTGCCGACCGGAATCGTCAGGCCCAGCTCTGGGCACAGCTCCATGCCCACAGCCTTGACGGTGTCGTACAAGCGGGCGTCTTCGCCCGGGTGGCCGGCGGCCGACATCCAGTTGGCCGACAGCTTGATGTCGGACAGTTTGTCGATACGCGCGCCGGCCATGTTGGTCAGGACCTCGCCGATGGCCATGCGCCCGGAAGCCGGGGCATCGAGCAGGGCCAGCGGGGTACGCTCGCCCATGGCCATGGCTTCACCGGTGTACACGTCGAAGCTGGTGGCGGTGACGGCACAGTCAGCCACCGGCACCTGCCAGGGGCCGACCATCTGGTCGCGCGCCACAAGGCCGGTGATGGTGCGGTCGCCAATGGTGATCAGAAAGCTCTTGCTGGCAACGGCCGGGTGGTTCAGCACGCGCTGCGCAGCGCTGTCCAGGTCCAGGGTGCTCGGATCGAAGTCGTCGCCCAACTCGGCTTCGCGGCTGACCGAGCGGTGCATGCGCGGCGGTTTGCCGAGCAGCACGTCCAGCGGCATGTCGACCGGCGTGTTGCCAAAGTGGCTGTCGGTCACAGTCAGGTGCGGCTCGGCAGTCGCCTCGCCGACGACTGCGAACGGGCAGCGCTCGCGCTCGCAGATGGCCTGGAAGCGCTCGAAGTCCTCGGCGCTGACTGCCAGTACATAGCGTTCCTGGGATTCGTTGCTCCAGATTTCGTGCGGGGCCATGCCCGGCTCGTCATTGGGCACGTTGCGCAGCTCGAAGCGGCCACCGCGACCGCCGTCGTTCACCAGTTCAGGGAACGCATTGGAGATACCGCCCGCCCCCACGTCGTGGATGAAGGCGATGGGGTTGTGTTCACCCAACTGCCAGCAACGGTCGATGACCTCCTGGCAACGGCGCTCCATCTCGGGGTTTTCGCGCTGCACCGAGGCGAAGTCGAGGTCGGCCGAGCTGGCGCCGGTGGCCACCGACGAAGCGGCGCCGCCACCCAGGCCGATCAGCATGGCCGGACCGCCCAACACGATCAGCTTGGCACCGACGGTGATCTCGCCCTTCTGCACGTGATCTTCGCGGATGTTGCCCATGCCGCCGGCCAGCATGATCGGCTTGTGGTAACCGCGCACTTCTTCGCCGTGCGGGGTGTTGATGGACTGCTCGAAGGTACGGAAGTAGCCGGTCAGGGCCGGACGCCCGAACTCGTTGTTGAAGGCAGCGCCGCCCAGCGGGCCTTCGACCATGATGTCGAGGGCGTCGACGATGCGGCCAGGCTTGCCGTAGTCCTGCTCCCAGGGCTGCTCGAAGCCTGGGATGCGCAGGTTGGACACGGTGAAGCCGGTGAGGCCGGCCTTGGGCTTGGCGCCACGGCCGGTGGCACCTTCGTCACGGATTTCGCCGCCAGAACCGGTCGATGCCCCGGAGAAGGGAGCGATGGCGGTCGGGTGGTTGTGGGTTTCCACCTTCATCAGAATGTGTACCGGCTCCTGCACCGCACCATACTGGCGGGTTTCAGGGTTCGGGTAGAAACGACCAGCAACGTTGCCGACGATGACCGAAGCGTTGTCCTTGTACGCCGACAGCACACCTTCGCTGTGCATCTGGTAGGTGTTCTTGATCATGCCGAACAGGCTCTTGTCCTGCGCCTGGCCGTCGATGTCCCAACTGGCGTTGAAGATCTTGTGGCGACAGTGCTCGGAGTTGGCCTGGGCGAACATCATCAGTTCGATGTCGTTGGGGTTGCGCTTGAGGCCCTGGAACGCGGTGACCAGGTAGTCCACCTCGTCCTCGGCCAATGCCAGGCCGAGGTCGATGTTGGCCTGGGCCAGAGCGTCGCGGCCACCGGCGAGGATGTCCACCGACGTCATGGGCCTTGGCTGGGCGTGGCTGAACATGTCGGCGGCCTGCTCAAGCTGGCCCAGCACGCGCTGGGTCATGCGGTCGTGCAACTGCGCCGACACCTGCTCGGCCTCGGCGTCGCTGAGGTCACCGGCAACGTAGTACGCAATGCCGCGCTCCAGGCGCTGGATCGACTGCAGGCCGCAGTTGTGGGCGATGTCGCTGGCCTTGCTGGCCCAGGGCGAAATGGTGCCCAGGCGCGGTACGACCAGGAACAGGCGACCGGCGGGCTCCTGCACCGGTACGCTCGGGCCGTACTTGAGCAGACGGCCCAGCACCTGCTGCTGGTCGGCGGTCAGCTCGCCGTCGGTATCGGCGAAGTGGGCAAATTCGGCATACAAACCAGTAACAGCGGGGACTTTCTGGCTCAGTTGCTCGAGTAACTTACCGTGGCGAAAGGCAGAAAGGGCAGGAGCGCCGCGCAGGATCAACATCGTCGGGACAGCCTCAGAAGGGGTGTGCTTGGAGGCCGTGCATTCTAGCCTAATTCGTTGGCTTGCGGCACCCGCTGTAGCGCATGGCTGCCGGGCGGCGGAACCGGACCGGCGGGTCAAAATTTCCGGGGGTTCGACCACTTGTCAGGGGCCGTGTTGGCAGCTCATCGGCAGCGCCTGCCCGGGCTGGCAAAAGGGGGGGTGATCGCTCTGATGCAGGGCCTGCACCCTGTACCAGACCATGAACGCAGCGCTGGACGGTGCGCACGAGTGACAAACCCCAGTAAGCGCTATCAGACAAGCTAGCCGTTGTCGAGATATGGCACGGCCAGTCCTTTGCGTATACTGCAACCTATGTTCACCCACACTGCTTTGCGCCAGCGTTGCGCCAGATGGCTTTTCGCAACCGGACTCTTTCTGCTGCTTGGTGGCTGCGTTGAAAAACCCAGTACCCTCGAGCGCGTGAAGGAGGACGGTGTGCTGCGCGTGATCACCCGCAACAGCCCGGCCACCTATTTCCAGGATCGCAACGGTGAGACCGGCTTCGAGTACGAACTGGTCAAGCATTTTGCCGATGACCTGGGCGTGAAGCTGGAAATCGAGACCGCCGACAACCTCGACGAACTGTTCGACGACCTTGGCAAGCCGTCCGGCCCGGTGCTGGCAGCCGCCGGCCTTGTCAGCAGCGAACGGCGCCAGGTCCAGGCGAAGTTTTCTCACCCCTACCTTGAGGTGACGCCTCAGGTCATCTACCGCAATGGCCGCTCGCGCCCGACCAGCGCCCAAGGCTTGGTCGGCAAGAAAATCATGGTGCTCAAGGGCAGCAGCCATGCCGATCAGCTGGCCGAGCTGAAAAAACAGTACCCGGGCCTGCAATACGAAGAATCCGATGCCGTGGAGGTGGTCGACCTGCTGCGCATGGTCGACGAAGGGCAGATCGACCTTACCCTGGTCGACTCCAACGAACTGGCCATGAACCAGGTGTACTTCCCTAATGTGCGCGTGGCCTTCGACCTGGGCGAGTCTCGTGACCAGCGCTGGGCCGTCGCCGCAGGCGAGGACAACAGCCTGCTGAACGAGGTGAACGAATTCCTCGACAAGTCCCAGAAGAATGGCACCCTGCAGCGCCTGAAGGACCGCTATTACGGGCATGTCGACGTACTGGGCTATGTGGGCGCCTACACCTTCGCCCAGCACCTGCAGCAACGTTTGCCCAAGTACGAAAAGCATTTCAAGAGCTATGCCAAGGTCGAGCAGGTGGACTGGCGCCTGTTGGCCGCCATCGGCTACCAGGAATCCATGTGGCAGCCGGAGGTCACCTCCAAGACCGGCGTGCGTGGCTTGATGATGCTGACCCAGCGCACCGCCCAGGCCATGGGGGTTTCCAACCGCCTGGACCCCAAGCAGAGCATCAAGGGTGGCGCCAAGTACTTCATGAAGATCAAGGCCGAGCTGGACGACAGCATCCAGGAGCCCGACCGCACCTGGTTCGCGCTGGCCGCCTACAACGTCGGCAGCGGCCACCTGGAAGATGCGCGCACCCTGGCCAAGCGCGAAAAGCTCAACCCCAACAAGTGGCTGGATGTGAAGAAGATGCTACCGCGCCTGGCGCAGAAGCAATGGTACCGCCAGACCAAGTACGGCTATGCGCGGGGCGGCGAACCGGTGCACTTCGTCGCCAACATCCGCCGCTACTACGACATTCTCACCTGGGTTACCCAGCCTCAGCTCGAAGGCCAGGTGGCCGAGGGCGACCTGCATGTACCGGGTGTGAACAAGGCTAAACCGGCAGAGCAATCAGCGCCGTTGTAGCCGGTCCCGTCACGGCTTGGCCCGGCGAGCCTTGAAGAAGTCACTGAGCACTTGCCCGCACGCTTCGGCCATCACGCCCCCCTCCACCAGCACACGGTGGTTCAGGAAGCCTTGCCCGAAGAACTGGCCCTGGCTCTGCACGATCCCGGCCTTGGGTTCCAGTGCGCCGAAGACCACGCGCATCACCCGCGAATGCACGATCAAGCCGGCGCACATGCTGCACGGCTCCAAGGTCACGTACAGCGTGCTACCCGGCAGGCGGTAGTTGCCGACCGCCCGCGCGGCGGCGCGGATCGCCACCATCTCGGCATGGGCGCTGGGGTCGCTGTCGGTGATCGGGCGGTTGAAGCCCTGGCCGATGACCTGGCCGTCCTGCACCAGCACAGCGCCCACCGGCACCTCGCCCAGCTGGGCGCCCTCGGCGGCCAACGCCAACGCCATGCGCATGTAGGTCTGGTCATGGCTGCGGTCGATGATCTGCGGTCGCATCAGACCACCGCGATCGCGGCCATCAGGCCGGTTTCCATGTGGTCGATGACGTGGCAGTGGAACATCCAGGTGCCCGGGTTATCGGCGACCAGCGCAACCTGGGCGCGCTCGTTCTTGCCCAGCAGGTAGGTGTCGGTGAACCACGGCTCCTTGATGTCATGCCGGTTGGAACCAATCACCTTGAAGCTCATGCCGTGCAAGTGGATGGGGTGCTGGTACTGGGTCATGTTCTTCAATTCGAAAATGTAGCTCTTGCCCTTGGTCAGCGTCGCGATCGGGCGATCGGCGCAGGTCTTGTCGGTGATGTCCCAGGCCTGACCGTTGATCTGCCACAGGCTCGGCGGCTTGCCCTGGTCGGTGCCGACCGACACCTTGCCTGCCCACTCGAAGTTGAAGTTGAGCTTTTCGGCGTTTTCCAGGTCCGGCTCGGCGATGGGGTTGGGCGGCAGCGCCGCTGGCCAGTCGCTGGGCGCATCCGGGTTGGCCACCGCGCGCAGGGTGCCCAGGCGCACGAAGCCATCGCGAAGGGAGATCTCTTCGCCGGCCTCGGGAATGCGGATCGCCAGGCAAATGCGCATGCCAGGCCCCAGCCAGTAGTCATCCTCCAATGGCCGGGGGGTGACGGGGTTGCCATCGAGCGCGTAGATCCGCGCTTCGCAGTTGCCCTTGAGGTTGATGCGGTACGTCCAGGTGTTGTCCAGATTCAGCAGGCGCACGCGCACCACCTGCCCTGCCGGCAGTTCGGTCACGGCATCGGCTTGGCCGTTGATGGTGATCAGCCGCCCTGCCGTCCCATTGCGCGCCGCCTCGCGCGGGACGCTGAACGGCATCCAGCCCCCCTGCTCGTCCACATGCCAGGTCTTGAGGTTGAGCGTGCGCTCATGCTTGAAACCGGTGGGTTCGCGCTCCTCGACGATCAGCGGGCCCACCAGGCCCCGGCCCAGCTCTTCGGAGCTGCTGACATGGGGGTGGTACCAGTAGCTGCCGGCATCGGGCACCCGGAACTTGTAGTCGAAATACTCCCCTGGCTTGACTGGCAATTGCGACACATACGGCACGCCATCCATTTCCAGCGGCAAGCGGATGCCATGCCAGTGGATGGTGGTCTCGATCGGCAGGTGGTTGATGAAGCGCACGCGCAGCCAGGTACCCTGCCGCACGCGCAGCTCGGTCCCAGGGGCACTGGGCCCGAACGCCCAGGCTTGAGTCGTGTGTCCAGGGACCAGTTCGACGTCAAGGGGCGCTGCGATCAGCTCGTAGTCATGGCCGGCATTGTCATCTTCGACCTTGCCCAGCCAGTACCGCGCGGCGCCCCCCGCGCCCAGGCCAACCACAACCAGGCCGGTCAGGCCCTTGAGCATTTGTCGACGGGTGAAGGACATCGCAGCGGGTACCTCGTGTTCGGCACAAACAGTTCACCAGCAGGCGCTGATGAAGAAGGGCGAATACGATACACCTGCGAATGGGAAAGATTAAGTGAAGGATCAATCCGATGTGTCCTGGGCGCGCTCAATCGGCTTGAGCGCGCGCCCCCGTTCACAGTCGGCCGAACCAGTGGCGCTCCTCGACGCCCGGTGCCCGGGTAGCGGCGAACAGCAGCGCCGGGTCGGGCGCAACACCCAACGCCTGCAGGCGGGAAGCGGCTGCAGGGTGAGTGTCGAAGGGGTGCGCCATGGCGGCACCCAGCACCTCGTCGCCCACCTGCAGCGGGTGATGCTCAAGGTAGCCAGGCAGGGCTCGATCGATACCTTGTCCACCGCACGTCGCCAGCACCGTATCGACCGCAGGCTGCAGCGCAATGATGCGCAGCAAGGTCTGCGCAAACAGCCGTTGTCCGCCGACTGCAGCGCCTGCCTGGTCTGCCAGCAGCTCTTGCGACCGTCCCCAGTGCAGTACCGCACGCTGGAAATGGTGCAGGAACTGCCAGGCCATCCACAGCGTCGGGCGTTGCGTCCAGGGCGGGGGCTCGTCATCGCCCACCAGCGCCGAGAAATGGGCGCGCATCATGCTGAACTGTGCATTGGTCTGGCTGGCCCGTTCGGTATCCTGATGCCGGAAATGGCCCAGTTCGTGTCCAATGACCGCACCCGCTTCTGCCTGGCTGAGCATGCCCAGGTAAGGCAGCGGCAAGTACAGCGTGCGCCCCGCCAGCGGCAAGCCTGCAGGCTGAAGCAGAATCGGCACGCTGGTGACGAAAAAGCCCTGATCGAGGCCAACCACGATGTTGTCGGGGACCGGTGCCTGAAGCTGCGCCGCCAGGCCCTCGACCCAGCGCCATACCCCCGGTGCACTGTCCCGATCAAGCGCTCTGCCCAGAAAGGACGTGTTCTGATCGAGTACAAGCGGCCAGCGTCGATGCAACCGCCTGGCCAGTTGCAGGCAGACCAGCACGCACGAAGCCAGCGGCAACACGATGAACAGCACCGTCAACCCACCCTCGGCCACCCGGCTGGTCGCAACGCTCAGCTCGTACAGCAAGGCAAGGCTCAATGCGGCAGCCAGCAAGCCCAGATGCAGTACCAGCCACTTGCCCAGGGCACGCCAACGCTGGGTCATGTGCTGCTGCAGAAACTCAGATGAGCGCAGCGCCCGCCAGGCGTCCAGTCTGAGCCTGAGCCACGCCCCGGCCGCAGTGAGCAGGGCCAGAACCGCCAGCAGGCCGCTCGTGACTGCCAGGACCTTGCGCAGAGACTGCCCGCCAAGGCCCGCCTCATAGCGGTCCACTTCACGCTGAAACCGCTCACGTCGGTCTGCCTGGGGTAGGTATGGGTTACGCTCGGCCTTGGGCAGGGCCTGCAAGAGCGTGTCGCTTGGCGTATCCAGCCACTGGCGCATCACCTGAGCCTGCGCCTGTGCCACCTCGAGGCGCCAGAGTTGCACCTGGCTCCACCCCAGTACCAGCAGCGGCAACAGCAGCAGGGCCAAGCCCCAGCCCAGGCGCCTGAGCAGCCGTATGGCCCCGTTGCTCATGGCCCAGCCCGCCGCAGGGCATCACCCTGGCGAGCCACGGCCGGGAACAACTGTGCCAAGGTACGCCTGGCCTGTGCTGCCTGCAGGTAGGGGTAAAGCACGTCCACCAGTTCTGCCAGCGTGAGCCTGCGACCGGTCAGGGTGAAGTTGCAGGCCCACACCTTGAGCCGCAGGCCACCGGCAATCAGCTGGGCATCAGGGGCTGCCAGCGCTTTCAAGCTCGAGGCCTTGAGCACAGGTGCAGCACCGAACGCGGCAAGGCTGAACACCAGGTGCGTACTCAGCCGCCGTTGTTCGACATCGAAGCCCTCGAACGCTTCCCATGGTACTGGGGCCAAGGCGTTGGCGAAGCCGACCGTGTCACGGGTCACCACCAGTGCGCACTGCCCATGGCGCTGATACAGCGCCCAGGCGCAAACCAGGGCCACCAGCCCGATGCCGGCCAGCCCTGCACCGAACGCCCATAGCAACGCCACCACCGCGGTGGCGGTCTGCGGGCCGAAGACCATCGGCAAGCTCGCGAGCCAGCCACCGAGCCCAAGTGCCACCAGCCCGATGATTGCACACGCAAGTGCCTTGCCCAGCGAGTGCTCACGCAGCTCGAACGACTCATCAGGCCCGACGGCATGGACCTGCAGGTAGGCCAGGTCGTCATTGGCGCCGGAATTATCCATTGGCCTGCAGCAGCTCGAGCTGACGCTGAGCGTGGGCGGCATCGCAGTAGGCCGTCAGCACGGCCAGCACTTCTTCGTTGGACAGCTTGCGTCCGTTCTGCGCCAGCCCAGCCGACATGATACGGATCTGGGGGCGCGGCTTTTTCAGAACCATGGCCTGGTTACCGAAGAACTGCAGCCTCGCCACTCGGTGGGTAGGCAGTGCAGCATCGCTGCTCATCTCCAGCGTCTGCATCATCACCAGCCCTTCATCCTTGACCGAGATGTCCTGCACTTGGGCCAGGTCCACCGGCGCGTCCAACGTGTCGACGAACAGTTGGCGGCGCGTCAGGCGCATGAACACCTGGGTACCGGCGTTGCGGTGCTGCCAGGTCACAACAGCGGCGATGAGCAGGATGAAGGCGGTGGCCACGATCGGCCCGGTGCGCTGCATGCTGATGCCGATTCCGAACAGAATCAGGGCACCGACCAGCCATACAGGCCCCCACACGCGGTAACGGCGAGAGTTGGTGAATTCGCTCTGCTCCGGCACGCGCTCGATCACTTGCCGAAGCTCGGCGACCACGCGCTCGCGCTGGGCCGTGCGCGACTGGTCGTACTCATTGCCCAGCGAACCGGACAGGTCGGCCAATGGATCGGTATGTTCGCTCATGATCGATGCCCCTCGATTATTTCTTGGCAGCCAGGTAATCGGTCAGGAACGCCTCGGCGTTGCCCTGATGCGACAAACCTTCCGAGTAACCGACCTGGCGCGGTTGCGCCTCGCCGGGCAGGTACAGCTCGCCCCCCCACATGCCCTGGATGATCAGCACGACGAATTTCTTGCCGTCGACGTCGGTCCAGTAGCGGGTATCCTTGGCGGTTTTCTCAACGTGCATTTTCTGGATGCGCATATCCCAGTCGTGATCGACGCCTTCCACCTGCACCAGCGCCTCGTTGGCCGCGCGATCGCCAATGCGCAGCGTCCACACCTTGGCCCCTTCAGTGCCCAGGTAGGCGACGACGTTCTTGGCCACGTCCGGGCGGTCCTCGGCCTGGGCTTGACCGATACACAGGGTGAGCGCGGCAACCAGCAAGGCAGCCCATTTCCGATAAGCGAACATGATTTTGTTTCCTGATCTGCAACAAAACGCGTATTGAAGGACTCAATAGCCAGGCTGCCAACCCAGTTGCCCGTTCATCACAACAAACAGCCGGTTGGTCACAACGACTATTGTCGAAAATGTGCGCGCGTTACCATTTCCGGTCGACGCTGCCCCCACCGAGAAACCGAGCCTGCATGCAATCGCTAACCCCCTACCTGGATACCGCCTTCTGTTTCGACAGCCCTGGCTCCCTGGCCCAGGCAGGCGTGCTGGATACGCGTGCCGCTCATGTGATGGGCAGTGCCACGGGGCACTATCGGGCACAGACCGTGCGCCAAGGCTTGCAGTACTTCGACTGCCACCTGCACTTTCCGGAGCCCCTGCGCATCGACAAGGTGCTGCCAGAGAGCCTATGCATCGTGCAAGTGTTCGACGGCGCCTGGCAGCACAAGGTCGACGGCAGGCTGAACCAGTACGACACCGGTCGGCTGCACGTGCTTGGCCTGAGCGAGAGCCTCGAAGCCCAGGACCAGTTACCGGTCGACAGCCATGCGCGCATGGCCGGCGTGCGCATTGCCGGTGACGCGTTGCGCGAACTGGCTCAGGACGATCCCCAGTTCCACCCACTGCTGGCCCTGCTGGCCGATGGCATGCAGTTCGACCAGTTGCCCCAGTCCCCCTCGCTGAGCCGCCTGTTCCAGCAGCTTTATCGCTCGCCCTACAGCGGGAGCTTGCGCCGCCTGCACTATGAAAGCCTGAGCCTGGGGATCGTGCTGGAGCTGGCCAGCCATCTGTCGAGCCAGGCCCCGACACCTGAGCTGCAGCAAGACCGTGGCCGCCGCGACCTGGCACTGGAAACGCGTCGGCTGCTGGACACCAGCCCCACTGCCCCGCCGTCCGTCGCCGCCCTGGCCAAACAGCTGAAAGTGAGCGAGACCACCCTGCGCCGGGCCTTCAGCCAGCAGTTTGGCTGTTCGATCCTGCAGTACATTCGCCAACAGCGCCTGGAGCTTGCACGCCTCCTGGTGCTGGAACGCAAATGGCAAATCTCGCAGATCGCCTATCACATCGGCTATGCCAACCCGGCGAACTTCTGCCATGCCTACAAGGCCTATTTCGGCCACACCCCCGGCACGGAATAACCGGCGCTACTCACCGCGGCGTTGGCAGGCGGGAACGAAATCAAAGTGCCACCAGTCTGAACGATTGCAGCAACCAGAGGATCGGCCGATACGGTCCGTGAGAGCAGCGTCCCGCCCTGCTCGTTTCAAGCTGAAAAAGGGCAATCCGTTCGGTTTGTCACCTGGTTGTACTTTCAGAGCGTCGCCTGATGAAAAAAACACTACTCGGCCTGCGAGCTTTGATGTCCGTACCCAAGGACAACCCCGACCTGGTCAAGGCGCAATACATCGCGCTGTCGCGCCAGCTGCCCATGATGTACTTCATCCTGCTGATCAACACGCTGATGCTGGCGGGCACCCACTTCACGATGGCGCCGCGCTGGCTGGTGGTGTACTGCCCGATGATCATGACGGTGTTCGGCCTGGTCCGAGGGATAGAGTGGGTACGTACCCGCCGGCGCGTGCGCAGCCCGGCCCAGATGGTCACGGCACTCAAACGCACCAACACGCTCGCACCCTTCGTTGCCGTGGCCTTCACGGCCTGGTCGCTGGCGCTGTTTCCCTATGGCGACAGCTACACCCGGGCGCATGTCGCCTTCTACATGGCCATCACCGTGATCGGCTGCATTTTCTGCATGATGCACCTGTTGCCAGCGGCCTTGGCCACTACCGCTGTGGTCAACACAGCGTTCGTGGTGTTTTTCGCCTCCACCTCCATCATCACGTTCATTGCCACCGCGCTCGATGTGCTGCTGGTATCGATCGCCATGCTGGTCATCCTCAAGGCGCAATACACCGACTTCACCCGGCTGGTGAACATGCAGGCGCAAACGGCCAGGCTCAGCGAGGAAAACCTGCAGCTGGCCAACGTGGACAGCCTGACCGGGCTTGCCAATCGCCGGCAGTTCTTCTCCCGGCTCGACACGCTGTTGACCCAAGCTGGTGACCAGGGCGCCCGCCTGGCCGTGGGGCTGATTGACCTGGATGGTTTCAAGCCAGTCAACGACCTGTATGGCCACAGTGTGGGCGACCGGCTGCTGTATCAGGTCGGTCAGCGCCTCAACGAGTTGCTCGACGACAGCGTGCACCTGAGCCGGCTGGGGGGCGACGAGTTCGGCCTGATCATTACCCAGGCCCTGGATGACGAGCAGCTACGCGCCTTTGGCGAGAAGGTCTGCACGCGCATGCGCGAGCCATTCGTACTGGTGGACATCCCCATTCAGATCAGTGCGTCGCTGGGCATCGCCACCTTTCCGGATCAGGCATCGTCAGCCACGCAAGTGTACGAATATGCCGACTACGCGCTGTACCAGAGCAAGCGTCATCGCCCTGGCACGGCGTGCCTGTTCAGCACTGCCCATCGTCAGCAACTCAATCGACAAGGGCTGACCGAGCAGGCCCTGCGCAGGGCGGACCTTGATCGCGAGTTTCACATGGTGTTCCAACCCATCGTGGATATTCGCAGCGAGCGAACCGTTGCGTTCGAGGCACTGGCGCGCTGGGAAAGCCCGGAGCTGGGTCATGTGCCACCCAGTGACTTCATCCCGATCGCCGAGCGCATCGGCATGGTCAATCGCCTCACGCTGCCCCTGCTGACCAAGGCACTGGACACGGCCGCCAGTTGGCCTGCAGGCATGCGCCTGTCTTTCAACCTGTCTACCCATGACTGTGGCTCGGAAGAGGCCGCCCAGCAGATCGTGGCGTTGATCAGGAGCAGCCGGTTCGACCCTGCGTACCTGGACCTGGAAATCACCGAAACCGCAGCCATCCAGGACCTGCCACAAGCCCAGCGCGCCATCAGCCGCCTGCGTGAATTGGGCTGCGGCATTTCCCTGGACGACTTTGGCACCGGCTACTCCAGCCTCAGCCAGATCCATGCGTTGTCGCTGACCAAGCTGAAGGTGGACCGCACCTTCGTCACCGGCATCCAGCTCAACCCGGCCAGCTTGAAAATCGTCAAGTCGCTGATTGCCCTGTGTCAGGACATGCAACTGGAGTGCATCGTCGAAGGCGTGGAGACTGCGGCAGAACTCAACACCCTGAAGACCCTGGGCTGCACCTGGGCACAAGGCTACCTGTTCTCCAGGCCGATGCGCCCCAACGAGATCGGGGCGTGGCTTGAGGCCGAGCAATGGGTCAAGGTGAAGGCGATCTGACAGGCCGCTTTTTCGGCCGTGACAGCCTGCCGGTGTGAGCGCGCTTTACGCCGTGATCAACCTGCGCCGGCAGAACCGCCTGGCAAGCTGTGCATCGCCTCCAACCGCTCCCGAATGAACGCCAGCAGGGCGCGCACCCGCGCCGTCACTGAATGGCGGTGGCTATACGCCGCCAGCAACTGCAAAGGCGCCGGGCACAGATCCAGTACCACTTCCTGCAACCGGCCAGCCGCCAGATCGTCCTGGCAGGGATAAGCCGCCACAATCGCAAACCCTATCCCCTGCCGCGCGCCCGCCACGGCCAGCTCACCGCTGTTGACGCGGTAACGGCTGCGCACCGGTACCTTGACGATTTCGCCCTTGGCACCTTGAAACTGCCAGGGTTGCCCGCCGAGCGCGCTGAGCGTGGTGATGCAAGGCAGCGACTTCAGCGCTCGAACGTGCTGCGGGATACCTGTACGGGCCAGCAGAGACGGGGCAGCGACCACGATGCTCGGCAAGCAGGCCAGCTCGCAGGTGATGAACTCGCTGTCTTCCTGGCGGCCACGGTGAAAGAGGATGCACAGGTCCACGTCCTCACGCAGCACTTGCAGCCCAGTCACCCGGGTATCGCACTCAAGCTCGATGCCAGGGTGCAGGCTGCAAAATTCGGCCAGGATGGGCGCCAGCAGCCTGGGAGCCTCACCCGGCATACACAGCTTCAATGGACCTCGCAGCTCGCGCTGTACAGCACCGAGTGCTTCCTGGGTGCTGCGCAAAGCGTCGAGCAAGGGCTTGGCTCGTGCGTATAACAGCCGCCCCGCTTCGGTCATGCGCAGATGACGGGTGCTGCGCTCGAGCAGGCGCGTGCCGAGCTGTCGCTCCAGCGAAGCCACATGGCGACTGACATTCGAAGACGGCATGGCCAGCACACGCGAGGCGCCGACGAAACTCTGCTCATCCACCACCGCTGTATAAACACGGACCGCATTCAGATCGAGCTCATTGCGCACTGACTATCCCACCTGAGGTATGAAAACGTCCCATTTTTGCACGCTAGTGATCTGAAACGGGGAAATCTACGATTGCCCTTTGCCCCCAGCGCTCAATGACCTGGCGCGGGGCAGTGAATGAACAAGGAGGGCTGGAACGTGGACATAGCGATAGTGGGTGCAGGCATTGCAGGGCTGAGCGCGGCGCTGGCGTTGCGCAAGCAGGGCTTCAACCCACGGGTCTTTGAGCGCCGCAGTGTACCGGCAGCCGGAGGGGCCGGCGTGACGCTCTGGCCCAACGCCAGCTTTGTGCTGGAGCAGCTCGGCGTGTTGCACGCTATCCAGGCCGTCGGCGGCAGGCCCCTTGCCATGCGCCGGTACGATGCAGCCGGCAATGCGTTGGGAGGCCTGGATATCGAACTGCTGGACCGAACCATGGGCTACCCCACCGTAACGGTGCTGCGCCGGGATTTGCAGGACGTGTTGCTCGCACATGCAAGGCGGGCGGGGATCGCAGTCGAATTCGGCTGCCAGGCAGTTGCCATCGACCTGGATGCCCAGGGCCAGGCCGTGGCCCGCTTCGGCAACGGCACACGCATCCGCCCAGACGTGCTGATCGGTGCGGACGGGCGCATGGCATCGGTGACACGCAAGTTCGTCGCGGGCAACAACACCCCGCGCTATCAAGGGTTCGTGAACTGGATCGGCGTGGCCCAAGGGTCGCGCGCACTGGTGGACGATGTGTCGATCCAGGATTACTGGGGAACGGGGCAGCGCTTCGGTGCGGTGGCGGTTCGACCTGACCTGGTGTATTGGGCCGCCGCGCAAGCATGCTCGTCCAACGAAGGGGCTGGCCAAGCCGATGACCGGGCGCAGGTCGAGCATAAATTCGCCCAATGGCCCGAGCCCGTTTCACGCATCATCCGGGCAACCCCCATCCAGGCCGTCCGGCGAATTGCGGTCCACGACTTGGAACCGCTGCACACGTGGAGCCGCGCGAACGTGCTGTTGATCGGCGACGCTGCGCATGCGCCATTGCCCACCTCCGGCCAAGGCGCCTGCCAGGCCCTGGAAGACGCCTGGCACCTGGCTCGCTGCCTGGCCGTTGCCGGCAACGAGCCCACCGAGGCGTTTGAGGTATTTACAACGATCCGCGCCCCCAAAACCGCACGGCTTTCGGAACAGGGCCGGGGCTTTGCCCGCGCCTTGTTCGCAACGGATGCCCAGACGTGTCGGTTGCGCGATGAGAGGGTCAGGGCGTGCGACCCAGCGCGGGACGTGCAGGTGTTGGCCGCGGGATGGGCGCAGGGTTTACCGATGGCGGGAGGGGTGCTTGATACGCCGTTGCCTGAAGACGGCCGGGACAGCGTTTATCGTTTGAGAGGATGACGATGCTTCATGGGTATCAGAAAGTGTGCTCGGCTTTGGCTGATTCCCCCTCGACTCATAGCCTTTTTGCCGCCACCGGTCGTCCGCTCATACGAAACATGATGTAGCACCTCAACTATCGGGCTTGGCTGCCGTAATCAATGAAAGCCAACCTAAATTTTGTGGAGCTTCAGCATGTCGCTACTTCCCAATCGCATCTCCGGGCGCATGACCCTGGGAATCCTGACGTTGCTGGCACTCACCGCATTGGCGATCTATAGCGTCATGACCCTGGGCGGCAAGCCTGAACTGGTTGCAGCTGGCACCGAGGCGGCGGAACAGTCGGCCAGCGCCATCACCCGCCAGCTGGCCATGCAGGTGAACCGCATCGAGGGCACCGCGGCTGCGATGGCGCACCTGGCCGAGACCCTGCCCCGCGACGAGAACCTGATCAAGGCGAACTTGCCCAACGTGATCGACAGCCAAGGCGATACCGCCATTGCAGGCGGCGGGCTGTGGCCAGAACCCAACAGCTTCGTTGCCGGCACCGAACGCCGCAGTTTTTTCTGGGCACGCAACGCCAGCAATGGGTTGGATTACTCGGACGAGTACAACGCTGCGCAAACCGCGCCGTATCAGGCTGAGTCCTGGTACATCGGCGCCAAAGCCGCGCCCTTGGGCCGCTGTGTCTGGTCGGATGGGTACCAGGACCCGGTCAGTGGCGTCGCCATGACGACGTGCAGCGTGCCCTATCACGCCCAAGGCGCGTTCGCCGGCGTCGCCACCATTGACCTGAAGCTCGACGGCCTTGCGGCCTTCCTCAAGGCCAACGGCAATGTCACCGGTGGCTACGCCTTTGCGGTCGACGCCTCAGGTAACCTGCTGTTCTTCCCCGATGCAAAGAGCGCCAAGGGCTTGCCGACCCTTGCCGGCCTGAGCCAGGAACAACCGTGGTTCAAGCCAGTGGCCGATAGCCTGGCGAGCAAGCCGGCTGGCACCACCACCCTTTATCTGGATAACGATGCGCGCCTCGATGGGCCGGCCTACGTCACCCTGGCTACCATGGAAGGCACTGGCTGGCGCATTGGCTTGGTCACCCCCGAAGCTCGTGTTGTCGGCCTGGCGAACAAGCTCACCGGCCAGATCCTGCTGTTCCTGCTGCCCTTACTGGCCATTTTGCTGGGGCTGGCATGGCTGGCGGGCAAGCGGCTGCTCACCCAGATCGACGAAACCACGGCGCAAATCGAAAGCCTGGGTCAAGGCGGCCAGGCGGGTGCTCAGCTAGACGTTGTGCGCAATGATGAGCTGGGCGCTTTGCGCACGGCCGTCAACCAGTACGCCGGCTCTCTGCAGGCCATGCTGCGCCACATAGCCGAGGAGTCGGTGTCACTGGAAGAACAAGCCAACGAGCTGGCGCAACTGTCCACTGGCCTGGCCGATCGGGCAGAGGCGCAACGCGTGGACAACACCCTGCTCGCCACCGCCATCACCGAAATGTCGGCCAGCGCCAATGAGGTCGCGCGCAACACCACGGACTGCTCGGACACGGCTCGCAGCTCATTGGTCGAGGCGCAGAAGAGTCAGGACCAAGTCAGTCGCAACGGTGAATCCATCGAAGGCCTGGCGACCGACATCTCGGGCGCGGCCACCGCGATCACCCAGCTAGGCGAAGACATCGAGCGCGTAGGCGGCGTGCTGGAGGTGATCAAGTCGATCTCCCAGCAGACCAACCTGTTGGCGCTCAACGCTGCCATCGAGGCCGCCCGCGCTGGCGAACAAGGCCGCGGCTTTGCGGTGGTAGCCGATGAGGTGCGCACGCTTGCCGGCCGTACACAAACGTCTGCCAACGAAATCCAGGAAATGATCACCCATCTACGCGAGGCATCGTACGCTGCGGTCACCACCATGCAGCACGGTGCGCAGCGCACTCGCGAGTCGGTGCAGCAGGCCGTGGGCGTGGCCACGACCCTGGGCACCACCGTGGGTAGTTTCGACGACATCGTCCAGCGCGCCCAGCAGATCGCCGTCGCCGCCCAGGAGCAGAGCCACGTGACGCAGGAAATCAACGAGCTGGCGGTACGGATCCATGCGGCCAGTGAAGAAGGCGCCCGGGATGCGAGTACGCTCAGGGAGTTGGGCAAGGGGATGCAGTCGATTTCGGCGCGGCTGGGTGGGTTGAGTCGCGGCGGTCGTTAGGGCTTGGGCTTGGGCTTGGCAGCCAAGCATTGAGTGAAAGGCTGTTATCCAATGCAAATGGGGCCGCTAAGCGGCCCCGTCCCTTCCGGCCTCCTGTAAGGGAGCCGAAAGCGCTTCAGCGCAATAGCTCGGTGGCCAACACGCTGTTGCTAAATGGCGTGGATCACGCCCACGCTATTCCAAAAGCAGCCTTTCGTCTGCGTCGTCTCAATAGCCAATCTCGGCCAGTCGAGCAAATGCATGGTAGTGGCTATGAGATCAAGGGTGATTCATGGCGCCTGAGTTGGGAACCCATACTGGCTTGAATGAGCCAGCAGAAGCTGGCTCTTTCTTTTCTAGAGAACTACTTCAGGATCGGGATCTCAGCCAATCTACCCTTGAGCGTGATGGCGTCTCACGGCAGGTGCTCGGTGATACCCAAACCAACCACATCAGTCGCCTTGGATACACCGTTGATTAATCGCACGCCTTGGGCGACGCTCATTTTCCCTGCAGGGAAGCCTCGTAAGGGTCGCAGGCCGGGTTAGGCTCGCCGAAGAAGACCGAGCGACACTCAGTCGGATCCAGGACATCCAGATCGAATTGGATGGCCGGATGCTTGATCTCGTTGACGCGGTTCCACTCCAGCACGCTTGCACTAGATAAGATCTGCGCTTCTGGCGGCGCAACGTTCAGGCTATAGCGCTCGATGAACTCAGCCCCCTGACATGTCAGACCATCGTTCCGCAGCCATGCGAACATCACCTTCTTCGGTCAATATGCACCTTCACCTGCGCAGCGAGTGGGGTGTTTTATAAGTACCATGGAAACATCAATTACCCAGCGCTCTTGCTACACGAGCGACCCGTTGAATTTGCCTTGGTTCAACCGGCGCGCCGCCAGCCAAACGACACCCCCATCATGCATCAGCACTTGCATTCGGGAAGTAGCGACAGGCCTTTATCTTGAAGATAACCGTTAATGACCGCGAGCCTCGCGCAGGTCAGTGGATGCTATTCCAGTAGGTGCCGGAATGTCATGTTCGTGATGTCTTCAGGTATCGGGGCCCTCAGGGTAAGGCGGTCAGGCGTCATCACACTGCAGGACTTGACCGGCGACTTCCTCTCCGCGGCCATTACGCTAACACGGCGGTTAATCAACTGATATTTTTGCCAGTATGAAAATCTATAAGGGCGCATTACGTTAGGTACGACGAAAGACAGACTTGAAAACCTAGACAGGCTGCACGCGTCTATTTTTCAATGAGTTCGATTTTGTCTTCTGCGTCATTAACAATGACGCTGGGGCATGAAAATACTGTCTTTTTCCACAGCTGTAACATTCATCAACAGGATAGAGGTGTCTTATGGGAAAGCGAAGAGAGTCTGCCTTTAAACTTTACTTTGGCTATGACGAGAATAACTCTAAAGCCATTGTGAGGTTCACCGATGATGATGGGCTAGGTATCGGTCTTGACGGTGGCGATGTAGCCAAGACGACGGCGGGTGCAATCTACAATAAGGACAGATATGGACGCGCCTTTCGCACAGATCACACCGAAGGCAAATTAAGGTCTACGTTATGGGTTGAAGTTGTAGACAGCTGGGAAAAAGACGGTAACTGGGGTGGTTACCTTAAGGTTGCCTGCGAGCACTTGAAGGGTCAGTACATCGATAGCACAAAAGGATGGGTGAGGCCCTACAGTAAAAAGTTCGACCCCGTGACGTTCGTCGACAAGGGCGATTATTACGAGATCTGGCAAAGAGAGCCTGGGACGGGTAGGCCATTGAGTATTGAGGGGGGGGTCTTGAGGTTCATGGATGACAAGACGAATATTGGCCATTGGAATATCAAGGACTAAATAGCAAAGACCCGTGTTCCGCCTGGGTAGTTCGTTAATCTAAAAGCCTCTGAATCGTTGGGCTATTTATTCAAAAAGATAACGAACTACCCGTTCAGGGCACTCGTGTGGTGCTTCATAAGTATCATGGAAACATCATTTGCCCAGCGCGCTTGCTGCACGAGCGACTGAGAGGAGGCTGTCACCAGCCTTCTCATGCCACCGGAATGGTTTCGGAGTCTGGTTGACGTTTCCAAGTAGTGCTCAATCGATGCTTCTAGATCTTGACGCTAACCTGTGCCTGCCGCTTGATCCATTTCTCGCTCAGCGTTGAGAAAAAGCGCTCGACCCCATTCAGGCACGAGGCCGGAGTCGGTGTGAAGTGCATGTTGTAGCGCGGACGCGCCGCGAGCCAGGCCCTGACTTTCGATACAGTGTCAATACTGAGGCAAACGACATGGTATTGAGCGTCATGCATGGCATTAGATGCAGTCAATACCCCGTACCATGTCACACAAACACCGTGCTTGGCGATGCAGAACTCTATCCGAATTTGCCAAACGCAAAAAGCCAAAAGCCCGCAATTACGCGGGCTTCAGGGCATTTTTTGCTAGATCGTGCCGGGCTATACCGGACGCAGGATCACTCCCACTCAATCGTCGCCGGCGGCTTGCTCGACACGTCGTAGGTCACCCGCGAGATACCGTCGATCTCGTTGATGATACGGCCGCTCACGGTTTCCAGCAGTTCGTAAGGCAGATGAGCCCAACGCGCGGTCATGAAGTCCACGGTCTCGACGGCGCGCAGGGCGACGACCCAGGCGTAGCGACGGCCGTCACCGACCACACCAACCGATTTCACTGGCTGGAACACCACGAAGGCCTGGCTGGTCTTGTGGTACCAATCAGCCTTGCGCAGCTCTTCGATGAAGATATGGTCCGCGCGACGCAGAATGTCGGCGTATTCTTTCTTCACTTCACCCAGGATGCGCACACCCAGGCCCGGGCCTGGGAATGGGTGGCGGTAGACCATGTCGTAGGGCAGGCCGAGTTCCAGGCCGATCTTGCGCACT
>NZ_DIMK01000012.1:0-44819 GCF_002425525.1 Pseudomonas sp. UBA5568 | reverse complement strand
CTGCCACGGGGCAAGGCGCGCCAGCGTCACGTCTGAACAAGGGCTGCTCGCCAGGCGCGACTACAGGGCAAGGCCGCTGCTGCCGGACCACCGCTTCAGGCCTGCGCCGCCGGCGCGGCGCCTCCTATCAAATACTGCGCGTTGGCGTAGAATGGTCCACTTTGTTCAACGACACCCGACCCCTGGCCGACCCGCTGGGGCGATCGTCGATGTCTTTACCTATCTGAATTAGAGGGCTTGGTTTTGGCTCAATACGTCTACACCATGCATCGGCTGAGCAAGGTCGTGCCGCCGAAGCGGGAAATCCTGAAGAACATTTCCCTGTCGTTCTTCCCTGGCGCCAAGATCGGCGTGCTGGGCCTCAACGGCGCAGGTAAATCGACGCTGCTGCGGATCATGGCGGGCGTCGACAAGGAATTCGACGGCGAAGCCCGTCCGATGCCTGACATCAACGTGGGCTACCTGCCCCAGGAGCCTCAGCTGGACCCGAGCAAGTCGGTCCGTGAGGTGGTCGAGGAAGCCGTCAGCGTCATCAAGGACGCCCAGGCGCGTCTTGACGAGGTCTACGCGGCCTACGCCGAGCCGGACGCCGACTTCGACAAGCTGGCTGCCGAGCAGGCCAAGCTCGAATCCATCCTGCAGGCCGCCGACGGGCATAACCTGGAACGCCAGCTGGACGTCGCCGCCGACGCGCTGCGCCTGCCGGCCTGGGATGCACGCATCGAGCACCTCTCCGGTGGCGAGAAGCGCCGTGTCGCCCTGTGCCGCCTGCTGCTGTCGGCCCCCGACATGCTGCTGCTCGACGAACCGACCAACCACCTGGACGCTGACTCGGTCGCCTGGCTCGAGCGTTTCCTGCACGATTTCCCCGGCACCGTGGTGGCCATTACCCACGACCGTTACTTCCTCGACAACGTCGCAGGCTGGATCCTGGAGCTCGACCGCGGCGCCGGTATTCCCTATGAAGGCAACTATTCGGGCTGGCTGGAAGCCAAGTCCGATCGTCTGGCCCAGGAATCCAAACAGCAGAGCGCCCATGAAAAGGCCATGAAGGAAGAACTGGAGTGGGTGCGCAAAGGCGCCAAGGCCCGCCAGTCCAAATCCAAGGCACGTCTGCAGCGTTTCGAGGAACTGCAGTCGCAGGAATTCCAGAAGCGCAGCGAAACCAACGAGATCTACATCCCGGCCGGTCCGCGTCTGGGCGACAAGGTCATCGAATTCAAGAACGTCACCAAGGGTTATGGCGACCGCGTCCTGATCGACAACCTGTCCTTCGCCATGCCCAAGGGTGCGATCGTGGGCGTGATCGGGGGTAACGGCGCCGGTAAATCCACCCTGTTCCGCATGCTCATGGGCAAGGAGCAGCCGGATTCGGGCAGCATCGAGATCGGTGAAACCGTGCAACTGGCGTGTGTCGACCAGAGCCGCGAGGACCTGGACGGCGCCAAGACCGTGTTCCAGCAGATTTCCGACGGCTCGGACATGATCCGTATCGGCAACTACGAAATCCCGTCGCGCACTTACGTGGGCCGCTTCAATTTCAAAGGTGGCGACCAGCAGAAGTTCGTCAAGGACCTCTCGGGCGGTGAACGTGGCCGTCTGCACCTGGCCCTGACCTTGAAAGAGGGCGGCAACGTCCTGCTGCTCGACGAACCGTCCAACGACCTCGACGTCGAGACCTTGCGTTCCCTGGAAGAGGCACTGCTGGACTTCCCCGGCGCCGCCATCGTGATTTCCCACGACCGTTGGTTCCTGGACCGCGTCGCGACTCACATCCTGGCATACGAAGACGACTCGAACGTGGTGTTCTTCGAAGGCAACTACACCGAGTACGAAGCCGATCGCAAGAAGCGCCTGGGCGATGCCGCCGCACAGCCGCACCGTGTGCGTCACAAGAAGCTGGCGCAATAAGCCAGCGTCTGCTGCACAGAAATGGGGCCCTCAGGGGCCCCATTTTCGTGCGTGCTTCACAATTTGTTCGGATTCTGTCCATAGGTCATGAAGGGCTACGGCAGGCCTTCTGGTAGCTGACATCTAGTGGGCCACGCCTGAGTTGCCGTCTTAGCGGTTTGTATACATTTACATAAAACGCACCAAATTATTTCAATAAAACGACATTTCGCCCTGTTACAGGGCAATTGCTTCTTGGTACATTCGGGAAAAACCAATAAGTCCAATCCTCTTGGTGAGATGTCTACCATGATCGAATCCGTCGACAATTTCCTTGCACGCCTGCAACAGCGTGACCCTGGCCAACCCGAGTTTCACCAGGCCGTCGAAGAAGTGCTGCGCACCTTGTGGCCCTTTCTGGAAGCCAACCCTCACTACCTGCAAGCGGGCATTCTCGAGCGCATGGTCGAGCCTGAGCGTGCAGTGTTGTTCCGGGTGTCGTGGGTGGACGATCACGGCAAGGTTCAGGTCAACCGCGGTTACCGTATCCAGATGAACAGCGCCATTGGCCCCTACAAGGGCGGCCTGCGCTTCCACCCTTCGGTGAACCTCAGTGTTCTGAAATTCCTCGCATTCGAGCAAGTCTTCAAGAACTCCCTGACCTCGCTGCCCATGGGCGGTGGCAAGGGTGGGTCTGACTTCGATCCCAAGGGCAAGAGCGACGCCGAAGTGATGCGCTTCTGCCAGGCCTTCATGAGCGAGCTGTACCGTCACATCGGTGCCGACTGCGATGTTCCAGCCGGGGACATCGGGGTAGGGGCGCGCGAGATCGGCTATATGTTCGGGCAATACAAGCGTCTGGCCAACCAGTTTACCTCCGTGCTGACCGGCAAGGGCATGACCTATGGCGGCAGCCTGATTCGTCCGGAAGCCACGGGCTATGGCTGTGTGTATTTTGCCGAGGAGATGCTCAAGCGCCAGGACCAGCGCATCGACGGCCGTCGCGTGGCGATCTCGGGCTCGGGCAACGTCGCGCAATACGCCGCGCGCAAGGTGATGGACCTGGGGGGCAAGGTGATCTCGCTGTCTGATTCCGAAGGTACCTTGTACGCCGAAGCGGGCCTCACCGACGCGCAGTGGGAAGCGGTGATGACCCTCAAGAACGTCAAGCGCGGCCGCATCAGCGAGCTGGCCGGGCAATTCGGCCTGGAGTTCCGCAAGGGCAAGACGCCGTGGAGCCTGGCCTGCGACATCGCGCTGCCATGCGCGACGCAGAACGAACTGGACGTCGAGGATGCCAAGGCACTGTTGGCCAACGGCTGTATCTGCGTCGCAGAAGGCGCCAACATGCCCACGACCCTGGCGGCTGTGGACATCTTCCTTGAAGCTGGCATCCTCTATGCGCCGGGCAAGGCGTCCAACGCGGGTGGCGTTGCGGTGTCGGGCCTGGAAATGTCGCAGAACGCCATGCGCTTGCTGTGGACTGCTGGCGAAGTGGACAGCAAGCTGCATGGCATCATGCAGTCGATTCACCACGCCTGCGTTCACTATGGTGAAGAGGGCGATGGCCGGGTCAACTATGTCAAAGGGGCCAACATTGCGGGCTTCGTGAAGGTGGCCGATGCGATGCTGGCCCAAGGGGTCGTCTGATCGCGTGAGGCTTGGCAGCCCATCGTCGGCACACCAGTTACAGGCATATTGAGAGGTCTCGCCGGGTCGGCTGCGGTGGGCTGTCAGCCCGCCCCTTCGATCTCAATGATCTCGATAGCCTGTTCACCGACGGGGCGGCGCCATGTCACCTCATCTCCCGGGGCTGCGCCCAGCAAGGCCCTGCCCAGGGGTGAGCCCCAGTTGATCAATCCACGCGCCGCGTCAGCCTCATCTTCGCCTACCAGGCACACCAAGTGTTCCTGGTCCTGATCGTCGATGAACCTGACGCGGCTGCCTATCTGCACTTTTTCGGTGGACAGGGCTGTCGGCACCACTTGGGCACTGTGTACCCGCGCGGCGAAATACCGCAGATCACGCTCGATTTCGGCCAATCGCTGTTTGTCGGCACGCTCGCCCTGAGCCTGCAACTCACTGCGCAACGTATTGAGTTCGGTCAGCCGTTGCTGCAGTTGGCGCAGGCCGTTGGCGGTGACGTAATTGGGCTGGTCGCTGACACGCCGCTCGACGGGTTGGTCGGCCTGGGCGGCGGCCTGGTCTTCGTTGACAAATGCTCGGCTCATGAGTGCCTCCTTGTGCAGAAGACCATCATGGCAGGGGCGGGGTTTCAAGCAATGCCCACCTGCGACGTCTTCAACGCCAGGCGCGGGCAGCGCCGCGGTCTTTCTCCTGCTGCCACTCACGGTCCCGTTCGTCCCAGAAACGCTCGTGGTAGCGCTGCTGTTCGGCCCGCTCCTGCATGGCCTGGCATTGGCGAAAGCCATCGTCCCAGCCGGACTCGTACTGCCGTTCTTGAAGGTAGCGCGGCACGTTCTTGCGAAAATCACCTGCCGGCACGCCCGCGGCCTGACGGCCGCTGCTGCACCCGTCCTCGAAGCCATCGGCGTAGGCAGGGGGAAACCCCTGGCCAAGCATCTGCTCGTGAGTCGTTTCGCACCCCGACAGCAGCATCGCCACGCACAGACCCAACCAGAACCGCCACATAGACCTTGCCCTCATGCCGTCCAGGTGAAGTCTAGAGGGCCAGTTGTGGGCGTGCTGTCAAAACCGTGTCAAAGACTGGTTGAGGCGGGCCACAGGCCGGAACATCGCCGTAAACATGAACGCTTTCACACCAGACCAGACCCTCAGTAGTGATACCACTTCACTTCCAGCATCACCTCGTTCTGCGCCGTGGACAGGTGGCTGAACTGGCGCGAGGCACTCAGGCGCAGCCCCAGGTTCTGGCTGATTTCCCACTGCTGGTTCAGGCTGACGCTACGGCGCACTTCGCCATTGGTGAAGTAATCGCCCTTGGCCTCCAGCGTCATGTTGCCAAGCCCATTGCGCCACAGCAGCCCGCCATTGAAACCTGCGGCAGGTGCGATGAACTGCGCGAAGTCGTTGTGGTGTTCTACACGGACTGTACCCAGTGCAAAGCCCAGCAAGTCATCACCCAGCTGCCAGGTGCCACCGGCGCCACCATTGACGTGGCTCACCAGCACCTCGTCATCGTGTTTGCCCGGCACCCGCTCAAGGCCGCCGGCCACTTGCCACGACCAGGGCTTGAGCAGTTCGTTGCGCGGTGTCAGCGAACGAATGGTCGCCAGGTCCAGGCGTTGCACTTGCCAGTCATTGCCTTCGTACTGGCGCACTTTCAGTTGCAAGATCTCGATCTGCGCCCCCAATGGGAAGCCGTAGGCGTTGTCGTTGAGATCATGGTAAGCCATGCGCAGGCCATATTCGGCATAGGCGCGGTCTTCGCGCGTGCCCACGCCCAACTGCCAGGTACGCGAGTCATGGCCGTCCTCGGGCAACCCCGGGCGCTCGATGGCCAACGGCGGCGGCGGGTTGGTGTTGATCGCGCGTAGCAGTTCGAAGCTGCGCTTGGCCTGGCCGGGGTCACGTTCCTGGCCATTGGCGCGGTAACGCTCAAGGCGGTAGGCAGCGTCTTGTATCAAGGCCTGCCGCTCGCGGGGCAGGGCCTTGAACGCGGGGTTTTGCAATTGCGCAGTGTCGGCGCTTACGGCCAGCACCTGGCGTTTCTCGTCATGATCCAGCGGCGCTGCACGCGCCAGCAGTTCGCGCTCGCGCGAGGGACGGTAGAGTTCACTGGCGACCAAGCCCGATTGTTTCACTGCCTTCACGGTGTCGGTCGGTATGGCGGTCAGCGGGAACTGCGAGGTCAGGTCCAGGCCTGGCCGAGCCACCTGCAGCAACTCCAGCAGGCGATAGGAGCAGTTCTCGTCGAAGAAGAAGTAGTCGAACTGAATCTGTTTCAGTTCCCAGACGTGCTCGACCATGCGGCCTGTTTCTTCCGGCGTGAGGTCTAGCTGGTATTCCCACAGGTCGCGGTTTTCCAGGCTGCGGTATTCCGACAGTTTCTCCTGATAGGGCATCAGCGCGAACAGGCCGGGATAACCACCGGCCAACCCTTTCCAGGCATACAGAATGCTGTTGTCGCTGCCTTCGATGTACGCGCCGAAGTTGATCGCGTAGCTGAGCAGCGTGGTGGCGTCACTGCGGGTAGTGGACTGGTCGATGCGCAGCAGCGTGTGCCCGAACATCGACGAGGGGCTGTTCAGGTAGGCAGCCGGGAAGATCAACGCAGCGCTGTGCGGGTCGATCGACTGGTACCAAGTCTTGAATTCCTGGCACTGGGGTTGCGGCAAATCCTGTAGGCCAAGTTGCTCTTTCAGCCAGCGAGTGCGGGCCGGGAATACACACTGAGCGTGCTTGTCGCCCAGGCTTGCCGGGGCATACAGCGCCTGCACCGTCGCTTTCAGCTCACGGTCCGGATGGTGTGCGCCATCGTGGGCAAGGAAGAATGCGTCATCGTCTACGTAGCTGCGCCAGCCACCGAGCTTACCGGTTTCGTAATGGCCCAAAGCAATCCAGTAGGGGGTACTGGCCAGTTGCTGGAGACGGCCTTGATCCAGCATCGGCGCAGCTTGAACAGGGGCGCAGAACAACAGCGCCAGAGAGGCAAGGCGTTTGAGCATATCGGGCAACTACTTCCAGACGATGCCGAAGAAAGAGAGACCCGCCCCGGAGCCGGGGCGGGAAACGCGCGTTTAGGCTTCGGTAGCGTACTTGGCCAGGCGTGGGTCGTTCTTCAGAACGGCCAGGGTGTTGCTGTGCACGGTTTCAGCATTGACATCGGCGCTGCTGAAGATCTGGTTGAAGTGATCGTGGGTGACCGATGCGAAGTGCGCACGGTCTTCCGGCGCCACGCCCAGTACCACGGCGTAGGTGGTCAGTGCTTCACCCTGACCCATGGCCATGTCTTCGGAAAGCTCGTTCATCATGCCGTTCATGGCGAACCACGATTTGCCGCCGTAGGTCAGTGCAGACTTGGTGGAGCAGCCGTTGGTGCCGGAGGTCATGCCGAAGGTGGCGTTACCGGAAGTGCCGTTGGTGGTGGAAGCCAGGAAGTGTGCCGGAGTGCCGCGCTGGCCTTCGAACAGCATGTTGCCCCAGCCGCAATTCGGGCCGCCTGGCGCGTCGGCCATGGCGTTGAGCGAAGCGACGGTGAACAGAGTACCCAGAAGAATCCGTTTCATAGCATTTATTCTCTATTTGACTTAAACCAAGGGTCAGGTTTCTGGCAACTCGGGTGCCAGGTCGGGAAAGCATTTCACCCACCCGCGCAAGTTGGAGTTTAGGCATGTTCCAAAGGTTGCGTTACCGATTGCGAAAAATTTGCTTGTACAAGACACCGTCGCGCCTGCGACATAAATCCCGAGGAGCCTTGCAACCCGCGCGCAGGCAGCGCCAGAATGCTGCGTATCTGCCCCGCCGAAGTAAGGAAACCCAATGCCCGATCCTGTCGCTGCGCGCCTGCGTCTTGCGCCTGAAGCCCTCACCCGGCGTTTCTCTCCCGAGCAGTTTGCTTTCACCAATACGGACGATCTGGAGCCGTTTCGCGGCGTACTGGGCCAGGAGCGTGCTGTCGAGGCCCTGCAATTCGGCGTGGCCATGCCGCGCCCCGGCTACAACGTATACGTGATGGGCGAGCCCGGTACCGGCCGGTTCTCGTTCGTCAAGCGTTACCTCAAGGCGGAGGGCAAGCGTCAGCAGACCCCATCCGACTGGCTTTACGTCAACCATTTTGACGACACCCGCGAGCCGCGAGCCCTGGAATTGCCATCGGGCAGTGCCGGGGACTTCATCGCTGACATGAACGGGTTGATCGACAACTTGCTGGCGACATTCCCGGCCGTGTTCGAACACCCCTCGTACCAGCAGAAAAAAGGCGCCATCGACCGCGCCTTCAACCAGCGCTACGACCGCGCGCTGGATGTGATCGAGCGCGCTTCGCTGGAAAAGGACGTGGCCTTGTACCGCGATGCCAGCAACGTGGCCTTCACGCCGATGGCAGACGGCAAGGCCCTGGATGAGGCCGAGTTCGCCCAGTTGCCTGAGCACGTGCGCGAACAGTTTCACGAAGACATCGCCCTGCTCGAGGAGCGTTTGAACGAAGAGCTGGCCAGCCTTCCGCAATGGAAGCGTGAGTCGAACAACCAGTTGCGCCAGCTCAACGAAGAAACCATTACCTTGGCACTTGAGCCTTTGCTCGCACCGCTGTCGGAAAAGTACGCCGAGAACGCTGCCGTGTGTGCCTACCTGCAATCGGTGCAACTGAACCTGTTGCGCACGGTGGTCGAGCAACTGGTCGAGGACAGCAAGACAGACGCCGTGGCGCGCAAGATGCTCGAGGAGCAGTACGCACCCAGCCTGGTCGTGGGCCATCATCATGACGGCGGGGCGCCGGTGGTGTTCGAGCCGCACCCGACCTACGACAACCTGTTCGGTCGCATCGAGTACAGCACCGACCAGGGCGCGCTCTACACGTCGTACCGGCAGTTGCGTCCGGGAGCCCTGCACCGGGCCAACGGCGGCTTCCTGATCCTGGAAGCCGAGAAAATGCTGGGTGAGCCCTTTGTCTGGGATGCGCTCAAGCGCGCCCTGCAATCGCGCAAGCTCAAGATGGAGTCACCCTTGGGCGAGCTTGGCCGGGTGGCGACCGTCAGCCTTACCCCGCAGGTGATCCCGCTCAACGTCAAGCTGGTGATCATCGGCTCGCGTCAGTTGTATTACGCGCTGCAGGACCACGACCCGGACTTTCAGGAGATGTTCAGGGTGCTGGTGGATTTCGACGAAGACATGCCCATGGTCGACGAGAACCTGGAGCAGTTCGCCCAACTGCTGCGCACCCGTACCAACGAGGAGGGCATGGCGCCCTTGACCAGCGACGCCGTGGCCCGGCTAGCGACCTACAGCGCTCGCCTGGCTGAAAACCAGGCACGGCTCTCGGCCCGGATCGGCGACCTGTTCCAGCTGGTCAGCGAGGCCGACTTCATTCGTCAGCTGGCCAACGACGAAATGACCGATGCTGGCCATATCGAACGTGCACTCAAGGCCAAGGCCACACGCACCGGGCGGGTCTCGCAGCGGGTGCTGGACGACATGCTGGCCGGCATCATCCTCATCGACACCCAGGGCGCGGCCATCGGCAAGTGCAATGGCCTGACCGTGCTGGAGGTGGGCGACTCGGCATTCGGCATGCCCGCGCGTATCTCGGCCACCGTGTACCCGGGCGGTAGCGGTATCGTCGACATCGAGCGCGAGGTAAACCTGGGCCAGCCTATCCACTCCAAGGGGGTAATGATCCTGACCGGCTACCTGGGCAGCCGCTATGCCCAGGAATTCCCGCTGGCGATCTCGGCCAGCATCGCCCTGGAGCAATCCTACGGTTACGTGGACGGCGACAGCGCCTCGCTAGGTGAGGCCTGCACGTTGATCTCGGCCCTTTCGCGCACCCCGCTCAAGCAGTGCTTCGCGATCACCGGTTCCATCAACCAGTTCGGTGAAGTGCAGGCTGTCGGGGGTGTGAACGAGAAGATCGAAGGGTTCTTCAGGCTCTGCGAAGCCCGTGGCCTGACCGGTGAGCAGGGGGTGATCATCCCGCGCGCCAACGTGGCCACGCTCATGCTCGACGAACGTGTGTTGCAGGCGGTCGAGAGTGGCACCTTCCATGTGTATGCGGTCAGCCAGGCAGATGAGGCGTTGAGCCTGCTGGTAGGCGAGGAGGCGGGTGTGCCTGACGAGAAAGGGCAGTTCACCGAGGGTAGCGTGAATGCACGCGTCGTCGAACGGCTGCGCGAGATTGCCGAGATGATCAGTGAGGAAGACATCGAGAAGGCGGAAAAGGAGCGCCTTGAAGAGGTGATCGCGCAAGCCAAGCCTGCTTGAGTCAAGAAACCGGCGCTGGCGGCCAATGGCTACCGTTCGGCGCCGGTTTTCCATCTTGTGCTGACGCTCTTCTATGCTGAACCAAGGACGACATCAGTGTTCAGGATGAAGACAGCCCGTTTGCTGGGCTGAACGGAGCTTTCGGAGGACGCGGCCATGCGCAACCTCAGCCTTACACGTCAGTGCCTGGGCCTTGTGACCCGCATCGAATGCAGTATCCGGCCACTGGCTGGCGATACCGGTATGTGGACACTGCTGTTCGCCGCCGGCATGGCCGGTGAGCAACCCTCGGCAGTAAAGGCCCAAGGGCCGTTTCACGGGCCGCAGGTGGCCGAGTCCGTGCTCAATGCCATCGTCGACAGCCTGACCCTGCACGGGTATCAGCTCAACGAAGACCCGCCCATCTGGTGCCTGCACCTGCAGGCGCAGTTGCGGCGCATGAACGGCGAGCGCACCAAAAACCTGGGCGACTACCAGTTCCATCCTGAGACCTGAACAGGCCGGGACGGTCATCCAGCTTTTGCTGCATGAGGCGGCTGGCTATACTCGCGGTCGTTTTTCCAGCCACCTACGAGTCCCCATCCTCCATGGAACGTATTCTCGAAAATGCGATGTATGCCTCCCGCTGGCTGCTCGCCCCCATCTACTTCGGCCTGTCCCTGGGCCTGCTGGCCCTTGCGCTGAAATTCTTCCAGGAAGTGGTCCATGTCCTGCCCAACGTCTTTGCCTTGAGCGAAGCCGACCTGATCCTGGTGATCCTGTCGCTGATCGATATGTCGCTGGTCGGCGGGCTGTTGGTCATGGTGATGATTTCCGGCTATGAGAACTTCGTTTCGCAGCTGGATATCGACGAGAGCAAGGAAAAGCTCAACTGGCTCGGCAAGATGGACTCCTCCTCGCTGAAGATGAAGGTGGCTGCGTCGATCGTGGCCATCTCGTCCATCCACCTGTTGCGGGTGTTCATGGATGCCCAGAACATCTCCACCGATTACCTGATGTGGTACGTCATCATCCACATGACCTTCGTGGTCTCGGCGTTCTGCATGGGTTACCTGGACAAGCTCACCAAGCACTAGCCTCGACTTCAGCTGCACGCGGGGGTCTGCCGCGTGCAGCTAGGTGCCTCTCGATATGCTAGGCTGCTCGCCCTTTTCATCAAGGGCGTGGCTGCGCTGCGCCCTGCAGTGGAGCATGACAATGTCCGAGATCAACCTGTCTACCGACGAAACCCGCGTCAGCTACGGCATCGGCCGTCAGCTGGGTGGCCAGCTGCGCGACAACCCGCCGCCAGGGGTGAGCCTGGAAGCGATCGTGGCCGGCCTGACCGACGCCTTCAACGGTGCAGACAGCCGCGTCAGCGAGGCCGATCTGTCGGCCAGCTTCCAGGTTATCCGTGAAGTGATGCAAGCCCAGGCAGCCGCCAAGGCCGAGGCTGCAGCGGCAGCCGGCAAGCAGTTCTTGGCCGACAACGCCAAGCGCGACGGCATCGTCACCCTGGATTCGGGCTTGCAGTATGAAGCGCTGAACACCGGTGAAGGCGCCAAGCCATCGCGCGAAGACCAGGTGCGTGTGCACTACCACGGCACCCTGATCGACGGCACCGTGTTCGACAGCTCGTACGATCGTGGTCAGCCGGCCGAATTCCCGGTTGGGGGCGTGATCGCAGGTTGGACCGAAGCCCTGCAATTGATGAGCGCCGGCAGCAAGTGGCGCCTGTATGTGCCAAGCGAATTGGCCTACGGTGCCCAGGGTGTCGGCAGCATCCCGCCGCACAGCGTACTGGTGTTCGACGTCGAATTGCTCGACGTTCTGTAATACCGCTGGGGCCGCATTGCGGCCCTTTCCCAGCTCGCCAGATGTGTCAGTTCCAGTCTGTCCCCATCGGGCGCAACGCCCGTGCGTAGCAGAACAGAAACAGGTTGCGCACCAGCTCCTTCAGTACCCCAGGCTCATTCGAATTCAGCCCGCGCAGGTCCAGGTCGCCCTGGTCGCGCAGTTCATCCAGCGCCTCTGCTTCGAGCACCGCGCACACCTCACCGGTCTCCCGATGAAGAATGCGCAGGTATGGGTGAGGGCGGTCCAGCCAGGCATCGATCAGATAAGTCATGACTATTCTCCTTGGATAACTTTCCAATGAGAATAATTCTTATTATCAAAATAGCAAGAACCAATTGGCGGATCTGGATGAAATCAGACCTTGCGCACGAATTCCGATTTCAGCTTCATCGCGCCAATACCGTCGATCTTGCAGTCGATATCGTGGTCACCGTCGCACAGGCGGATGTTCTTGACCTTGGTGCCGACCTTGACCACCAGGGACGAGCCCTTGACCTTCAAGTCCTTGATCACGGTCACGGTGTCGCCGTCCTGTAGCACATTGCCGACGGAATCTTTTTTCACCACGTCGTCATTGGCAGATTCGGCTTCGCCGCTGGCCGACCACTCGTGGGCACATTCAGGGCAGATCAGCTGCGTGCCATCCTCGTAGGTGTATTCGGAATTGCATTTGGGGCAGGGTGGCAACGTACTCACTTGGGTTCCTCGAACAGACAGGCGGAAAAAGCCGCCATTGTAGAAGGTCTGGTTTCAGAAGTGATTATGTCCGGACAAAAGTCCGCAGCGGTTCGAGGGACGAACCGCGTGTGGGGAAGGGACGTGCCGTTAGTGAGTGCGTGCGACGGCGAACTGGCTGAGTTCGACCAGCGCATCCCGGTATTCGCTGGCAGGGAGCACTTCCAGGCACTCGATGGCGCGCTTGACGTAATCCTGCGCCAGGGCTGCGGTGTACTTGAGCGCACCCGATGCTTCTACCGCAGCGCGGATCTGCTCCAGGTCTTCAAGGCCGCCTTTCTGGATGGCCTGGCGTACCAGCGCTGCTTGCTCGGCAGTGCCCTCGCGCATGGTGTAGATCAAGGGCAGGGTGGGCTTGCCCTCGGCCAGGTCGTCGCCCACGTTCTTGCCCAGTGCCTCGGCGTCACCTTCATAGTCGAGCAGGTCGTCGACCAATTGGAAGGCCACGCCCAGGTGGTCACCGAACATGCGCAAGGCCTCGCGCTGGGCATCGGAAGCCTGGGCCAGGGCCGCAGCACTGTGGGTGGAGGCTTCGAACAGCATGGCGGTCTTGCCGCGGATGACGTCCATGTAGACGTCCTCGGTGGTGCTGGCGTCGCGAACCCGCGACAGCTGCAGCACTTCACCCTCGGCAATGACCCGGGTCGCCCTGGACAGGATCTGCATGACCGGCATCGACCCCAGCTCGACCATCATCTCGAACGAGCGGGAATAGAGGAAATCACCGACCAGCACGCTTGGGGCGTTGCCCCACAGGGCGTTGGCCGTGGAGCGGCCGCGGCGCATGCCCGACATGTCGACCACGTCATCGTGCAGCAGGGTGGCGGTGTGCAGGAATTCGATGGTTGCCGCCAGCAGCCGCAGGTCGTCGCCCCGGTGGCCCAGGGCCTTGCCGCACAGTAACACCAGCAATGGGCGCAGGCGCTTGCCACCGGCCGACGTGATATAGTCGCCGATCTTCGATACCAGCGGCACGCGCGAGGTCAGCTGCTTCTTGATGATCTCGTCGACGGCGCTGAAATCGTCAGCCACCGCACGGTAGAAGGTTTGGGGTTGCATCGGCTGCTCCAGTGAGGTTGCGCGGCATGCTAGGTTGCGGGTCCCGGTGTGTCAAGGCACGGTGCCAGTCGGTCGGGCGCTGCACTTGCAAGCAAAACCTGTGTTGCGTACAATCGCGCACCCTAACTTCCTGGGCAGCACCTGCCTTACGCAATTGCGCCGGGCCGTTCCAGCCCTGTGCAGCCATGCCAGCCAATACTCATCATATAAAGCGCTGGGTGAGCAGGATTATCGGAGAAATACCATGTCTTACGCAGTAATCGTTACCGGCGGCAAGCAGTACAAAGTCGCTGAAGGTGAATTCCTCAAGGTCGAGAAACTGGAAGTCGCCACTGGCGAGTCCGTGACTTTCGATCGCGTTCTGCTGGTCGCCAACGGTGAAGAAGTCACCATCGGTGCTCCAGTTGTTGCTGGCGCTAAAGTAGTGGCCGAAGTCGTTTCGCAAGGCCGCCACGACAAGGTTCGCATCATCAAGTTCCGTCGTCGTAAGCACCACATGAAGCGCATGGGCCACCGCCAGTGGTTCACCGAGATCAAAATCACCGGCATCCAGGCTTAATCCCCTAGATCCCCTGAATTTATTTGGAGAATTGAACCATGGCTCACAAGAAGGCTGGTGGTAGTACTCGTAACGGTCGCGACTCAGAATCGAAACGCCTTGGCGTGAAGATGTATGGCGGCCAGGTTATCAAGCCAGGCAACATCATCGTCCGCCAGCGCGGCACCGAATTCCACCCAGGCTACGGCGTGGGCATCGGTAAAGATCACACCCTGTTCGCCAAGATCGAAGGCGTGATCAAGTTCGAGAAGAAAGGCGAGTTCAACCGCCGTTACGTGAGCATCGTCGCAGCCTAATCGCGACGTCGCTCCAGAAGCCCCGTCATGCGACGGGGCTTTTTCGTTTGTGGTGAGCCTCTTGCAAAGCTGTTTGTATGGGTTGCCGGCGTGGGTTTCTACGGTCGTACGGGGCCGCCGCGCTCATTTTTGCAAGAGCCTCATGTTTATCAGTGTTCAACTCGTCGGAAGGCGAGAGGCGGTTTTTGAATGAAGTTTGTTGACGAAGTATCCATTCGGGTCAAAGCCGGTGACGGCGGTAACGGTTGCATGAGCTTCCGTCGCGAGAAGTTCATCGAGAACGGTGGCCCCAACGGCGGCGATGGCGGTGACGGTGGTTCGGTGTTCATGGTGGCAGACGAGAACCTCAACACCCTGGTCGACTATCGCTACACCCGTCACCACGAAGCTCAGCGCGGCGCCAATGGCGGCAGCACCGACTGCACCGGCAAGAAGGGTGAAGACCTGTTCCTGCGTGTGCCGGTGGGCACCACGGTCATCGATGCCTCCACGCAGGAAGTGATCGGTGACCTGGTCAAGCCGGGGCAGAAGCTGATGGTCGCTCAGGGCGGCTGGCACGGCCTTGGCAACACCCGTTTCAAATCCAGTACCAACCGCGCACCGCGCCAGACCACTCCAGGCAAACCGGGTGATCAGCGCGACCTGAAGATGGAAATGAAAGTGCTGGCCGATGTAGGCCTGCTGGGCCTGCCGAATGCGGGCAAGAGCACCTTCATCCGCTCGGTATCGGCCGCCAAGCCGAAAGTGGCCGATTACCCGTTCACCACCCTGGTGCCAAACCTGGGCGTGGTCAGTGTCGACCGCTGGAAAAGCTTCGTCATCGCCGACATTCCTGGGCTGATCGAAGGTGCCTCCGACGGTGCTGGCCTGGGCATTCGCTTCCTCAAGCACCTGGCGCGTACCCGTGTTCTGCTGCACCTGGTGGACATGGCGCCGCTGGACGAGAGCAGCCCGGCCGATGCCGCCGAAGTCATCGTCAACGAGCTGACCCGCTTCAGCCCGTCGCTGGCTGAGCGTGAGCGCTGGTTGGTGCTGAACAAGGCCGACATGGTCATGGACGACGAGCGCGACGAGCGGGTCAAGGAAGTGGTCGAGCGCCTGCAATGGGAGGGCCCTGTGTATGTGATCTCGGCCATCTCCAAGCAAGGTACCGAAAAGCTCAGCCACGACCTGATGCGCTACCTCGAAGACCGCGCCGACCGCCTGGCCAACGACCCGGCCTATGCCGAGGAGCTGGCTGACCTCGACCAACGCATTGAGGACGAGGCTCGCGCCCAGTTGCAGGCCCTGGACGATGCCCGCACCTTGCGCCGCACCGGTGTCAAGAGCGTGCACGACATCGGCGATGACGATGACTGGGATGATGATTTCGAGGACGACGAAGACGGTCCGGAAATCATTTACGTGCGCGACTGATCGGTTGCAGTACACTAAACGCCGCTCGCTTGAGCGGCGTTTTTGTATCCACGGTATCTACAGATTCGACATAGGTTGGAAGACGATGCGAAGCAAGGTGACGGGCGCCAGGCGCTGGGTCGTGAAGATTGGCAGTGCGCTGCTGACCGCCGATGGCAAAGGCCTCGATCGCGGCGCCATGGCCGTGTGGGTCGAGCAGATGGTCGCGCTGCGTGAGGCGGGCGTGGAGTTGGTGCTGGTCTCCTCGGGCGCCGTGGCTGCCGGCATGAGCCAGCTGGGCTGGACGTCACGCCCCAGTGCGATGAACGAGCTGCAGGCAGCAGCGTCCATCGGCCAGATGCGCCTGGTGCAGGCCTGGGAGTCGAGTTTTGGCGAGCACGGCAAGCATACCGCGCAGATCCTGCTGACCCATGACGACCTGTCCGACCGCAAACGCTACCTCAATGCGCGCAGCACCCTGCGCACCCTCGTCGAGCTGGGCGTGGTGCCGGTGATCAACGAAAACGACACAGTGGTGACCGACGAGATTCGCTTCGGTGACAACGACACTCTGGCGGCGTTGGTGGCTAACCTCGTGGAAGCCGACCTGCTGGTGATCCTGACCGACCGTGACGGCATGTTCGATGCCGACCCGCGCAACAACCCCGATGCGCAACTGATCTTCGAAGCCCGTGCCGATGACCCGGCGCTGGACGCCGTGGCGGGCAGCACCGGTGGTGCACTGGGGCGCGGCGGTATGCAGACCAAGCTGCGCGCTGCACGCCTGGCGGCACGCTCTGGTGCCCATACCATCATCATTGGCGGGCGCATCGAGCGCGTGCTCGATCGTCTCAAGGCCGGTGAGCGGTTGGGCACCTTGCTGTCGCCTGAGCGCGGCATGCTGGCAGCCCGTAAACAGTGGCTGGCGGGTCATCTGCAGACCCGCGGCACGCTGGTGTTGGACGAGGGAGCGGTACAGGCGCTGCGCCAGGCCAACAAGAGTTTGCTACCAGTGGGCGTCAAGGCCATCCAGGGCAGCTTCCGACGTGGCGAGATGGTGGTGTGCGTGGGCCCTGACGGGTTGGAAGTGGCCAGGGGCCTGGCTAACTACAGTGCCCTGGAAGCGCAGAAGATCATTGGGCAATCCTCCGACGCCATCGCGACTATCCTGGGTTATAGCGCCGAGCCTGAGCTGGTGCATCGTGACAATCTGGTGCTGGTATGAACATGCTGAAGAAACTGTTTGTCGTGGCAGCCCTTGGGTTGCCGATGCTTGCTGGCGCCGAGGAAATCGGCCAGGTGTCCACTGTCTTCAAGTTCCTGGGGCCGAACGACCGCATCGTCGTGGAAGCCTTCGACGACCCCAAGGTCGAAGGTGTGACTTGCTACCTGTCGCGGGCCAAGACGGGGGGAGTGAAGGGTGGACTGGGGTTGGCCGAGGATCGCGCCGAGGCCTCGATCGCCTGCCGCCAGGTAGGGCCGATCAGTTTCAAGGGCGAGCTCAAGGATGGCGATGAGGTGTTCAAGGAGCGCACATCGCTGGTGTTCAAGACCATGCAGGTGGTGCGCTTCCTGGACAAGAAGCGCAATACGCTGGTGTATCTGGTGTACAGCGACCGCATCGTCGAAGGCAGCCCGCAGAATGCCGTGACGGCGATTCCGATTCTGCCGTGGGCTCAGTGACGGGTAGGCCTGGTCGATTTCGAGTTGAAAGCGTGCAGGTGTCGAGGCACGTGCAACTGACGTGAACCGCATCTAGAGGCTGTCGTTTGCCACGGTGGCCTCGGCATGACACGGGACGGGCCGCTATGGGAGGCAGAACAGTTCCAGCATCTGGGCTTCGCAACGCCCACTGTCGGGCCGCTCTGCGGCCCCACAATCTCCGTCAGATAACCACTTCACCCTGATCTTCGCGTACCACCACCTTCACCTCCTCCAGCGGGCTGATGAACTTCCAGTCCGATTCGTCGATATAGATGCCGTTGGGGCCGCTGCCGCCTTCCAGGTCGATGGCCACGTGTGCCGAGACCTGCGGCTTGACGCTCGCCAGAATCGGCACGAACCCCAGCTGCAGGCTGGTCTCCAGCAGTGCCGCCTGGTTGCGTTCGTCGATGTCCGCCGCTTCGTCCAGGTAGTACGGCAGGCGCACACGTCCGGCCAAGTCACGGTCCATCAGGTGCAGCAACAAATACATGTTGGTCAGCGCCTTGATGGTCATGGTCGTACCGTTCGAAGCCGCGCCGTCGATGTCGGCGTGGATGATCGGCTGGCCGTTGACCTTGGTGATCTCGAACGCCAGCTCGAACAGGTCCTTCAACCCCAATTGGTTATGGTTCGCGGCGACCAGGCGCGCCAGGTATTCCTTGGCCTGCTCGTTCCGGTTGTCCTGGTCGGCGTTCTGGGTGAGGTCGAACACCGACAGGGTTTCGCCTTCTTCATACTGGCCGGCACTGTGGATGATCTGGTCGATGTGCTTGAGTGCCTCCTTGTTCGGTGCCAGCACCACGCGGAAGCTTTCCAGGTTCGAGACCTGGCGCCGGTTGATCTCGCGGTTGAACAGGGCAAGCTGGTGCTCGAGGCTGTCATAGTCGCTGCGGATGTTGCGCAGGGTACGGGCAATGTCGGTCACGGCAGCGCGACGCGCCTTGGCCAGGGTCAACGCCTCGTCGGTGCGGTGGGCATAGGCGTTGACCAGCAACTGCAGGCGACGCTCCATGTCGTCCTCGCTGTCGAACTTGGCCACGCCTTTGAGGCGTACCTGCGCGTACAACGCTTCGATCTGGTTATCCACCCGCTGCAGGCTCTGCCAGCTGTCCTGGTAGTCGTTGAGCAATGGCAGCAGGTTGTCCATGGAGTCGTCGATGGCTTCCATGAACGGGGTGCCGAGGGGCAGGTCGGCCGGTAGCAGCTGACGGCGGCGCAGTGCGTCGTCCAGGGTACGTTGCTTGGACTCAAGGTCGCCCAACTGGCGCGCCACCAGTTGCAGTTTGGCCGACAGCTGCTGCACGCGCTCGGTGAACGCATCGCTGGAGCGCTTGAGCTCATCCTGGGCGGCCTCCATCTGTGCGAGCTGTTCGAGCTTGGCAGGCTCTTCGGCGGCCAGGGTCTGGCTGCGGCGGTAGTCTTCCAGGGCTTTCTGGGCGTCGAGTACCTGCTGGTACAGCGCTTCGGTCTGCGCCTTGGAAGCCGAGCGGTCGGCGCTTACTGCCTGCTGGGTCTTGAGCTGGCGCAGCTCCTTGTCCAGGCGCTCCTTCTGATCACGCAGCGCGGCGCGGTCAGCCAGCGCCTGCAAAGCCGGTGGGTCGATGTGGGTCAGGTCGATGGACAGACCCGGCGCCTCGAAACGCTCACCTTTGAAGCGGTCGAGCACCGCTTCAAGGGATTTCACCCACAGGTCGCTGTCGTCCAGCTCGATGCCACGCTCACCCAATGGCAGGCTGAACAGGGCGCCGTTGAACAGGCGCATCAGGCGGTCGACATCCTGCTGCGAGAACTCTTCGCGCAAGCGGGCGTAACTGTTGTTGTCGGCGTGGTCGAGCTGCTGCTTGACCTGCCTGAGGCGTTTTTCCAGGTCGCCAACGCGCTGGTCGAGGTCTTCGGCACTGAACTGACGGGACTGGGCCAGGGCGCCTGCGAGTTCGTCATGGGCATCCTTGGCCGCCAGCAACTGCTGTTCCAGCACCTTGACGTCATCGACCAACGCAAAACGATGGCGTAGCACCGACAGCTCGCCCAGCCAGCGCTGGATGCCGGTGATCTCACGCTCAAGGCGCATCAGCTCCTGGGTGCCCCCGCGTTGATCGTTTTGCAAGCGGTCCTGTTCACCCCGGTAATGCTCGGCCTGGATGACCAGTTCTTCCTTGCGCGCCATGGCGTAGTCCTGCCAGGTACCCAGCAGGTTGTCGAGCACCGGCGAAATCCGGTGCAGCTTGCCGCGCAGGATGTCGCGTTGGGCGACGCCGCCGGCCAGCGCCTCGACCAGCGGACCGGCGGCGACCAGGGCGTTGTAGTCCTGTTCCATGCGTCGCACATCGCGGAAGGCTTCTTCGCAGGCGGCAATGTAGTCGACGCTGCCAGAGCGCAGGCTGTGCTCGAAAGCATCGAGGAACAGCTGCTTGAGCTTGGCTGCCGTGATTTCGCGCATGTGCAGCAGGTTGATGAACAGCGCGCGGAAGGTCTTGAGGCTCTGCTCGCTGGTCGAGCGCAGCGGGATCAGGGTCAGGTCCAGGGGCACCGAGGTATGGCCGCCGACCAACAGGCGGCGCAGCTCGTCCGGCTTGAGCTCGTAGGCTTTGATGCCTTTGCTTTCGAGGTTGGTGAACAGCTCTTTCTGGCGCAGACACGTGTCGTTTTTCTGATAGTGCGCCAGGTCCAGCTCGCCCTGGTAGGCGAAGAACTGGTGCCCGAAGCCGCCACCCGGCCCACGGCCGACGACACCGATCACGTGCGGACCATGGGGCAGGCTCAGCTCGCAGAGGATGTACGAGGTATCGCTGGCAAAGTAGAAGCGGCGCGACTGCTCCAGGCTGTACTTGCCGAAGCTCATGTCCGACATGCGGGCCAGGATCGGGAACTGCAGGGCGTTGATCGATGCCGACTTGCCCAGGTTGTTGGCGCCGTACACCGACAGTGGATGCTCCAGTGGGAACAAGCCCAGGCTGTAGCCGGCCGTGTTGAGCAATGCGAAGCGGCGGATGCCATAGCGTTCCTGGCTCATGCGTCGATCTCCTGTTGCTCTTGGCGAATGGCACGAGCCAAGGCCTGCTCTTCGTCTTCCTCAGCCTCGAACGGCGTCAGGTCGAGCGGGTCGTCGGTGTGTTCAGGCATTGGCTCGGCGGGGTCTTCGGCCAGCGCTGGCGTGGGCAAGGGCAGGGCGCTGTGCAGCGTCGCCGCCAGGTCCCGGTCCTGCTGCACGGCCAGGCAAACGTCCAGGAACCGGTGCATCGGCGGCAGGAAACGGTAAATGCCACCTTCTTCATGGGCGAAGCCGAGCTGGGTCATACGGCGCAGGATCTTTTCTTCCAGGTCCTCGACGGTCTGCACCTCGGCCTGCACGAACAGGTCCCGGTACTTGTCGAGCAACGAAGGCAATTCGTCGCGGCCAACGCTGCCGCCGTCGAGCACCGCGATCGGGTCACGGCCTTGATCGGCCAGGTGCTCGACCAGGATGAAGGTGAACAGCGACAGGCGCTGCGCCGTCTTGTTGACCTGGGCCGCCGTCATGTCCGGCACGAAGTAGTAGAAACCGCGGGTGTCGCACACCAGCTCGAAGCCCAGGGCCTTGAACAGGCTGCGGTACTGGTCCTGGAAGTTGGACAACTGCGCGTACAGCTCCGGGTCGCGGCGGCTGATGTGGAAACCTTTGAACAGCTCGCGGAAGATCGGTGCGAGCTGGGACAGTTCGGAAAGATCAAGATGCATGGGCTGGGCTCGCGTGGGGTTCTGGGGACGCACTGGGGGCGTCTTCGCGGCTGGAGGTCAGGGCGTACGAACGCAGGCTGACGCGGTGTTCCTGGGTGTCGTAGTCACGGCGCTCGAGGCGCTCGCGGTTGAAGCGTTTTTCCCGTGACAAGCGCGAGAACCAGTACAGCAGTTCGTCGGTGGCGCCTTCGGGCTCCTGCTCCAGCAGCCACACCATCAGGTCTGGCAGTGGCAGCGCCTGTTCACAGCGTTCGGTCATTTCCTTGACCGTGCGCGGTGCGCGAGGCTTGTCGTCGGACGCGCTCTTGTGCGCCTTGGGGAAGCGCGCCGGCTTGGGCTCGAAGCGCGCCAAGGCATAGACATAGGCTTCGACCTGGCTGGCGCTGCCCAGGAAAGTGCTTTGCGGCCGGGTGAACAACGGCATGGCTGCCTGGGGCAGCGCGTCCAGGCCCTTGCGGCGCACCACCGACAGGGCCAGGGCAGCGCCACGGGTCACCGCGTTGTGACGCCGTGCTTCCTCGCGCAGCGGCAGCAGCAGTTCACGGGCATGACGCAGGGTCAGCTGGGCGCTGGTCTGCATCTCCAGAATACGCGCATGGGTGCGCAGCAGCATGTCGTCGTCGACCAGGTGGCCAAGGCGCGCCTGTTCCCCGAGCAGTTTCAGCAGCACGGTCTCGACCTTGCGCACCCCTTGCTCGAAGGCGCCGTCGGCGTTGACCAGCTGGATCATCGGCTCGACGTATTCATCCCAGGTGGCCAGCACTTCGGCATAGCGCTGGCGCAAGGGTATCTGGCGGCTGCTGGTCTTGGCCCGCTCGGCTACGGCCACCAATGCCTGCTCATCGTTGTCGAGCTTTTTCAGCACGTCCCGCACGCGCATGTCCAGGAGCCGCAGTTGCCGCGCCAGATCGTCACTGTCGCGGTTGTCGAAGGCATCCTGGATGTGCCCGGCCAGGCGCTCCAGGTGACGCAGGTAAGCCTCGATCTCCAGGCACAGGCCAAGGCGATGCTCACGGCGCAGATAGGCGAGGAAGTCGTGGATCTGGGCGTTGAGCTCGAAGCGGTTCGGGCTCTTGGCAACGGGCACCAGGATGTCCAGGCGGATCCACACATCGAGCAGTTGGGTGATGTCCTGCGGGGTGCTCTCGATCTGCTGGCGGGCCACATGCTGGCGCAGCTCCACCAGGCTGAGGGTGCCCTGGTCGAAACGCTCGCACAGCGGCTCGATCAGGGCCCAGTGTTCGGCTAGGGCACGCAGGACGCGCTTGGGTTCGATCATCGGCTTGGACTCGTTGCCAAGAAAAAGGGGGCGATTGTACTGCATCCGACGGGTTGGTTCTTATCCCCTTGGCTTGTCGTGCGACAGGCTGATCGAGCCGCCCGCCTGCTGTGGCTTGCCCAGGCAGGCAGGGCATGCGTAAAAAACCGCCGAGCAGATGCGGCACTGGCAGGTTATCGGCGGTAGAATGCGCACCTGTCCCAACCCCCCTCGGATGACCGCCTTGCTTACCGAACAACGTCGCCGCGCCTACCTGTCCGCCATGCAAGTGGTGCACTGGCTGCCGCGCGCCGAGCTGCCGTTCGCCGCGCCGTCACGGCCTGAACTGCTGCTGCCGCTGGCGCCGCCCGAGGACATCGATTTCGAGCCGCCGCCACGCCAGGTACCCGACCAATCGCCTGTCGCCCCCCAGGCCCGTGTCATCGAGCGGCCGAAGATCGAGGTGCCGCGGCCGGGCGCTTCCGCCAAGGCTGCGGCCAAGCCTGTAGAGGCGCCCGAGCAGGCTGCGACACCTCGCCCAGTGCCGGTGCCGCCTCCGCGTTTTGCCTTGCAATTGCTGCGTGCCGGCGATTGCCTGTTACTGGTCGAGCTGGCCACCGGCCAGCCTTTCCAGAGCCGTGACCCGTCCTACCTGCTGCTCAAGGATATGCTGCGCGCCGCCGGCCTGCCCGACGCCCCGCAAATCGTGGGTGAGCCGGTGCGCTGGCCGCTGCTGATGCGCGGCAACATGGACCAGGGCCCGGACGCGGCCCGCGATTTCGTACAGGGTTTTGTCCAGGCTCGCCTGGAGGAAGCGCCCTGCACCTGCCTGTGGCTGGTGGGCATGCCTGCGCTGCGCTTTGCCGCCGGCGCCGACGACCAGGCCTATTATCAAACCCTCAAGCTCGACGGCCTGGGCGAGGCCTGGGCCTTGCCAGGCCTGGAACTGTTGATGGACGAGCCGCAGCGTAAAGCGGACGTCTGGAAAGCCATGCGCCAGCTGATGGCGCGCTGGAAACGCGTTGAATGAGTGACTCGATCAGTTTTCGCCCCATGACCGAGGCGGATCTGGATGCCGTGCTGAAAATCGAATATGCCGCGTTCAGCCACCCCTGGACCCGCGGCATCTTTCTGGATGCCCTGAAATCCTATGAAGTCTGGCTGATGTTCGATGGGCAGCAACAGGTCGGCCACGGCGTGATCAACGTGATCATCGACGAAGCCCACCTGCTCAACATCACCGTCAAGCCGGAGAACCAAGGGCGCGGCCTGGGCCTGCGGCTGCTCGAACACCTGATGTCGCGCGCCTACCAGCTCAACGGCCGCGAGTGTTTCCTTGAGGTGAGGGCCAGCAATCCGGCGTATCGCCTGTACGAGCGTTTTGGCTTCAATGAAATCGGCCGCCGGCGCGACTATTATCCAGCTGCGGGTGGTCGCGAGGATGCGTTGGTGATGGCCTGCACGTTGTTCCCGGACTGAGCCAGCGGCAGGGTGCCGCTGCCATGACGTGCAGGGGTGGGCCATGTCGAAGAAACGGAGTGTGGTCGCCGCGCTGCTGCTGGCGGTAAATTCAGTGCCCAGCGGGGCCGTGGCCGATGAGCGCGACCTGTGGATGTTCGCCCAGTGGGCAGGTGACCACCCGACGCGGCCTTTTCGCGACATGCTCGTGCAGGCACGTTTGTACGGTGTTGTGCCGATTCATCAGCTCCTGCGCTCGGCCTCGGACTGGAAAGTGTGCCGGGCTTCACCGTTTGCCGTGCCGCCCAAGCAACATTGGCCGGCTGTGCGCGCTACGCTGTCGTTGCTCCGAACACTGGGTGAGCAAGGGGCCTTACCCGATTTCGAAGTGGTCTCCGCCTACCGTGACCCGGGCCTCAACCGCTGTGCCGGCGGGGCGATCGGCAGCGCGCATACACAAGCATTCGCCGTGGATGTCCTGCTGGCGCCTTGGGCCGACCCCAACCCGCTGTGCCGGTTCTGGCAGCAGCACGGCCAGGCATGGGGCATGGGCCTTGGCCGCTACCCGAGCGGTCGCATCCACCTGGACACGGCCGGCTACCGCACCTGGGGCGCCGATGGCAGCGCGGCGTCATCCTTTTGCAGCAAGCCCAGGTGAGTCAGGCAGCCCTGGCATTCCTGTTTCACCCATTCGGCAAACCGCTGGCGCTTGCCTGCATCATTCAGAGGGCAGGGGCTCAACAGGTGGTAGGCCGAGCCATCGCGTACAAAGCCCAGGGGCGCCTGTAACTGCCCTGTATCGAGTTCGTCACGCACCATCAAGGCGGATGCCATCGCGACCCCCAGCCCTGCGCTGGCCGCCTGAATCGACAGGTAAAAGTGCTCGAAGTCGCTGCGCTCGCCAGTGATGGCTATTTCACCTGTAAGGCGCAGCCAGGTGGCCCAGGCGTCGGGGCGGGTCGCACTGTGCAACTGTCGATGGCCTTGCAGCTTCGGCGACAATGGCGGACGCCCCACAGGGCCAATCCACTCGTCACAGATCTTCTGCTGATGCAGCGTCATGCCCCAATGAAAGTCGTCGCGGCGGATAGCGATGTCGACGCCTGTGCGGGCGAAGTCCAGCGGGCCGCCTGCGGCCACCAGCTGCAATTGAAGATCAGGGTGGGCAGCGTTAAGACGCGGCAGGCGCGGGATCAGCCAGCGCATGGCGATGGTGGGCTCGCAGGAGACGACCAACACCGGATTGTCATCGCTGTCCTTGAGCCGCTGCACCGTGCTTTCGAGCTGTTCGAAGATGGCTTGGGTCGTGGCATGCAGTGCTCGCCCCGCCGAAGTCAGGAACACGGCGCGATTGCGTCGTTCGAACAACGCCACCTCCAGGCTTTCCTCGAGCAAGCGCACCTGGCGGCTGACGGCGCCATGGGTGACGTGCAGGCACTCGGCTGCGCGGATGAAGCTTTGGGTGGTGGCTGCGACGTCGAAGTAGCGCAAGGCGGCCAGGGGTGGAAGCTTCATGGCAGGCAAGGATTCCTGATGGGTGCGGTATGCGCGTATGGAAAAACCAGCCGATACGCGTGATGAAGCACGATGAAAACTCACCGATTTCACGCACTTTAAATCGTTTTTAGGCGCCTGATAAGCGTTCGATAATGCCTGACCTGTGCATGTTCATCGCCTATCGAGAGTCCATGAATGACTGAAATCTTCGCTGTCGCCTTGTTTACCCTGCTAGCGGTCATCAGCCCCGGCGCCGACTTTGCAATGGTCACCCGATGCAGTTATGCGCAAGGGCGCATTGCTGGCCTGGCCGCTGCCGTGGGTATTGGCCTTGGGGTTCAGGTGCATGTGCTGTACACCGTGCTCGGGCTATCGATCATCGTGACTCAAAGCCCGACACTGTTCTTGTGCATGAAGGCCATTGGTGCGTGCTACCTGCTGTACCTGGGCTATCGGTCCTTGACCAACACTGTGCGCGTGCGTCTTGACGACAAAGGTGCTGCAGGCGGGGCGCTGCAAGCGCTGCGCACCGGGTTTTTGACCAATTGCCTGAACCCCAAGACCATGCTGTTCGTCATCAGTGCGTTCAGCCAGGTGGTGGAGCAGGGCAGCCCGCTGTGGCTCAACCTGGCTTACGGCGCATTCATGTCGCTTGCGCACTGGGCGTGGTTCAGCTTGGTCGCTGTGTTTTTTTCCAACAGCGTATTGCGCAAGGCAATGATCGAGCGGCAAATCATCGCAGACCGGGTGATCGGGGTGGCACTCATTGCGCTGGGGCTGATGGTGGCGATGAGCAGTGTGGGTTGATTGCACCGGCTGCCGAAAACCGCCTGACTTTCTGGCAGGCAAAGAAAAAGGGCTTACCTTGCGGTAAGCCCTTCGTCTTGTTTGGTGGCTACACAGGGACTTGAACCCCGGACCCCAGCATTATGAATGCTATGCTCTAACCAACTGAGCTATGTAGCCGATGGCGCGCATTATTCTCTTGAACGGCCCCCCTGTCAACACGATTTATAAAAAAAATTTACACGCTTTCAAAAACTTAGCGATCGATCGCGTGATGCGTAGCGTTATCCATCCCCTGAAAAGCCCGAATCGTAGGGGTGATCAGCTCCAGTTAGGGCCTTTACCTCTTTGTACCGCGCATCCGCTCGCTCCTGTCTGACGCCCACCACAGGCCTGGGAAAATGGCTGCCAGACTGGATCTGGAAAAAAAGGTAGCTATGTATCTATTTGTATCCCGATAATCGGAGCCCAGCTTTCCGACGGAGATCCAGGCCATGGCCATCCCCAGCGCCGCCCCGGCGTCCACTCAAGCGCAGGCGAGCACCGCTACACCGCTGGTGATGCGCATCATCGGCTTCTGCGCCTTGGCGCACCTGATCAATGACCTGATCCAGTCGGTGCTGCCGGCCATCTACCCGATGCTCAAGGCCAATTACGACTTGAGCTTCGCCCAGATCGGCATGATCACCCTGACATTCCAGATCACCGCGTCGCTGCTGCAACCCTGGGTAGGCTTTTTCACCGACCGCCGGCCCACGCCCAATCTGCTGCCCATGGGCACGGTGTGCACGCTGATCGGTATCGTGCTGCTGGCATTCGTCGGCAGCTTCCCGATGATTCTGCTCGCCTCGGCCCTGGTGGGCATCGGCTCTTCGACATTCCACCCCGAAACCTCGCGTATTGCGCGATTGGCCTCCGGAGGCCGCTTTGGCCTGGCGCAATCGACTTTCCAGGTAGGCGGCAACACTGGATCTGCCCTGGGTCCGTTGCTCGCAGCGGCCATCGTCATTCCGTTCGGGCAAACCCACGTCGCCTGGTTTGGCGTGGCTGCACTGTTCTTTCTCGCCGTGACCCTGATGCTGCGCCGCTGGTACATCGAGCACCTGAGCCAGGCCAAGGCGCGCAAGACGGTACAGGCTACCCATGGCATCTCCCGCGCACGCGTGGTTGCCGCGCTGGTGGTGCTGGGGCTGCTGGTGTTTTCCAAGTACTTCTACATGGCGAGCTTCACCAGCTACTTCACCTTCTACCTGATCGAGAAGTTCGGCGTTTCGGTCGCCAGTTCCCAGTTGCACCTGTTCCTGTTCCTGGGCGCGGTAGCGGCGGGCACCTTCTTTGGCGGGCCCATCGGCGATCGCATCGGGCGCAAGGCGGTGATCTGGTTCTCGATTCTGGGTGTGGCACCGTTCACCCTGGCACTGCCTTACGCGGACCTGTTCTGGACGACGGTACTGAGCGTGGTGATCGGCTTTATCCTGGCCTCGGCATTCTCGGCCATCGTGGTGTATGCCCAGGAACTGGTGCCCGGTAGCGTAGGCATGATCGCGGGCATCTTCTTTGGCCTGATGTTCGGCTTTGGCGGCATCGGCGCGGCATTGCTGGGCTATGTGGCTGACTTGCGCGGTATCGAATACGTATACGGGCTTTGCTCGTTCCTGCCCCTGTTCGGGGTGCTGGCGGTATTGCTGCCGAGCACTGGCAAGCGCTGATGATCAACGGGGCAGGGATGCCCCTTGACGCCACAGGCACTGGGGCGATTGACGGTATCGCCTGCTCTGGCCTAGAGTGCCGCCTCTTGCTCACTTTCTGCGTAGTAGCCAAAGCAATGCGCCGTTTCCAGTCCTTGCCCTGTTGCCGTCAGCCTGCCCTGGATGGGCTGCGCCGTGCCTGGCCGAGTGACACCGTGCTCAAGCGCCGCCGCAGCGTCCTGTTTGCCTTCACCTTCTCGCCACACCTGAACTGATCAGCATTTGAACAGCGTCCGCCGTGCTGGTGGGTGCGTTTTTGTCTGCACGTCTTATCGGTTTGCTGGGAGTGGTTCATGAACATGCGTTTGCTGGCGGGCTTGCTGTTCGCCGTTTCGGTCGTGGGATTCAGCCTGGGCGCGACCCTGCCGCTGGTGTCGTTGCGTCTGCACGAGGCTGGCGCAGGCACCCTCGAAATCGGGATGATTTCCGCCATCCCCGCGGCCGGCATGATGCTGTCGGCATTCCTGGTGGATGCCTGTTGCCGGTATTTCAAGCGACGCACGCTCTATTTGCTGTGTTTCAGCCTGTGCACGCTCAGCATCGGCCTGCTGGAGCCTGCATTCGCCTCGTTGTGGGGGCTGGCGGTCTTGCGCCTGGCGTTGGGCCTTGGCATGGGTATCGCGATCATTCTCGGGGAATCGTGGGTCAACGAACTGTGCCAGGAACATAACCGCGGCAAGATCATGGCCCTCTACGCCACCAGCTTTACCGGTTTCCAGGTGCTTGGACCGGCGATGCTGGCGGTGCTCGGTGCCCACAGCCCATGGATCACTGGCGTGGTCACGGCCTGCTATGGCCTGGCGTTGGCGTGCATTGTGGTAACGGTTCCCAATGACCGGGTGCTGCACGCTGAAGACGACAAGAGCTTCGGACTGGCCGGCTTCTTCCGCGTGGCCCCGGCCCTGTGCGTGGCCGTGCTGTTCTTCTCGTTTTTCGATGCGGTGGTGCTCTCGCTCTTGCCGGTGTATGCCAGCAGCCACGGATTTGCTGTGGGCGTGGCGGCACTGATGGTGACCGTGGTGTTCGCAGGGGACATGCTGTTCCAACTGCCGCTGGGCTGGCTTGCCGATCGCGTCGAGCGCACTGGCCTGCACCTGGCGTGCGGGGTAGTAGCCATGGCCATTGGCATAGGGTTGCCCTGGTTGCTGAACATGACGTGGCTGTTGTGGCCGTTGCTGGTGGTGTTGGGCGCGGTCGCGGGCGGTATCTATACCCTGGCGCTGGTGCTGATAGGCCAGCGTTTCAAAGGGCAGGACCTGGTCACCGCCAATGCCAGCGTCGGGCTGTTGTGGGGCGTCGGCAGCCTGGTAGGGCCGCTGATCAGCGGTGCCGCCATGGACGTCGCGCCCCACGGGCTGCCCATGGCGCTGGCATTGATGGCCGGTCTGTTCGTGTGCTTTGCACGGCAGTCTCATCGGCGTGAGCAGCCGTCGTGCACACCCTCTGAAAACTAGCAGACTTCCGTGCAGGAACGGCCTTGCAGGTTACCCAAGTGGTTGCCAACTGGCGCCCCGGACGGCCATGCCGAGACCTAAGCGGCATCGATGTTGACCCAATACCGGGTGTGGTAATCGATACGCACCGGCAGGCTGCGGGCCAGTAGCTGCAGGATCTGATTGGTGTCGGCCAGCTGGTAGGTCCCGGAAACCTTGAGGTTCGCCACCGCTGGCGCGCAGCGCAGCAGGCCGGGGCGGTATCGGTTTAGCTCGGCGACGAAATCCGCCAGCGGCATTTGCCGAACGCTGAGTACACCTTCCGTCCAGCCCCAAGGGTCACTGGGCGGCGTGATGGCCTGATGGCCTCCATTGGCCTGCACGCGCAAGGTCTCGCCGGAATGTACCCGCACTGGCGTGGCACCGGTCATCACCGTGGCTTCGCCCCGGCGCACCGCCACCAGTAAGTCATGATCGCTCTGGCGCACCAGCAGTTGCCCGTCGAGGGTGCGCAGGGTGGCCACTCGGGTATTGATGAAGAACGGGCGCTTGTCGGCAGGGTTGCTGTCCAGGCTGACTTCACCGCGCAGAAGCGCCAGGCGGCGTTGGCCCGCCGTGAAACGCAGGTCGATGGCACTGGCGGTGTTCAGTTGGATGCGGCTGCCATCGCTGCCTTGCAGTTGTCGGCGCTCGCCGGTGGCCGTGGCACTGTCGGCCAGCAGCTCTGGCAGGCCCAGCGGCTCACGCGCCATCCACCCAAGGCCGCTGCCGACCACCAGCAAGGCCCCCAGCTTGAGCTGGTCGCGCCGGGTGATGCCTTGGCGTTCGCTGCCTTGGAGGGTACGACGGCTGAGGTCCTTGGGCAGCCCGGCGAGCTCATCGCCCAGGTTGCTGACGCGCTGCCAGGCCAACCCATTGTGAGGGTGCAAGGACAACCACCGTTGGAACTGCGCCTGGGCATCCGGGCCGGGGCTGCCGAAGCGTAGCCTGACCAACCAGTCGATGGCCTGGTCGACACGGGCCTGGGCCGGTGCTTCGTCAGGCGTCGGCATAACGCAACCGGTAGCAAGTCTTGAGCGCCTTGGCCAGGTCGCGCTCCACGGTCGCTTTCGAAACGCCTAGCAGCAAGCTGATCTGGATGATGCTCAGCCCGTCCAGTTGCGCATGCAGAAAGGCCTGGCGAGCACGCGGCTTGAGCTGGTGCAGGGCACGGTCGAGCCGCTCCAGGCTATCGAGGATGACCAGCCTGTGTTCTTCGCTCGGGATGTCGGTTTCGGGTAGATGTGCCAGGCTGTCCTGGTAGGCCCGCTCCAGCGCCCGGCGACGAAACTGGTCGATCATCAGGCCACGGGCGATGCTGCTGAGGTAGGCGCGAGGCTCTTTCAAAGGCGAGGTCTGCCGGGCGCGCAACAGCCGCACGAAGGTGTCCTGGGCCAGGTCGGCTGCATGTTCGCTGCAACCGACGCGACTGCGCAGCCAGCCGCGCAACCACGCATGGTGGGATTGGTAGAGCAGGGCGACCTCGGTCGGTTTGAGCGTGTCGGGAAGCTGCATCGTCGCCACGGTCGGTTCCTGTCAGGTGTGATTGTGAATGGTTCTCAATTCTATGCGGGTAGGGCTGTGGCGAGCAATGCTCCCTCAGGAATTACTTGCGCAAGATCTGGCAGTCGGCCGATGAGTGGCTGGGTTAAGCTGGCATCTCCTCTGGTCGATGGAGCCGCTTCAATGTTGATCGACGCCGAACCTGTCGCCTACCGGCAAGCGGCCGAGTACCTGAGTGGGCTGGATGCGGACTGGGCACGGCACATCGCCGCCGTCGGCCCCTGCCGCCACCGTACTACTCCGGGGCGCGAACCCTTCGAGGCACTGGTGAGGTCGGTCGCTTACCAGCAACTGCACGCCCGTGCAGGCGACGCCATCCTTGGACGACTGCTGGCGCTGTTTGGGCAAGAGGTTTTCCCCACGCCCACCCAACTGCTGGCAGCGGACCCCGCCGCCTTGCGCAGCTGCGGCTTTTCGGCCAGCAAGCTGGGCACGGTGCTGGGCATTGCCCAAGGTCGCCTTGACGGTGTCGTGCCAACCCGCGAGCAGGCCCTGGGCATGACCGACGACGAATTGATCGAGCGCCTGGTGACCCTGCGTGGGGTCGGGCGATGGACGGTTGAGATGCTGCTGATCTACAGCCTGGAGCGTCTGGATGTGCTGCCGGTCGACGACTTTGGCGTACGCGAGGGCTATCGGCGGCTCAAGGCTATGGAAAAAGCGCCGACGCCTGCACAGATGCGCGCGTTGGGCGCCGCCTGGCGACCCTATCGCACCATCGCTGCCTGGTACTTGTGGCGGACCTGAGCGCCTGCCGAACTGCACTTAGCCCGGAAGATGAACATGACAACCTATACCACTCCCGAGCAGCGCTGGCAGGCCGTCGCGGCGCGTGTTGCCGAGGCGGCGGACCATTTCGTCTATGCCGTGCGCACCACCGGTATCTACTGTTATCCAGGCTGCAAGGCCAGGCTGCCCCTGCGTAACAATCTGGAGTTCTTCGAGTCCCCGGCATTGGCCGAGGCAGCAGGCTACCGCGCCTGCAAGCGCTGCGCGGGCCCGCCTGCCATGTCGGCGCGTACGCGGCGCCTGGTCAGCAGTGCCTGTCGCCTGATCGAGGCGTGCGATCTACCGCCCAGCCTGGCGCAGTTGGGCGAGCGCCTGGCCGTCAGCCCGTTCCATTTACATAGGCTGTTCAAGGCGCAAACCGGCCTTACCCCCAAGGCCTATGCCGAGGCCTTCCGCGCCCAACGCCTCAGGACCAGCCTGGGGCAGGGGCAGGGCTCGGTCACCGATGCCATTTTCGAGGCGGGCTACAACTCCAGCAGCCGCTTCTATGCCGGCGCCGAGCAGCGCCTGGGCATGCCACCACGGCAGTTTCGCGCAGGTGGCGCCGGGGTGACCATCCGCTTCGCCGTGGGCCAGTGCTCGCTAGGTGCCATCCTGGTCGCCCAGAGCGAAAAGGGCATCTGCGCGATCTTGCTTGGCGATGAGCCCGAGGCGCTGGTGCATGCCCTGGAAGACCAGTTCTGCAACGCCGAGCTGGTGGGTGCCGATGCCGAGTACGAACGGGTCGTGGCGCAGGTCATCGGGTTCGTCGAGGCGCCGGCGCTCGGTCTGGACCTGCCGCTGGATGTGCAGGGCACCGTCTTTCAGGAGCGCGTGTGGCAGGCGCTGCGTGAAGTACCTGCCGGCTGCCGGGTCAGCTACAGTGACATCGCCCAGCGCATAGGCGCCCCCACGGCGGTGCGGGCAGTGGCCAAGGCCTGCGCGGCCAACCGTATTGCCGTGGCCATTCCGTGCCACCGGGTGGTGCGCCGGGACGGCGACATCAGTGGCTACCGCTGGGGGATCGAGCGCAAACGGCAATTGTTGGCACGCGAAACAGCCCTCTCCTGATGGCCCGAAGCGGCGTAGAATCGCTTGCCAGATCGAATTGCAAAGAGGAATGTTCGATGAGGCGTGTCAGCCTTGCCCGCTTTAGTCACAGCCTGATGCTGTTGCTGGCGCTGATCGTGGCAGCGTCCAACCCAGCCTGGTCGGCGCCGGCCCCTGCGGCGACGGCGCAGGCTGCCGCCGACGCACCGGCACTGGACGAAACCGCGACCGTTGACCAGCTCAGCGACCGGCTGGACCAGATTCGCCAGGGCGTCACCAGTGACGCCAACGATGACCTGCTGGCGCAATTGCGCATGGCGGCCGTGCAGGTCCAGCGCCAGGCCGATGCCTTGAGCACCCAGCGTGCAGCCGATGCGCAGAAGGTGGATGACCAGTTGAAAGTCATCGGCCCGGCGCAGCCGGACGAGCCTGCGCCCTTGACCCAGCAGCGCAAGGCGCTGGAGGCCGAGAAGAAAACCCTGATGGCCCAGCAGGACCAGGCCACTAAGCTAACCCAGTCGGCGCGGGACCTGTCCACGCAGATCGTCAACCTGCGCCGCAGCCTGTTCAACTCGCAGATATCCAGCCGGGCAGCGTCGCCGTTGAGCCCTGCGTTCTGGCAGAGCATGATTCGCCCGACCCAGGACGACGTGGCACGGCTGCATGACCTGCGTGGCGAGATCACGGATGCGCTCGACAGTGCCCTGAGCGCCGAACACCGCTGGCTCTTCTTCGCCAGCCTGATCGCCTCGATCCTGGTATGGACCCTGGTGCGAGGGTTGCTGGAGCGGCTGTTGGCCAGGTCCATGGTGCGCTGGTTGCCAGAGGGGCGCTTGCGTCGCAGTGCCTTGGCCGTGGGCGTAAGCCTGGCGACCCTGGGCACCATTGCCGGCTCGGTATCGTTGCTGCGCTGGGGCGTTGAAAGCAGTGCGCAACTGGGTTCGGACCTGGCCAGCCTGACCGACCACATCCTTGCCCTGGTGGTGTTCAGCGCCTTCATTACCGGCCTTGGCCGGGCATTGTTGATGTTGCAGCGCCCCTCCTGGCGTTTGCCGGCGATTGCGGATGAAGTGGCCGAGGCCCTGGGCTGGTTCCCCAAGGTGCTGGCACTGGCCTTGATGGTGATGATGACCCTGGAGCGGGTCAACAGTGTGATCGGCGTCAGCCTGGCCCTGACCGTAGCGGTCAATGGCCTTACCGCTCTGGTGGTGGCGTTGATTTTCGCCGGCGCCCTGATGGCCTACCGCCGTGCTCGGCGTCGGCATGGTATTGACCGGGCAACGGGCCTGGCCGGTTTGATCCCGTTCGTGATGGTGGTGTGGCTGGCTGCGATCCTGCTATCACTGATCACCGGCTACCTGACCCTGGCCTATTACCTGACCGCCAAGCTGCTGTGGGTCAGCCTGGTCGTCACGTGCGCCTACTTGCTCACGACGTTCCTGAGTGATCTGTGCGAAATGCTGCTCTCGCCTCGCCAACCGGGTGGCCTGGCGCTGGCGTCCACGCTGGGCCTGGCACCACGGCACCAGGCGCAGGCGAGCACGGTGCTGGCCGGCATTGGCCGCACCGTCGTGGTGATCCTGGCCCTGCTGCTGACTTTGATGCCGTCGGGCACCAGCCCCAGTGAACTGTTGCTGAGCTTGGGGGACTGGGACGGCACGGGCGGCAAGCTGCTCGGCAACCTGAACATCGTGCCCCAGGACATCGTGCTGGCCCTCGGCATCCTGGCTGGCGGGATGCTGGCCATTCGTGTGGTCAAGCGCTGGTTGAGTGAACGCCTGCTGCCGGAAACCGACATGGACGCCGGCATGCGCGCCTCGCTGGTCACCCTGGTGGGTTACCTGGGCTTCCTCTTCCTGGCCATGCTGGTGATGTCGACCCTGCACATCAACCTCACCAGCCTGACCTGGGTGGTGAGTGCCTTGTCGGTCGGTATTGGTTTCGGTCTGCAGCAGATCGTGCAGAACTTCATCTCCGGCCTGATCCTGCTCACCGAACGCCCGGTCAAGGTGGGCGACTGGGTGAGCTTGGCGGGTGTCGAGGGAGATATCCGTCGTATCAATGTGCGCGCCACCGAGATCCAGATGTCGGACCGCTCCACTGTGATCGTGCCCAACTCGCAGTTCATCTCCCAGAACGTGCGCAACGTGACCATGGGTAATGCCCTGGGTGTGGTCGGTATTACCCTGACCTTGCCCCTGGACACTGACGCCAACCGGGTCCGTGAGCTGCTGCTGACCGCCTTCCAGGAGCACGAGGCCATCCTCGAAGCACCGGCGCCATCGGTGTCGTTCAAGGACCTGACCAATGCGGGCATGGTAATTGGCGTCAGCGGTTATGTGGCAGGACCGCGGTTGGTGGGCGGGGCCCGCAGTGACCTGCTGTTCACCATACTGGGGCGCCTGCGCGATGAAGGTATCGCCCTGTCGGCGCCGCAGAGCATGGTGCTGCTGCAGGACGGGCAACGCCTGGACGACGCTGAAAAAGACGCGTGACCTATGGGCTGCCTGGCAGCCCATCTTGACGTGCGTACACCACCAGCCGAAGGTGCCGGTCTTCATCGACGGTCAGCGAGGTATGCTCGAACGGCTGGGCCTGTCCATCAATGACCAGTTGGCGCACACCGCTGAAGGGCGCGTGCACGTCGTGGGTGCGCCAGCCGGCCTTGAAGGCTGGCGAGACGTGCTCCAGTTCGTCCACCAACGCGTGGATATCGGCCTCTCGCGTGGCCCGGGCAAAGTCGCGGCGAAAGCTTGCCAGCATCAGCGGGGCCTGGCTGTCCCAGTCGTGCAAGCGCCCATGCACTGTTGGGTCGGTGAACAGCAGCCAGAGCAGATTGCGCCGCTCAGGCGGGTGCGCGGCGAACCCGAACAGTGCGTCGGCCGGCCCATTGAACCCCAGCACATCCCAGCGCAGGTTGAGGACGAAGGCCGCGTGCGGCAGGTCGTGCATCAAACGCCGTACCAGCGACGGCAAGACACACCAGGTCTTGCCTGGTTCAGCGGGTGGACGGGCGTGTGCCAACAGGAACAGATGGCGACGCTCAGCGGCATCGAGTTTCAATACCCGCGCCAGGTTGTCCAGAAAACTGGCCGACACGCCGATGTCGCGGCCCTGCTCCAGCCAGGTGTACCAGGTCAGTCCGACACCCGCGAGCGCGGCAACCTCTTCGCGTCGAAGCCCAGGTGTGCGCCGGCGGCCGCCGCTTGGCAAACCGACGTCCTCGGGCGACAGGCGCTCGCGCCGCGAGCGCAGGAAGTCGGCCAGATCGGATCGTGTACGTTGCAGCGTTCGCATGGCGTGTCTCGTTGCTTTGAGTAATAGCATAAACGGTTAAATTGTAATGGGTTACGGGCCATCCCAGAATGCCTGTGTCTAAATTCTGGAAAGGCACGATGAACGCCAATACTCCTCTCCCGTTAACGCCTACACATCGCCTTGGAAGCCCGCCGTGGGTAGGTCTGTCGGTACTTTTGCTGGCAGGCTTCGTGACGATCTTCGACCTGTTCGTGGTCAACGTCGCCATCCCGAGTCTGCAGACCGGGTTGAACGCAAGCTTCGCGCAAATCGGTTTCATCGTGGCCGGCTATGAGCTGGCGTTCGGCGTGTTGCTCATTACCGGGGGGCGCTTGGGGGACGTATTTGGCCGTCGCCGGTTGTTCATCGTCGGTATGGCAGGGTTTACCGTGGCATCGGCGTTATGCGGCCTGGCGCCCAGTGCTGCTTTTCTGATCAGTGCGCGGGTTGTACAGGGGCTGGCCGCCGCGCTGTTGTTCCCTCAGGTCTATGCTTCGATCCGGGTCAACTTCGATGCCCAGGACAGCCGCCGCGCGTTCGGCTTGCTGGGAATGACGCTGGGGCTGGCTGCCATAGCGGGGCAGGTGCTGGGCGGCTGGATGGTGCATGCTGACCTGTTCGGATCAGGCTGGCGCAGCATCTTTCTGATCAATGTGCCTATTGGGTTGCTGGCCATCGTGGCGGCGCGCTACATCCCCGAGAGCCGCGCCCCCCAGCGGCCGGACCTGGACTGGGCAGGCGTGGCGCTGGTCAGCCTGGGCCTGGCATTGCTGCTTGTGCCGCTGATCGAAGGACCGGGGCAGGGGTGGCCTGCCTGGAGTTTCTGCGCGCTCGGCCTGGCACTGGCCTTGCTCGCGCTGTTCAAGCGACAGCAGGAACGGCGACGAGCGACCGGCAACTTGCCATTGGTGGATATGCAACTGCTGGCGCAGCGTCGCTTTGCACTGGGTGCGCTACTGGTGCTGGTGGTCTATTCCACATCCAGTTCCTTCTTTCTGTGCTTCGCCTTGTTGATGCAAAGCGGGCTGGGTCTGGATCCCTTCAGGGCCGGCAGCATCTTCGCACCCTGCAGTGTTGGTTTCGTGCTGGCATCGCTCGCTGCCCCGCGGCTGGTTGCGCGCTGGGGAATACGTGCCATCGTGGCAGGGGCATTGCTGTATGCCCTATCGATCGGGTTGCTCATTGCCCAGGTGCAGACGGCAGGCGCGCAGTTGGTAGCCGTTCGGCTGATCCCGGTACTGATCGTGGTGGGGGCGGGCCAGGGGTTGGTGATGACCCCTTTGCTCAACCTGGTGCTGGCCTTGGTTGACGAAGCGAAAGCGGGCATGGCCTCGGGCGTGATCTCAACCGTGCAGCAGGTCGGTGCGGCGCTGGGGGTGGCCGTAGTTGGGATTTTCTTCGCGGCGGCCCTGCCAGGGGCGGAGGGCTCATTCGTTCAGGCCGGTCAGTATGTGCATGGGTTTGTGGCTGGCATGCTCTACAACCTGGGTGCCGCAGTGACGGTGATCGCCTTGCTGGTGATGCTGGCAGGCGAGCAGCGGTCTGGGGGAGGTGAGTAGGCACAATGCACCGGTGCAATGCTCTTGCTTTTTCCGGGCTTGAATAAAAACAGGAGCGTTCGGCAGGCCCTCGATTGGGCTACTGAACGCTCCTGCTTGTTTACGCCGTGGTTGTCAGCGGATCAGACGTTGAAGCGGAAGTGCATCACGTCGCCATCTTTGACGATGTAATCCTTGCCTTCCAGACGCCACTTGCCGGCTTCCTTGGCGCCGCTCTCACCCTTGTACTGGATGAAATCGTCATAGGCCACGACTTCGGCACGGATGAAGCCTTTCTCGAAGTCGGTGTGGATCACCCCGGCCGCTTGTGGGGCGGTGGCGCCTACGCGCACGGTCCAGGCACGTACTTCCTGCACGCCGGCCGTGAAGTAGGTCTGCAGGTTCAACAGCTCGTAACCGGCACGGATTACACGGTTCAGGCCAGGTTCTTCCAGGCCCAAGGCCTCGAGGAACATGTCCTTTTCCTCACCGTCGTCCAGCTCGGCGATTTCCGCTTCGATCTTGTTGCACACCGGTACGACCACAGCGCCTTCTTCTTCGGCGATGGCCTTCACTACGTCCAGGTGCGGGTTGCTCTCGAAACCGTCCTCGGCGACGTTGGCGATGTACATCACCGGCTTGCTGGTCAGCAGGTGGAAGCTGCGGATCAGGGCCTTATCGTCGGCGCTCATGTTCTTCATCAGGCTGCGCGCTGGCTTGCCTTCGGTGAAGTGCGGGATCAGCTGTTCCAGAATGGCCTTCTGCGCCAGGGCTTCCTTGTCGCCACCCTTGGCGTTGCGGGCCACTTTCTGCAACTGCTTTTCGCAGCTGTCGAGGTCGGCAAAGATCAGTTCGAGGTCGATGATCTCGATGTCGCGCTTGGGATCGACACTGTTGGAAACGTGAATCACGTTCTCGTCTTCGAAGCAGCGCACCACGTGGGCGATGGCGTCGGTTTCGCGGATGTTGGCGAGGAACTTGTTGCCCAGGCCTTCGCCTTTCGAAGCACCGGCCACCAGGCCTGCAATGTCGACGAATTCCATGGTGGTGGGCAGAATGCGGTTGGGCTTGACGATTTCAGCCAGCGCATTGAGGCGCGCATCGGGCATGGGCACGATACCGCTGTTCGGCTCGATGGTGCAGAAAGGGAAGTTCTCTGCCGCGATGCCAGACTTGGTCAGGGCGTTGAACAGGGTGGACTTGCCGACGTTGGGCAGGCCGACGATGCCGCAATTGAAACCCATGGGTATTCCCCTCTCTAAAGGAAATCAGGCCTTCTGGCTGTGCAGCTCGCGCATCGCCTTGGCGAAGTCGCCAGCGAGCACGTCCGGCAGCACACCGAGGGCAAAGTCGATGCTGGCGTCGAGCTTCTCCTGCTCGGCACGCGGTGCGCGGCCCAGGACGAAGTTGGAGACCAGCTTGGCATCGCCTGGATGGCCAATACCGAGCCGCAGGCGATGGAAGTCGTTCTGGTTGCCGAGCTGCGCGATGATGTCGCGCAGGCCGTTGTGCCCACCATGGCCGCCGCCGCGCTTGAGCTTGGCAACGCCGGGAGGCAGGTCGAGTTCGTCATGCGCCACCAGTATGGCCTCCGGCTTGATCCGGAAGAAATTGGCCAACGCCGCCACGGACTGGCCGCTACGGTTCATGTAGGTGGTGGGGATCAGCAGGCGAACATCGTTGCCCTGATGGCTGAACTTAGCCGTCAGGCCGAAATATTTCTTGTCAACGGTCAGCGAGATGCGCTGGGCGCTGGCAATGCGTTCAACGAAAAGAGCCCCTGCGTTATGCCGGGTCTGTTCGTATTCGGGGCCGGGGTTACCCAGGCCGACGATCAACTGGATGGCGGTCACGTCAGGGGCTCTTCCTTGGAGTTGGTGGGTTACAGGGCGCGCGGCACTGTAACCCGATCAACGCCGGCGTGCGAGTGGATTACTCGGCAGCGCCTTCTTCCTCAGCTTCAGCGGACACGCGTGGGGCGTGAACGTTGGCAACTGCTTTGTCATCACCGTGGGCCAGAGCGACGAACTCTACGCCTTTCGGCGCTTTCAGGTCCGACAGGTGGATGATGGTGCCGATTTCAGCATTGGCCAGGTCGACCTCGATGAACTCAGGCAGGTCTTTGGCTTCGCAGGAAACTTCCAGCTCCGACTCAACGTGCGAAATTTCGCCGCCTTTCTTGACCGGGCCTTCTTCGTTGATGAAGTGAACCGGTACCTTGGCGGTCAGTTTCTGGCCAGCAACGACGCGGATGAAGTCGGCGTGCATGATGAACTGCTTGGCCGGGTGGCGCTGCATGGCCTTGATGATGACGTTCTGCTTGACGCCGTCAACGTTCAGTTCGATGACGTGGCTGAAGGCAGCTTCGTTTTCGAACAGCTTGGTGATTTCCTTGGCCACGATGGTCAGGGATTGAGCTTCTTTATCACCACCGTAGACTACGGCTGGGATGCTGGCGGAGTGACGCAGGCGGCGGCTCGCACCTTTCCCCAGGTCAGTACGCACTTGGGCGTTCAGATTGAAATCAGTCATTTTGTTTCTCCAAAATAGCCCCCCGAGGGCGTTTGCGACCAGCGCCAACGGGGATGGCAAAAAAGCCCCGCCCCAGCGGATGTGCTGGGGCGGGGCGCTTTTCGTCAGCGTGCGTTCCGCTTAGCGGAACATCGCGCTGATCGATTCTTCGTTGCTGATGCGGCGAACCGCTTCGGCGACAACCGGTGCGATATCCAACTGGCGGATACGGTCACAGGCTTGAGCAGCGGCGGACAGTGGAACGGTGTTGGTCACCACCAGCTCGTCCAATACCGACTTCTCGATGTTCTCGATCGCGCGGCCCGACAGGACAGGGTGCGTGCAATAGGCGTAAACCTTGGCAGCGCCGTGCTCTTTCAGGGCTTTGGCCGCATGGCACAGGGTGCCGGCGGTGTCGACCATGTCGTCTACCAGGATGCAGGTGCGCCCTTCGACGTCGCCGATGATGTGCATCACTTCGGAGTGATTGGCCTTTTCACGGCGTTTGTCGATGATACCCAGGTCGACACCCAGGGACTTGGCGACAGCGCGTGCGCGCACGACACCACCGATGTCCGGGGAGACGATCATCAGGTTCTCGAAGCGCTGGTCTTCGATATCGTCGACCAGTACGGGCGAGCCGTAGATGTTGTCGACCGGGATATCGAAGAAACCCTGGATCTGGTCAGCGTGCAGGTCGACGGTGAGTACACGGTCGATACCCACGACAGTGAGCATGTCAGCGACGACTTTGGCGCTGATGGCTACACGTGCCGAACGCGGACGGCGGTCCTGGCGGGCGTATCCGAAGTAAGGAATCACGGCGGTGATTCGGGAAGCTGAGGAGCGGCGGAAGGCGTCGGCCATCACTACCAGTTCCATCAGGTTATCGTTGGTCGGTGCACAGGTCGGCTGAATAATGAAGACGTCTTTACCGCGGACATTTTCATTGATCTCAGTGCTGATTTCGCCGTCGGAGAATTTACCGACAGAGACGTCACCGAGAGGGATATGCAGCTGACGTACGACACGCCGAGCCAGATCGGGGTTAGCGTTCCCCGTAAAGACCATCATCTTGGACACGCGCAGTACCTGAAGGCTGAGGGTATACCTGGATGAGTATAAGGAAAATGGCAGGGGCGGCTGGATTCGAACCAACGCATGGCAGGATCAAAACCTGCTGCCTTACCGCTTGGCGACGCCCCTGTATCTGTTGCTGCGAGCGCTAGGCACTCGACTTCTTGACCAGACTTTGCAGCTTGCGATGCAACATCGAAATATTGCTTCCTTTCGCCACAAACCCTGTTTGGGTCGCTGAAAGAAGGGCCAGAACTTTATCAGCTTCGGCTTTGCTTGGGAAGGCCCCAAACACACAACTTCCAGTTCCGGTTAGTCGAGCCTCTGTGAACTTCCCCAGCGAATTCAGCGCGTTGCGAACTTCCGGGTAATTCTGCTCTACCACCGGTTGGCAGTCATTTCGACTGTTTCCCTTGGGAACGGGGCGCATCTTAAGGGGGAGAGAATCACGTGTCAACTGCGGATGTGAAAAAATTTCTGCTGTGCTTACAGACACTTGCGGAACCAGCACCACATACCACGGCTGTTCCGGATCGACCGGCGTGAGCTGTTCGCCCACCCCCTGGGCAAAGGCGGCATGCCCGCGCACGAATACCGGGACATCGGCACCCAGGCCGAGGCCCAGGGCAGCCAGGCGATCTTCATCCCACTCCAGCTGCCACAAGTGAGCAAGGCCAAGCAGGGTGGTGGCGGCATCCGAGCTGCCGCCGCCGATGCCGCCGCCCATCGGCAGCACCTTGTTCAGCCAGATGTCCGCGCCCAGGGGCGTGCCCGATTGCGCCTGCAGCTGGCGAGCGGCACGCACGATCAGGTTGCTGTCATGGGGCACGGTATCGAGGTCGCTGTGCAGGCGGATGACACCGTCTTCCCGCACGGCGAAGCTCAGCTCGTCACCGTGGTCGAGAAACTGGAAGACCGTTTCGAGTTCGTGGTAGCCATCGGCACGGCGGCCAATGATGTGCAGCCACAGGTTCAGCTTGGCCGGCGCGGGCAGGGTGAGCGCTTGCATCGACTCAGTGTCCTAGCTGGCGGGGCTGCCAGTCCTTGACCACCAGGGTCACGTCCAGGTCCTTGCCGTGTAGCTTGAGGCGTTCGGGCAGCCAGTAACCGTTGTGCTCGGCATAGCTCAGGTACTCGACCTGCCAGCCGTCCTGTTCGAGGCTGGCCAGGCGGCTGTCGCCGTCGAGGGTCAGCTTGCTCTTGGTATCCGGTGCTGGCAGGCCGCGCACCCACCAGACCAGGTGGGAAACGGGCAGCTTCCAACCCAGTTGTTCTTCCAGCAGCGCTTCGGGGCTGGTGGCTTCGTAGCGGCCCTGGTTAGCCACTTCCAGCACCACGGCGTCAGGCCGGCCGGTCAGGCGTGCGGCCCCACGGCCCAGTGGCCCGGCCAGGCGAATGTCGAAATAGTCCTGGCGCTGCAGCCAGAACAGGGTGCCACTGCCTGAGTCGCGTGGGGCACGGATGCCCACCTTGCCGTTGATCTGCCAGCCGTCGAGGCTGCTCAACTGCTGTTTGTGGGCACGCCACTGCTGCGGGTCGCCGTGGCCCTGCAGGGCCTCGCGGCTGCCGATGCCGGCGCAGCCGGCCAGGAGGGCGATGAGGGTGAAGGTAACGAAGTGGCGCAATAGCATGGTCTTAAAGGGTCTCGGATCCGGTCAGGCGTAGGAGGGTCTTGCGCAGCACAGGGCTGTCGGCCTGGGCTTCGAAGCCCTTGGCCCACACTTGGCGGGCTTCGCGCCGCTTGCCGTTGGCCCAGAGCACCTCGCCCAGGTGGGCGGCGACTTCATGGTCGGGGAAGCTGGCGAAGGCCTGGCGCAGGTAATCCTCTGCTTTGTCGAGGTTGCCCAGGCGATAGTTCACCCAGCCCAGGCTATCGAGCACCGCCGGATCGTCCGGGGTCAGCTGATGAGCCTTGTCGATCAGGGCCTGGGCTTCGGCGTAGCGGGTGGTGCGGTCGGCCAGGGTATAACCAAGGGCATTCAGGGCCATGGCGTTTTCCGGCTCGCGGGCAATGATGGCGCGCAGGTCCTTTTCCATCTGAGCAAGGTCATCGCGCTTTTCGGCGAGCATGGCACGGGTGTAGAGCAGGTTGAGGTCGTCCGGGTAGCGCTGGATGGCTTGTTGCAGCACCTGGCTGGCCTGGGCGTCCTTGTTGTTGTTGCTATAGCTTTCCGATTCGATCAGGAAAAGCTGAATCGCGTAGTCGGGCTGGGCCTCGCGGGCTTCGGCCAACAGGCGAGAGGCTTCGGTGCCGCGGCCGTTGGCGATCAGGATGTCGGCCTGGCGCAGTTGCGCGGCCAGGTAATCGGGCCCTGGCCCTACCAGGGCGTATTGGCGCAGGGCACCTGCCGGGTCGTGGCGCTCTTCGCGGATACGGCCAAGGTTCAAGTGCGCGGCATCGGTGTTGCTGTCGCGTTCGACCAACTCCTGCAGGTAGCCTTCGGCTTCGTCCCACTCCTTGTTCTCAAGGCACACCAGCGCCAGGGAATAGCGCAGCTCATCGTCCTCGGGATACTGCTGGACCAGGCTGACGAATTCACCCTTGGCGTCGGCAATGCGGTCCTGTTCGACCAAGGTCCGGGCATAGGTGAGCCGCAGGCGCTTGTCGTCGGGGTTGTCGCGAATCGCCTTGCGCAGCAGGGGGAGGGCTTCAGGGCCACGGTCCAGGGCTTGCAGCAAGCGAGCGCGCAGCAGGATGGGTGCGATTTCGCCGTTTTGTGGCGCGTGCGATTCGAGCAGCTCAAGCGCCTCTTCGGCTTTGCCGTCCTGGTTCAGCAGCAAGGCCTTGCCGAAGATCAACTGACCGTTGTCGGGGTACTTGGCCAACAGGCGTTCGAAGCTTTGTAGCAGACCGTCGCGTGTGCTCTGGTCGGTTTCGGCAGCCGACAGGGCCAGAAAATCGAAATGGGTATCGCCCTGGCCTTGCAGGACTTTTTCCATATAGGCCATGGCATCGTCATAGCGGCCTGCGCGGGCCAGCTGGATGGCGGCGGCGCGTTGCGCATCGAGGTTCTGCGGGTCGTTGCGCGCCCAGATGAGGGCGTTGTCCAGCGCCGGTTCATCGGCGCCCAGGTATTCGGCAATGCGGTAGGCGCGCTCGGAGACGCCTGGGTCCTGGGTTCGCGCGGCCTCGTCGGTGTAGTTGGCCAGGGCGATGTCGAAGCGATTGCGTTGCCCGGCGAGCTCGGCTACCAACAGGTTATAGAGCGTATCCTGCTTGAACGAGCCGTACACCATGGGCTTCTCGGCTTCGGGTTTGCCGACGTCGGCGGCAGCCGGCTCGGCCTTGTGCGCGGGCAGGCTCTGGCAACCCTGGAGCAGGGCGAAGGCAAGCAGCAATGCGTAGGGTCTGTTCATAGAGGGCTTATAAGGAGACTCACCGGCGGTTGGGGCATGATGACACAAGCGCGGTGGCAAACCCACCGGGCCAAGGTATGAAGCGGATCCTTCGCTTATGAAGACCGCGACATTAGGATGTGGTTCGGCTTGCAGCGCGGGAGGTGGCCTGGTCGGCGGACTACGGACCTGTGCGTGGCCATCGCGCAAGGGCTTGCTGCTGGCAAGCCCGCAGTATACCCGCCTCCATCCTAGTGCCCATGCCATGCCCATGCTTTTGCATCTGCTTTTGCTTCTAAGTGCGCGGTAGCTCAGGCGCCGCAGATCGCGACTTCAGGAGGCCGAGCGCAGGGCTTGCGGAGGGAGG
>NZ_DIMK01000046.1:33127-106139 GCF_002425525.1 Pseudomonas sp. UBA5568 | reverse complement strand
GGGGCTGGTTTCACGCTTGGTAACACCTTGCGCCTCTATGGCAACTGCCCGGCTGCTACAGTCGAGTCTTCCTACTTGATCTGACATGGAGTGCCTCATGCTGCGAGCATCCGCCCTGGCCATGGTGTGCCTGGCCAGCAGCCCGGCCATTGCCGCCGAATCGCCTACCTATGGCGCCCAGCTCGAAGGGTTCGACTACCCGCATACGCTCAAGCATTTCGACTTCGAATCACAGCGCCAATCGCTGCAGATGGGTTACATGGACGTCCCGGCTTCGGGTAATGCCAATGGCCACACGGTCGTGCTCATGCACGGCAAGAATTTTTGCGCAGCCACCTGGGAAACCAGTATCGATGCCCTGACCAAGGCAGGCTATCGCGTCATTGCCCCTGACCAGATCGGCTTCTGCACCTCCAGCAAACCTGCCCACTACCAGTACAGCTTCCAGCAACTGGCCAGCAACACCCATGCACTGCTCGAACACCTGGGCGTGAAGCAGAGCATCGTGCTGGGGCATTCGACCGGGGGCATGCTCGCCACCCGCTACGCCTTGATGTACCCGCAGCAGGTCACGCGCCTGGCCATGGTCAATCCGATCGGCCTTGAAGACTGGAAAACCCTGGGGGTGCCCTACCGCACCGTTGACCAGTGGTACGACCGCGAACTCAGGCTCGACGCAGCCGGGGTGCGCGAGTACGAGCGCAAAACCTACTATGCCGGCCGCTGGAAACCTGAATATGAGCGCTGGGTGCAGATGCTGGTGGGCCTGAACCAGGGCCCAGGGCACGAACGGGTCGCGTGGAACTCGGCCTTGATCTACGACATGATCTTCACTCAGCCGGTTTATCACGAGTTCAAGGACCTGCAGATGCCGACCCTCTTGTTGATCGGTGACAAGGACACTACGGCAATTGGCAGCGACATCGCGCCACCGCAGCTCAGGGCCAAGCTGGGCAATTACGCCTTGCTCGGCCCGCAGGTGGCCAAGCTCATTCCCAAGGGCGAACTGATCACCTTCGAGGGCATGGGCCACGCGCCGCAGATCGAGGAACCCAAGCGTTTCAACCGCACGCTGATCCAATGGCTGAACCGCTGATCGGGCGCGGCCGCATCAGGCAAAGCGCTGCAGCTGCATTTCACGCAGCCGGCTGAGGGTGCGCTGGTAGGGAAAGGCGAGATACCCCTGCGTGTACAGCGCCTCGAGCGGCACTCCTGCTTCCAGGTACAGCGCCACCCGGCGGTCGTAGCATTCGTCGACCAGGGCGATGAAGCGGCGCACGGCATCGTCCTTGTGCGAGAGTGCCGGCAAGTCGCGGTCGCCCGCTAGTACACGCGAAGCACCGTCCTCCGTGCCGCGGGCAATGCGTCCGGTCTGTTGCTGACCACTTAGAGCCGGTATGTCCGACACCAGGATCGCCGCGAAACGGTCACACAGCACCATGAATTCCTGGGTAGCCATCGGTTGTTCGCACAACGCGTCGAAACGGCACCAGATGGCCTTCGCACTTCGGCGCACTACCTGTACCTGGCGACTCCCCAACATGAGGGGCCGCTCGGTGCCTGGATCGTCTGGGCTCAGCCGCTCGAAGACCGCAGCCAGGTGACTGCCCCGGTCGTCGGTCACCCAGTAGCGCTGGCACGGCAGACCTGGGTGTTGCCGGTGGTCTTGCTCGCCCGCTACCGGCAGCACACGCATGTGCCGCTCGATGGCAGCGATGGCGGGCAAGAAACGTTCGCGGTTGAAACCGTTGCAATACAGTTGGCCGGGCGGTTGATTGGACGTGGCAACCACGACCACGCCCAAGTCGAACAGGACCTGGAACAAACGGCCTAGGATGATCGCGTCGGCAATGTCGCTGACAAACAGCTCGTCGAAGCACAGCACGCGAATCTCGCTTGCCAGCCCCTCTGCCAGCGCCATCAAGGGGTCCGGCGTGCCGTTGAGCTCAAATAACCGACGGTGCACCCAGGCCATGAAATGGTGAAAATGCTGGCGGCGACTCGGCACGGTCAGGCAACGATGAAACTGATCCATCAACCAGGTCTTGCCACGCCCTACTGGCCCCCAAAGGTAAAGGCCGTGCGTGGATCGTCCACGTTCGACAGCCTCGTAGCAGGCCTGGAGCGCCTCGATGGCAAGGCGCTGTGCGGGGTCCACGACAAAGCCCTGGGTTTCCAGGGCTTGCTGGTAGCGCTGCAAGGGATTGGTGGTCATGGCGCATTGTACCTGTCGCCTCCTTGCCGACGACAGTGCTGCTTCAGTCTGGCTGCGCCAGCCCCACCTTCAGCAGCTCGCCATCCTTGTCATCGGTCAACACGTACAGGTAACCGTCTGGTCCTACCCGAACATCACGAATGCGCGCTTTCAAATCGCCCAGCAGGCGCTCTTCGTGTACCACCTTGTCGCCCTCGAGCTGCAGGCGGATCAGCTCCTGCGTGGCCAACGCGCCGATGAACAGGTTGTGATCCCACGCCGTGAACACGGGGCTGTCATAAAATGCCATGCCACTAACCCCGGGCGACTTTTCCCACACGTGGTTCGGATCGACCATGCCATCGACATGTTTACCCTTGGCCTCCGGAATGGGCAGCATCGAATAGTTGATGCCGTGGGTTGCGATGGGCCAACCGTAGTTCTTGCCCGGCTTCGGGATATTGATTTCGTCACCACCGCGGGGACCGTGTTCGTTAGTCCACAAAGCGCCAGTCCAAGGATTCAACGCAGCACCCTGCTGGTTACGGTGGCCAAACGACCAGATTTCCGGCCGCACGTTTTTCTGGCCATAGAACGGATTGTCCTTGGGTACTTCGCCGTCTGGCAGGATGCGCACCACCTTGCCTTGCAGCTTGTCCAGATCCTGAGCCGTCGAGCGCTGATTGTTCTCGCCCAGGGCGATGAACAGGTACCCGTTGCGGTCGAACACCAGGCGCGACCCGAAATGGTTACCCACCGACAGTTTGGGTTGCTGACGGAAGATGACGGTGAAGTTTTCCAGCCGGGCACGATCGGTCGACAGCTGGCCGCGGCCCACAGCGGTCCCCGCCTTGCCGTCGCTGCCCTCCTCGGCATAGGACAGGTAGACCGTGCGGTCCTTGGCGAACTCGGGCGACAAGGCCACATCCAGCAAGCCGCCTTGGCCCTCGGCCCAGACTTTAGGCACGCCATTGATGGCCGGGCCCACCTTGCCTTCGGCGTTGATGACGCGCAGGTTGCCTGGGCGTTCGGTGACCAGCATGTCCTGGCCGCCAGGCAGGAACGCCAGCGCCCACGGCGTACGCAGACCATTGGCCACGGTATCGACGGTAAGGGTGCCCTCTTCACTTTTGAACGTCTGCTGGGCAGCGGCATTGGCCAACAGAGGCGATAACGCGGCAGCGGCCAGGGTAACCAGCCAGGTTGCTCGAGACATGCGAAGTTCCTTTGACATATACAGGGTACTGGAGTCAGGGCGCGCGCGGGTTATCCCGCGGGGGCCGCACAGGCTCCAGATTGGGCGTTTGCTGCTGACGGCGCAGGTTTTCACCGTTGCCGATGCCGCGGTTCTCTACCGTCGGGGTGCGCGGTATGGGCTGGGTAGACGGACCGCGCACAGGCGGCGTCGCCGGGACGCTGCCCTGGCGGCTGTTGGGATTGGCACGCTGTACGGGGCTGTTGTAGGGGTTGTTGCCATTGGCGGCAACGTGCAGCCACGGCTGCGCGGTCGCATGGGTAGGTAGCCAGACGGCCATACCTACTACCAACAACGGTATTGTCAGTTTCATGCTTCACCTCCGTACGAAAACGCCTGGCCTGGTGGCTTTGATAGCCTACGGCGCAAAGGGTTCGAGTCAAAAGGCTTGGCGACGCTAGAGGTGATTCACGATGTTTCAGCCAGCGCCCACTGATCGGGGCGCCGGTGTGGGTTAGGCCGTGCGCAACGACCTCAGTAGGCCAGGCTCCAGGTCAGTGTGTAGGTCCTGCCTCGACCTTGATAATCGTAGAGGTAGGCAGGCCCATAGGTGGGCGCGTAGAACAGCGTCGCACGCTGGCCCCATACGGTGCTGTACTGCTTGTCCAGCAGGTTCTGGACACCTGCGCTGAAGGTGCCGTAATCGGTCTCCTGGCTGCCCAGCAGATCGAGCGTGGTGTAGCCATCGATCTTGTGCTGGGCGTCGTCCTTCAAGCTGAAAGCGCGATTGGCCTGCAGCCGCGCACTGCGCCCGTCATCCTTCCAGCCAATGAAAGCGGTGGCTTTGGACAAGGAGGCATAACGCGCATCGCGCTTGCGCCACCCGCCGCCGTCTGCCTCTTCCTCGGAACGGGTGAGGTGCAGCGTGCCGCCGGCTTCCCAACCTTGGTCGAAGTGGCGCGTGAGTGCCCCCTCGAAGCCAAAGTCGCGACTCTTCTGGTCTTCGACGTCAATGGTGAGGGTTTGCGAATCCACATTGATGATCTTGTCCGACCAGATGTAGTACAGCGCAGCTTGAGCGTCCCACTGCACGTCGGCATAGCGCCAGCCCACTTCCATCTGGCGGCTCTTGATCCCAGCCAGCGGGTTGTCCCCGACACTGAGGCCGGGCTTGCCGTAGTACTTGGCCGGATCGGGCAAGTCAAAGCCTTCACCGTAGTTGGTCCACAGCTGATGGCCGTTCTTGAAGTCGTAGATCGCCCCCAGGTTGTAGAGATTGACCTGGTAGTCGTTACTGCCGCCCGGAACGCCCTTGAAGTCACCCACCTCCACATCCATCTGCTGGCGCCGGGCGCCGCCGGAAAACGTCAGGTTGTCGGTGGCGCGCCATTCGAGCTGGCCATACAGCGAGACCCCATCGACGACATAACTGGGGTAGCGCGCAGCCTTGCTGGCCTTTTCCAGGTCCAGCCCGCCACTTTCGGAGGACACACGTGCATCGAACACGGTTTGGTCAGCGTTGAAACGTTCCCGGTCAATGTCCACGCCATAGGTGAACTTCAGCGTGTCCCACTGCTTGGCGAACAACCCTTTGAGGCTGGTGACCTCGAAGTTCTGCTGCGAGGCTGCAAAATACACCCCGCGCGAGCCGGTGGGTGTCCCTCGGTTGTAGTAAGGGAACGGGTAGAAGTTGTTGTTTTCCTTGCGGTAGGAAGCCTGCAGGTAGAAATCCTGGCCCAGCACATCATTGTGGTGGTAATTGGCGTTGAGCAGCAGGCGCCGGGTGCGTGGGTTCAGGTCGGACGAGTACCCACTGCGCAATTGGGCCTCTTCCAGGTCGGAGGGGCCGTTGTAATTGAGGTTGGGAAACCAGATGCCGGTGCTGCCATGGTTGCCGGAATCGTAGTACTGGGCCAGCAGGTCAAGGCTCTGTTGCTCATCGAACTGCATGCCCAGGCTACCAAGCAGGTCCAGCGTGCGGTTGTATTGCAGGTCGGTCTGGGTATTGTCGATGAAGATCTGATCGCCTGCCCCATCGTAGAACGCCTCGTTCTGCTCGCCGGACACACCAAGACGGGCGGTGAAGCGCTCGTTGCCACCGCTGACCGACTGGGCAAAGCGGGTCGCCAGATCATCGCTGTTGTTGAAGCCGCTGCTGGCGCCGAGCTGGGTTTCGAAATGCGCAGGGCCCGCCTCGCCCTTTTTGGTCACGATATTGATGATGCCCCCGGTCGCACCGCCTCCGTAGATGGCGCTGGCGCCGGACAGTACTTCGACCCGCTGGACGTTGAACGGCGAGATACTGTCGAACTGGCGCGACAGGCCTCGCGAGCTGTTCTGGCTGACGCCATCGATCATCACCAGCACGCTGCGCCCACGCATGTTCTGCCCGTAATTGGTGCGCCCCTCCGGCGCCAGGTCAAGGCCAGGCACCAGTTTGCCGATGGCTTCCTTGAGGCTTACGCCACTGTCGATCTGCTCGCGAAGCTGCTGCTGATCGACCACCCATACGGTGCCTGGGATCTCGCTGATGGCGGTGCTGGTACGCGAGGCCACGCTCACTTCGATCGGCTTGAGGTTGATGGCTTCCAGGGTGGAATCGCGCTTGCGCAGCGTCACCGTGCGCGCATCGGTGAACTGCCAGCTCAAGCCGCTGCCTTCGAGCAACCGCTGCAAGGCGTGTTCGACACTGTAGGCGCCCTGCAAGGTCGGGCTCTGCAGACCCGCCACATCAGCCGTGGTGTACAGCAAATGCAGGCCGGCCTGATCGGCGAAGCGCGTCAACGCCTGGTCCAGCGGCTGCGCCGGGACGCTCAGCTGAACCTGCGCGGTCTGCACCTGCCCTTGCTGTGTCGCCGCAGCGACATGAGCAGGCAGCGTGCCGGCCAACACGGCCAACGCGCCGCACGACATCAATACAGGTGGCAGAAAACGGCAGCGGCTATTCGAGGGCTTGGGCATGAGAGGCACGAGAAAAGCTTCCAGGCAAGTCGTGAGTGGGAATGGTTTGCGGCTTAGCCCCACTACGACGATCCAGCTCACAAGAACTTGCAGTACCGATGGAAACTTTTTCGGATGAGTCTCGAAACGGCCGCTGCGAGGATCAATACACCACTGCGAGCCACGGCAAGTAGGTGACTTTCAGGCCATATCGCTGCTCCAGGGTGCGCAGCATGGCTTGCGGTTCGTCCAGGTCGAACACGCCACTGACCTCAAGACCCGCCAGCTGTTGGTCGGACAACACGATGCGCCCAAGGCGGTAACGCTCAAGCTCAGCGAGCACCTGCCCCAGAGGCTTGCCATTGAAGATCAACTTGCCCCGTTGCCAGGCCAGCTGCGCCTCGGCATCGGGCGCCACGCTCAAGGGCTGGGCGCCCTGCCGAGCAGCCCCCTGGCCAAGCACCACATGCCCGTCGCGCCGCACGCTGAACCTCGCGCCGGTGCCGTCTACCGGCAGCCCTGTCGTTTCGACCACGAAAGGACGGGCATCGGCGGACGTCTCGAACAGCGCTTCGCCAGCCACGACCACCACCCGACGTTCGTGCGCGTCGAATTCCAGCTTTATGGCACTGGCGCTGTTGAGGGTGACACGGGTGCCATCGGGCAAGGTGAGCATGCGCCGCTCGCCGGTACTGGTGTGATAGTCGGACAACCACACAGGTGCCTGCTGCCACGCCATCCAACTGCCCAGCATCAACGCCATGCACGCGGCAACGCCTGCCTTCTGCAGCCATCCCCGGCAGTGCCGCAGCGCCTGGCCGATGTATTTGGCCACCATGCTTTCGGACACGCCGAGCCTTTGCGCGACCTGCCTTTGCGTCAACCCTTCCACGCGGTTGAGCAAGAGCGCCTGACGCGCTTTGGGGGGCAGTTGCAGCAGGGCCTGGTCAAGAATCATCAGGCGCTCGCTCGCCAGCAGCGCCGCCTCCGGTGCCGGCGCGCCACAGGCCACGTGTGCCATGCCCTCGCTGTCGTCGTGGCACGCGGCGAGGCGCTGATCACGACGCAGGGCATCGATCGCAATGTTTCCCGCCACGCGAAAAATGAAGCGGCGCGGGTGCAGCACCGGCACGCCGTGCGCATCGATCTGCGCAAGCCTCAGGTAAGTTTCGTGGGCAACGTCCGCAGCGCGCTGGCGGTCACGCATGCGCCGTGTCAGAAACTGCAACAAGTCGTCATAGTGTTCCTGGAAACTTGCCAGCAGGCCCGGCACGTGAGACGTCAGCATGGTTAGGCAACTACACAGTAAGAGAAATTGTCGGGCGTTAATGAGAAACAGTATCTTTCATCTTCACCGACACTTTCAACGCTGCCGAGCATTTGCCACACTGCCGGACGATTCTTCCCAAGGCCTGCCCCATGACCCTACGCCCTTTGCGCCTCACCCGTCTGCTCACTGTCCTGCTGATGTCGGCGACCTTGAGCGCGTGCGCGCTGTTGCAACCCCGGGATCCGGTTTCGATCAGCGTAATCGGCCTGGAACCCTTGCCTGGACAGGACTTGGAAGTGCGCATGGCGGTAAAGCTGCGGGTACAAAACCCCAATGAAACACCGATCGAGTACAACGGTATTGCAGTGAACCTGGAGGTCAACGGCCAGCCCTTGGCAGCGGGCGTCAGCGACCAGGGCGGACAGATTGGCCGGTATGGCGAGGCTGTGGTCCAAGTGCCGGTGAGCATCACCGCGTTTGCGTTTCTGCGCCAGGCGTATGGGCTAGGCCAGTTGAACACGCTGCAAGGTCTGCCCTATACGCTGCGCGGCAAACTGGCCAGCGGCCCCTTCGGCACGGTGCGGTTCAGTGACAAAGGCACGCTGGACCTGCCCAAGGGCAGCGAGTGGTAGGGCGACACGTGCAGGGCTTAGCGAGCGGCGCTGGCAGCGGCCATCAGCTTGTTGACTTCGCTGCGCACCATGCTGGCGTATTCAGGGGGCGTCATGGTGTCCAGCTCATTGCGCACCCATTCGGCCCATTTGCCCTTGCGCCGAGGTTTTTCAGCGATCAGCCGGGCCGCCTCGCCCTTGGCCTTACCCAGGTTTGCTTGCCACATCTCGAACAGCCGGGCTTTCTCGGCCTCGATCTGTGCCCGTTCCTCGTAGCTCATGTTGGCCAGATTGAAACTCATGGATCACCTGCCTGATGGAAATGACCGGTATCTTACACCAAGGCGCCAGCGCCCACTGCGAGGCAACTTTTCTGGCGCACGAGTATCCATTGTTCTAACGACCCGTCCAGGAGGAGCATGGCATGGCCCGTAAAAATGCCGCAGTACCCGACAGCGACCAGATCAAGGACCAGGTATTCAGCGAGCTACAGGCGCTGATCGAGGAATCCGAGCGGTTGCTCAACGACAGCGCCGCGCTGGTGGGCGAAGAAGCCGAAACCCTGCGCACCCAGATCAGCCTCAAGCTACGTCAGGCCCGCGAAGCCGCCGGTAACCTGCGTGACAAGGCAAAGCCCATGGTCGCGGCCACCCAGGATTACATTGGCGGCCACCCTTGGCAGACCGTGGCTCTTTCAGCGGGCGTCGGCCTGGTGGTGGGCCTGCTGCTGGGTCGACGCGACTGACACCCACCCTGCCGCCTGCTGAGCTCAGGCGGCCTGTGCCAGCGGTATGCCGCTGTGAAAACGCAGCTCTTGATCCGCTGAGGCGATGAGTTCCGCTTCTGCGGCGCGTACCAGTTCAACCCGACGCGCGATGTCCGCCTCATCGCCATAGTGATGCGCCAACTTGAGGTAGCCCTGATAGTGGCGCGCTTCACTTTTGAGCAGGCCGTGATAGAAACGGCCCAGCTCTTCATCCAGGTGCGGCGCCAGGGCCGCAAAACGTTCGCAGCTGCGTGCCTCGATGAATGCCCCGACCACCAGCGTATCCACCAACTTGACCGGCTCGTGGGCGCGCACCAGACGACGCAGGCCCGAGGCGTAGCGACCGGCCGACACAGGGCGCAGCGGTACGCCTCGACGCTTCATCAGCCGCAAGACCTGCTCGTGATGAACCAGCTCTTCGCGCGCCAGGCGCGACATCATGTTGATCAGGTCAAGATGGGTGTTGTACTTGGCGATCAGGCTCAATGCCGTGCTGGCCGCCTTGAACTCGCAATTCTTGTGATCGATCAGCAGCGTTTCCTGATCGGCCAGCGCCGCCTCGATCCAGGCATCGGGTGTGGGGCAGCCCAGGAAGGCGTCGATTTCAGGGATCAGGGACATAAGCGATACGACCATACGGAGACAGGCAGGGGCGGCGATTATAGCGGCGGCAGCCAGCGGCGTCAGTGGCTATGCTTGATGTGCATCAAGCGTCAGCGCAACGCGCGCGGCCTATAGTCTGGCACCGCCTGCCCACTTTCCAGGGAGTACACGCCCATGCAAGCCGTTCGCAGCATTCTCGTCGTCCTCGACCCCGAGCACGCCCACAGCCGGGCGCTGACGCGCGCCAAGCTGATCGCCAGCGTCACGGGCGCACGCCTGCACTTGTTGATGTGTGACAAGCGGCACGATCACAGTGCGCTGTTGAGCCTGCTGGGCAACCAGTTGCAGGAAGACGGTTTTGACCACGTCACCCACGAAGCGGCGTGGCAAGACAACCTGCATGACACCATCATCCACGTGCAGCAGCGCGAAGGCTGCGAGTTGGTGATCAAGGAGCATCGTCCCGACAATCCACTGAAGAGGGCTTTGCTCACCCCTGCCGACTGGAAGCTGCTGCGCGCTTGCCCATGCGCGGTGCTGATGGTCAAGAGCGAGCGACCATGGACGGGCGGCAATGTTCTGGCAGCGGTGGATGTGGGCAACCAGGACGAGGATCACCAGCGCCTGCATGCCAGCATCGTCGACCATGGCTACGAGATTGCCAGGCTGGCCAAGGGGGCGCTGCATGTGATCAGTGCCCACCCTTCGCCCATGCTGTCGGCGGCCGACCCTGTCTATCAGCTGAGCGACACCATCGAACAGCGTTATCGCCAGGCGTGCGCTGCTTTCCAGGCACAGTACGGTATCACCGACGAGTGCTTGCACGTGGCCGAAGGCCCGGCCGATGTGCTGATTCCCCATACCGAAAAACAGCTGGATGCGGTGGTGACGGTGATCGGTACCGTGTGCCGCACAGGGCTTACCGGCGCATTGATCGGCAATACTTCCGAGGTGGTACTCGATGCGTTGGAGGGGGATGTACTGGTATTGAAGAGTGAAGAGGCGATAGCGCATCTGGTGGGTTCGGCGCGGGGGTGAACCGTATGCAGTCCCTGTTGTGCCGTCTCGACCCTCAAATCGCGCTTGCGAGGTGAGGGTCAAGAGGGTATCTACACGGGGACCTCGCTAGCTGCCGGAGGCGGCGTCAGAGAGCTGTATATGCTAACTGCAACGGCAGCCAACACCTTTCAGCCCAGCGCCTCCTTCACCTTGGGATCCAACCCCTCCCCCGCATTATTGGCCTCGATCCATTCTCCCAACTGCCGGCGCATGGCCGGCGTCCAGAAGTTGTGTAGATGCTGGCGAACGCCCTGCACAGCCAGGTCCCGATTCGGCTCGCTGTCGAAGTAATGGGCAATCTGGTTGGCCATCTTCACCAAACTGTCCTGGCTCATTGGCGCACCTCGGCTTTCTCGGCGGTTCGGCGCTCCTGCAACAGCCGACGCTGCTCGTCGCTGAAGTCCTGGTAGCGCTTCTGCCACTGGGATGGCTGGAACACCTTGACCACCTCCACTGCCGTGACCTTGTATTCCGGGCAGTTGGTCGCCCAGTCCGAGTTGTCCGTGGTGATCACGTTCGCACCCGACTCCGGGAAGTGGAAGGTGGTGTAGACGACACCTGGCGCCACGCGGCTGCTGACCTTGGCGCGCAGCACGGTCTGCCCGGCACGGCTGCCGATACCGACCCAGTCACCGTCCTGGATGCCACGGCTTTCGGCATCGGTCGGATGGATCTCGAGGCGATCGGCATCGTGCCAGGCGACGTTGCCTGTGCGCCGGGTCTGGGCGCCGACGTTGTACTGGCTGAGGATGCGCCCGGTGGTCAGCAGCAGCGGATAGCGGCTGTTGACCTTCTCGTCGGTCGGTACGTACCCGGTCAGCATGAACCGCCCCTTGCCCCTGACGAACTGGTCGATGTGCATGGTAGGAGTACCATCGGGCGCTGCATCGTTGCACGGCCACTGCAGGCTGCCGTGGCGCTCGATTTCGGCATAGCTCACCCGGCGGAAGGTCGGCGTCAGGCGCGCGATCTCATCCATGATCTCGGAGGGGTGCCGGTAGTTCATCGGGTAGCCCAGCGCATTGGCCAATGCCACGGTCGCCTCCCAGTCGGCCTTGCCCGCCAGTGGCTCCATGACCTTGCGAACCCGGGAGATCCGGCGCTCGGCGTTGGTGAACGTGCCGTCCTTTTCCAGGAACGAACTGCCCGGCAGGAACACATGGGCAAACTTGGCGGTTTCGTTGAGGAAAATGTCCTGCACCACCACGCACTCCATGGCCAGCAGGGCGGCGGTGACGTGCTGGGTATTCGGATCGCTCTGGGCGATATCCTCGCCTTGGCAGTACAAGGCCTTGAAGCTGCCATCGAGGGCTGCTTCGAACATGTTGGGGATGCGCAGCCCCGGATCAGGGTGCAGCGTCACACCCCATGCCTGCTCGAACTCGGCCCGTACACCTTCGTTGGAAATGTGCCGGTAACCCGGCAGCTCGTGAGGGAACGAGCCCATGTCACAGGAACCCTGGACGTTGTTCTGGCCGCGCAGCGGGTTGACCCCTACCCCTTCACGCCCGATGTTGCCGGTGGCCATGGCCAGGTTGGCAATGCCCATCACCGCAGTGCTGCCCTGGCTGTGCTCGGTCACGCCCAAGCCATAGTAGATGGCCGCGTTGCCGCCGGTGGCATACAGCCGGGCCGCGGCGCGAATCTGTTGCGCTGCAACGCCACACACCTCGCCCAGCACTTCAGGGGCATTTTCCGGCAGGCTGACGAAGTCGCGCCAGCGGGCGAATTCTGCGGTTTCGCAGCGCTCGTCGATAAAGCGCTGGGCCAGTAGTCCCTCAGTCACGATCACGTGGGCCAGGGCGTTGAGCATGGCCACGTTGGTGCCGGGACGAAGTTGCAGGTGCAGCTCGGCCCGGGCATGGGGCGAGTCCACCAGGTCGATGCGGCGAGGGTCGATCACGATCAGGCGCGCGCCTTCACGCAGGCGGCGCTTGAGCTGTGAGCCGAACACCGGGTGCGCATCGGTCGGGTTGGCGCCAATGACCAGCACCACATCGGCCTTCATCACCGAATCGAAGCTCTGGGTACCAGCCGACTCGCCCAGTGTCTGTTTCAGGCCGTAGCCGGTGGGGGAATGGCAGACTCGCGCGCAGGTGTCGACGTTGTTGTTGCCGAAGGCGGTGCGCACCAGTTTCTGAACCAGATAGGCCTCCTCGTTGGTGCAGCGACTGGAGGTGATACCGCCGATGGCGTCCCGGCCGTACTTGAGCTGGATGCGGCGCAACTCGCTGGCGGCGTAGGCCACCGCCTCGTCCCAGCTCACTTCCTGCCACGGATCTTCCAGGCGCTTGCGAATCATGGGCTTGGTGATGCGGTCCGGGTGCGTGGCGTAGCCCCAGGCAAAGCGGCCTTTGACACAGGCATGGCCGTGGTTGGCCCCGCCGTTCTTGTCCGGGACCATGCGCACCAGTTGGTCGCCCTTCATTTCGGCACGGAACGAGCAGCCAACGCCGCAATAGGCGCAGGTGGTGATCACCGCACGCTCCGGCTGGCCCAGTTGCACCAGGCTTTTCTCCGTCAGCGTCGCGGTCGGACAGGCCTGCACGCAGGCGCCGCAAGACACGCACTCGGAGGTCAGGAAATTGTCGCCCCCGGCCGCCGCTACCCGGGATTCGAAGCCGCGCCCGGTGATGGTCAAGGCAAAGGTGCCCTGAATATCTTCGCAGGCACGCACGCATCGGCTGCAGACGATGCACTTGCTGGGTTCGTAGTCGAAGTACGGGTTGGAAATGTCCTTCCTTTCGGTCAGATGGTTCGCACCGTCATAGCCGTAGCGCACCTCGCGCAGCCCCACCTGCCCCGCCACGGTCTGCAGTTCGCAGTTACCGTTGGCCGAACAGGTCAGGCAATCGAGGGGGTGGTCGGAGATGTAGAGTTCCATCACGTTACGGCGCAGGCCCGCCAGGCGCGGCGTTTCGGTGCGCACGACCATGCCTTCGGTGACCGGCGTGGTGCAGGAGGCCGGGTAACCGCGCATGCCCTCGATTTCCACCATGCACATGCGGCAGGAGCCGAAGGCTTCGAGGCTGTCGGTGGCGCACAGCTTCGGGATGGTCGTGCCGAGCATGGCTGCCGCACGCATCACCGACGTGCCAGCCGGAACGCTGATCGCGCGGCCGTCGATGTTCAGGCTGACCTGCACCTCGCTGTCGCGGGCGGGGGTGCCCAGGTCAGTTTGCGGATCGAAGATATGGATCATTGCGCGGCCTCCGCTTGGGTCAGCCCGAAATCGGCAGGGAAATACTTGAGGGCGCTGGCGACTGGGTAAGCGGTCATGCCGCCCATGGCGCACAGCGAGCCGTATTGCATGGTGTCGCACAAATCGCGAAGCAGCAGTGCATGATCATGGCGCTCGGTGATGTCATCACTGGCGATCAGCCGGTCCACCACTTCCATGCCACGGGTCGAGCCGATACGGCACGGGGTGCACTTGCCGCAGGACTCCTCGGCACAGAACTGCAAGGCGAAGCGGGCCATGCTGGCCATGTTCAAGGTGTCGTCGGCAACCACCACGCCGCCGTGGCCGAGCATGGCGCCCACGGCCGCGAAGGCCTCGTAGTCCAGCGGTGTGTCGAAATGGCTGGGAGGTACCCAGGCGCCCAACGGCCCACCCACCTGTGCGGCCTTCAGCGGCCGGCCACTGGCCGTGCCACCGCCGTAGTCCTCCACCAGTTCACGCAGCGTCAAGCCGAAGGCACGTTCCACCAGGCCGCCATGGCGAACATTGCCCGCCAACTGGAACGGCATGGTGCCCAGCGAGCGGCCCATGCCGAAATCGCGGTAGAACGGCGCTCCCTTGGCCAGGATGATAGGCACCGAGGCCAGGGTCAGCACGTTGTGCACCAAGGTCGGCAGGCCGAACAGGCCTTCGAGCGCCGGGAGCGGCGGCTTGGCGCGGACTATGCCGCGCTTGCCTTCGATGGATTCGAGTAGCGCGGTTTCTTCACCGCAGATGTAGGCACCTGCGCCCACGCGCACTTCCAGGTCGAACGCCTTGCCGCTACCGGCCACATTGGTGCCCAGGTAGCCCGCCTGGCGTGCGATGACGAATGCCTGATCAAGTGTGCGGATGGCGTCGGGGTATTCCGAGCGCACGTAGATGTAGCCCTTGTCGGCACCCACCGCCAGGCCCGCGATGATCATGCCCTCGATCAACAGGTACGGGTCGCCTTCCATCAGCATGCGGTCGGCAAACGTGCCGGAGTCGCCTTCGTCGGCGTTGCACACCACATACTTTTGGACAGGCTTGGCGTCGCGCACGGTGCGCCACTTGATGCCGGCAGGAAACGCAGCCCCGCCACGACCACGCAGGCCGGAATCGAGCACGGCAGCCACCACCTCGGCGCCGTCCAGGGCAACGGCCGCTTCCAGCCCGGCAAAGCCGCCATGGGCGCGGTAATCATCCAAGGACAAGGGTCGGGTGATGCCGGCGCGCGCGAACAGCAGGCGCTGCTGGGTCTTGAGATAAGGCATGTCTTCGACAGGCCCCAGCGCCAGCCGGTGGTCTGCCTCTGCACCGATCATGGCATCCAGCAGGCCGGGCACGTCCTGTGGCGTCACCGGCCCGAAACCCTGGCGCCCCTGCTCACTGTCGCACTCAAGCAGCGGTTCGAGCCAATAAAGCCCACGAGAACTGGTGCGCCGAATGTCCAACTGCACATTGCGCCGCTCGGCCTCGCGCTGCAACGCCTCGACCACTTGGTCTGCGCCGACGGCACGGGCCACCGAATCACCGGGTACATGGACCTTCAGCATGTGGAGCCCTCCTGGCAACCCTTGACCAACTCGCGTAGCCGCTCGGGCGTGAGCCGGGCGTGCACCTGACCGTCCAGCTCAAGGGCCGGCGAACAGGCACAGGCGCCCAGGCAATAGACCGGGCGCAGGCTGATGGCACCGTCGGCGCTGGTGCCATGGTCATCGAGCGCCAACTGCTCGCGCAGCTGTGCGGCCAGGGCCTCGGCGCCACGGCTCTGGCACGACTCGGCCCGGCACAGGCGCAGGGTGTGCCGGGCAGGCGCAGCGGTACGGAAATCATGGTAGAAGCTGATGACGCCCTGGACCTCGGCCCGGCTCAGGTTGAGTGCATGGGCGATCTCACCGATGGCGGCATCGGGAATGTAGCCGACGGCATGCTGAATGGCGTGCAGGATCGGTAGCAGCGCACCAGGCGTTTGCTGGTGATCGGCCACGATACGTTGGACAGCGGGCAGGTGGAGCATTTGATCAGGCATACAGCGGACCTCGGCATCACGGCCCGCCCCTGTTGTTGTATTGGCGGGGTCCGGCGGGTTCTGCTGCGGCGCATCAGCCACGTCACGGTGGCGTGGTGCTGACGGCCTCCTTGCCATCGACCGTGCGTCTGCGCGCGGGTCCGACGGCATCCTGCAAGCATGGCACTTGCAGCGCCAGAAGGTTGCGCGCGAACGACCAGGCACATTCTGAAACCGACGTCCGGTTCTTTCACTTACGGTGCGATCGTCGGACGGCGCAGCACAGGGCTGTGCACCCTGACGGTCCAGCGGGTGCAAGAACCGCTTCCCGGGTACCTGCCACCGACACGCGTGGCCAGAACCGGCTCGACTACCTTTGGCGCTGCGTTTAAGCTGGCGCCTTTTCGTACGCATGGAATCGCGTTTGTCCAGCACATACCAAGGAAGCTGCCTTTGCGCGGCAATAGGTTATGAGCTGCTTGGCCCGCCCAGGGCCATCAGCCACTGTCATTGCAGCCAGTGCCGCAGAGGCCACGGTGCTGCATATGCCTCATACGGTAGTGTGCCGCGTGAGGCGCTGCGCATGCTGCGCGGCGCCGACCGGCTTGCGGCTTACGCCTCGTCGCCCACAATCCTGCGCCAATTCTGTTCATCCTGCGGCTCGAGCCTGTTCTGGTCACGCAGTGCAGGCCAATACGCCGATTGGATCTCGATCGCCCTTGGCACCCTCGATACCCCCTTCATACCGACACGTGATACCCACCTGCATCTCGACGCCGCGGCGCCATGGCACCTGCCATCGACCCGGTCTGAGATCGACCCACTGAAAAGGAAGCCCAATGCGTAAACTCAAACTCGCCCTCGCCGCCCTGCCGTTCTTCGTCATCGCCGGTTGCGGCAATGACGCCCTGGAAGGCACCTATGAGCAAACCACGACCGTGATGGGTATCCAGAGCCCGAAACAGACGTGGGAGTTTTCCAAGGACTACATCATCACCAACGGCAACAAGCTGAAGGTGGATGAATGGGAGCGCAAGGATGACATGGTCACCGCCCGCAACAAGGATGGCATGGCGTTGATCAACGTACGCGTGCTCGACGGCGGCAAGCGCCTGGAGGCCGTCGGCGGTAGCGACATGGCCAAGAACGTCTTCGTGCGCGTCGACTAAAAAGCCTGCGCCCCGCCCACCGCCGATAAGTGCATTACGGCGGTGGGCGGGGCATGCCACGCTACAGATCGTCTACGCCCTGCTCAGAGCTTGAAGGTGCTGACCATGTCGTTGAACGAGATGGCCAGGCGCGACAATTCCTGGCTGGATGCGCTGGTTTGATGCGCACCGGCCGAGGTCTGGGTCGACAAGTCCTGGATGTTGATCAGGTTGCGGTCCACCTCGCGGGCCACATGGGCCTGCTCTTCGGACGCCGTGGCGATCAGCAGGTTGCGATCGTTGATCTGGGCGATGTTCCGGGCGATCCGCTCCAGCGATTCGCCGGTCGCCTGGGCCAAGGCCTGGGTGCTGTCGGCCAGGTTTCGGCTGTTGCCCATGGCCTTGACCGCATCGTCGGCACGCGACTGAACGCCTGTGATCATGGCTTCGATCTCACCCGTCGAGGCCTGGGTACGCGCCGCCAGTGCCCGTACTTCGTCTGCCACCACCGCAAAACCTCGGCCCTGCTCGCCAGCGCGTGCCGCCTCGATGGCCGCATTAAGCGCCAGTAGATTGGTCTGTTCGGCAATGCCCCGGATCACATCGACCACCTTGGCGATTTCGCGCACGCTACCGGCCAATTCCCCCACGATGACCGTGGACTGCCCGATTTCGCTGTTCACGCTGGTGATGGCCTGCACGGCTTCCCGGGCCTGGTCGCGGCCACTGGCCGCTTCCTCGGACGTCTGCCGGGAGGCTTCGGAAGTGGAGGTGGCGTTGCGAGCCACTTCCTCGACTGCCGCACTCATTTGCGTGACCGCCGTGGCGGCGAGCTGAATTTCATCATTCTGGCGCGTGAGCCCGCGGGTGCTCTCATCTGTGACGGCGTTGAGTTCTTCGGCCGCAGAGGCGAGCTGATCCGCTGCATTGGCGATTTGCTCCAGGGTGCGCTTGAGGCCTTGCTGCATGCCCCCCAGGGCATTTAGCAGTTGCCCGGTTTCGTCGGCGTGACCTGTGGCCACGGGTTTACTCAGGTCGCCGCCTGCAATGCGCTCGGCCGTGTTCACCGCCAGCGCGATCGGTTTGCTGATGACACGGCTGATGAACATGCCAAGCAAAATGGCCGCCACGAACGCCGCACCGATGCCCAGGTACAGGTTGAGCTTGGCCGCCGCCTCGTTGTGTTTTGCCGCTCGCGCGCCTTCATCGATCTGCCGGTTATTGGACTCGACCATTGTGGTCAATTCGTCGAGCACGGTACGAAACGCCTGATGCAATTCGCCGGCCATCAATTGCCTGGCTTCAGCCAGATCACCTCGTGCGATGGTGGCTACCGTCCGATCCATGATGGCCTGGTAGGCTGGCCAGTCCTTTTCCATGCGATCGCCGGCAAGGCGTTCATCATCGGCCAGGGGCGTGGCTCGGTAGACTGCAAATGCCTGCTCGCTGCTCTGCCGGTTTTCTTTCATCGACGCAAGAATGGCAGCGCGTTCAGCTTGCGGCGCATTGATGGCGGTGGCCGCCACGAGTCGGTAAAGGTCGCGGCTCTGGGCAATGGCACTGGAGCGTGCCTCTGCAACTTGTGCCACGGACACGAGGTTATTGGAAAACACCTGTTGCAAGCTGGACGAGAGCGAGCCGATTCCTTGGCTACCGACAACTCCAACACTCAAGGTGATCAGTGCGCACAGCGCGAAAGCGAGGTACAGCTTGACCGACAACCTGGCATCGTAGAACCAATTCATGAGTTGAAACCTGAACGAAGTGAAAGAAAACAACAGTGTCAAAAGAGCGGGTGCAACGGACCTGTAGCCGTAGCTTGGGCACCTGGCCTGCCAGCTGTCAGCCGCGCATCATGTCAGCCGCCTGTTCAGTGGCCTCCGTCGTGCGCGTGGCCAGCTTGCGTACTTCATCAGCCACCACTGCAAACCCCCTGCCCGCTTCCCCGGCACGTGCTGCTTCAATGGCCGCGTTGAGTGCCAGCAGGTTGGTCTGGCTGGCAATGCTCTGAATGGTGCCGACGATCTGGGTGAGCTTGGTGATGTTGGATTCCAGGGTGCGCTGGTGCGCAGCCTCCGTCTCGCGCATGGCCGACTGCTGATGCTCCAGGTCCACGTCCACCAATGCCCCGACCACACGTAATGGCGCGCCATAAGGGTCGCGCTTGGTCTGGCCACGGGCGCGGAACCAGCGGTACTCCCCGCTTTTCATCTTGAGTCGGTACTCGATATCGAACGGCGTCTTGCCTGTACGGTCGTTCAGGTGCGCCTGGAAGGCTTCCAGGCTGTAGGCCTTGTCCTCCGGGTGCAGGCGTGAGGCCCAGCTGTCCAACACATCCGGAAATTCCTCGACGGTTTCGAAACCCAGCAAACGCCGAAACTGGGGCGACCACCAGAAGGGGTTCTTGGGGTTGACCGGGTCACCGGCGATCACTTCCATGTCCCAGAGCCCGTCGGAGAGCATTTCCCGCGCCAGTTCGAAACGGGTGATGATCACGTCGTGCTCTTGTTCACGTTGCAACTCATCGTGGATGTCGCGCAAGGCGCCAGCAACGCGCAAAGGCACGCCACGTGCATCGCGCAGGGTTTCGCCCTGGGCGAAGAACCAGCGGTAGCTGCCGTCTTTCATGGCCAGGCGGTTGCGCACCCGGTAGGGGGTCATGCCTGATTTGTCGTTCAGGTGGCGGGCAAAGGCGTCCAACGTGGCGGCCTTGTCTTCCGGGTGCAGGCGATCAGCCCAGCTGGCCAGGACATTGGGAAAATCGCGCTCGTCGCGAAACCCCAGCATTTCGCGAAATTGCTGCGACCACCAGAAGCGGTTGCGCGGGTTGACCGGATCACCTGCCACCACTTCCATGTCCCACAGGCCTTCGCTGGAGGCACGGTTGACCAGGTCAAAACGGGTTTCCGAGGCGCGCGCATTGGCGTCGGCCTCGGCCAGCATCAGCCGGGCGTTTTCCAGCTCGCGCTCGAGCTCGGCAATACGGCCTTCACGCGCAGTGGCATGCAACTCACGCGAGGTCCATTCACGTTGCACGTCTGTCCATCTGGGGGCAGTGCGGCCACCGTCAGTGTGGGTTTGCGGGAGGGAGACAGCCAGCTGCGTGAGCGCCTGACGCTCGCCGCGGTTACGAAAAAGATGAAGCATGGGTCGGTACTCGGAGGAAGACGAAAAAGACCAATCCCTGGCTTCAATACTGGGTCACGCACAGCAATCGCAGGTCGCGATCACTGCTGCCTGACCGGTAGTGCGTACTACGACAGCAGCACAACGACAAAGGTTGCGCGGCAATGACATCATTACGATATCAGTTATGTGAGGGTGCCAAGCAAGCCCCGCGCGGGCCGCTAGCGCCGGCCACCCACACAGGCCAATCAGCCGGCCGGATCGATCAAAGACGCTTGTCGCCCTGGGCCCTTTTGGCAGCCAGCTCAGCGGCAGTGCGCTTGCGGCTACGGTGCTGACGGTAGTAACCCATGCCCGCCTGGTAGGCAATCACTGCCAGAATCACTACCGAGGCGACCAGCCAACCGGTGGATGCCATGGCGCTGAAAAATCCGGCAAGCACAGGCTTGGGCCAGTAGCTGACGATGGCCAGGCTCAACCAGGGTGCAGCGATCAAGAACAGGACTGGCGCCCAAAAACCCCAGAAAAGAATCTCGCCCAACACCACGAAATTTTCGTTCCAGGACGGGCCTGGGGATAACGGTTTTTTTTTGGCCATGAATGCTCCTGCTTTCCACGTCGGCACAAGCGGTGCCGTTCCATGCACAGGTTGACGGCAAGGGTGCGGAGCAGGTCACAGGCCAGGTCTGCGGTAAATCGGACGGTGGCCATCAAGGGGGCGCTCGTCGGCAACGGCTGGCGATGCCATGTAGGCCCCGGAGAAACATCGCAATGGCATTCGTCGAAATCGAACCCGAAACAGCCTGACTTCAGATTCCCTTCAGATAAGCACTCGACACTGTCTCCCATCGAACCTGCTGGGAGACGTTTCATGACCCACCGTGACTGGAGCCACCTGCTTCCACTGGCCATCGGCAGCCAGGCCGATCGTCAGGCAACATTGTCGCTACACCTGGCAGACGACCCGGGGCGAATGGCCCTCGAGCGGTTCATACATCAGTGCTTTGCGCTAAGCCATCAGGCCGACATTCAGCATTTCCTGCCGCAATTACTGGCGTTTCACGACAGCCAAGGCCGGTTGACAGCCGCCGCGGGCATTCGCCCTGCCAATGACGGCGCCCTATTTCTGGAGCGCTACCTCGACATGCCTCTGGAAGACGCCGTGTCCCGTGTGGTCGGGGCAACCCTGCCGCGCAGTTGTATGGTCGAGGTGGGCAACCTGGCCTCGCTCAGCGCCGGCAGCGCGCGCTTGATGATCGCTGCGGTCACGTGGCTGCTGGCCTCACGCGGCCTGCACTGGGTCGCATTCACCGGCGCGGCGACGCTGATCAACAGCTTCCAGCGACTGGGGCTGACGCCCGTCGTCCTGGCGCCAGCCGATCCTGCTCGCCTTGAGGACCAGGCTGAAATATGGGGCACCTACTACAGCCATTGCCCTCAGGTGTTTGCCGGAAATATCCGTTACGGCTTCGATGCCTTGACCCGCTCAGGCGTCTTTCAGCGCCTTGGCTTTCCGGTCCTGACAGAGGAATCCGGTCATGCGGCATGAACTGAACCGCTTCAAGACCTTGCTGAAGGAACACGCCCAACGTCAGCCTGACGCCATCGCCGTGCAAGGTGCCGACCAGCACCTGACCTATCGCGCCTTGTTCGAGGCGGTCGAGGTACGCGCCGCCTGGCTTGGGAGCCAACCTCAGGGCGCATTCGCCCTGGCCTTGGACAATGGCCCGCAACTGCTGCTGTGGGACCTTGCAGCGCTGTTCGCCGAACGTCCCTGCGTGGTCATCCCTCCGTTTTTCACCCGCGCTCAAATGTCCCATTGTCTCAGGCAAAGTGGCGTCACCCTGGTGCTGAGCGAAAGCGGATGGGACTCGCGCCTTGTCGAGCTGGGCTACGCCCCACACGCTCGGCCGGGGTTCTGGCTCTGTAAATCGTTCGCTGCGGCGGCCATTGCGCCCGAAACGGCAAAAATCACCTACACCTCCGGCAGCACGGGATCACCGAAAGGTGTCTGCCTGAGCGCCGAGGCGTTGCTGGGCGTGGCCCATGAACTTGAGGCGGCTAGCCGCGCCAGCGCACCCATGCATCACCTGGCCGTTCTGCCACTGGGCGTTCTGCTGGAAAACCTGGGCGTATACGCCGCGCTGATCGCCGGGGCCTGCGTGCACCTGCTCAGCCAGCAGCACCTGGGCATCAGCGGCGCCACCCAGGTGGACTTCAAGCGGCTAGTGGGTGTGATTGTGCAGCGTCAGGCCCAGAGCCTGATCCTTGTGCCGCAACTGCTGATGGGGCTGGTTGCCGCTGTTGAACAAGGGGCGATGCCCGCTGAGCAGCTGAGGTTCGTCGCCGTAGGTGGCGCTCGGGTATCGCCCAGCTTGCTGGCCCGTGCCGAGGCTGTCGGGCTTGCGGTGTACGAAGGCTATGGGCTGTCTGAATGCGCGTCGGTGGTCGCGCTCAACCGTCCGGGCAGCGTCCGCCGTGGCAGTGTGGGCAAGCCGCTGCCCCACGTGCAGGTGCGCATCGCGAAGGATGGCGAGGTGCTGGTGGCCGGTTGCACGCTACTGGGCTACCTCGATGCCGCGCCTTTCGACGGTCGATGGTGGGCAACCGGGGACCTGGGCCATTTGGATGACGACGGCTACCTGTACCTCGACGGACGCAAGAAGCACCAGTTCATCACCAGTTTCGGCCGAAACGTCAGCCCTGAATGGGTAGAGGCCGAACTGACCCAGAGCGGCGTCATTGCCCAGGCATTCGTGCACGGCGAGAGCCTGCCAGGCAACGTGGCGTTGATCTGGCCGATGGACCCGAGCCTGAGTGACGACCAGATCGACCAGGTAGTGGGCCAGTGCAATGCACGGCTGCCCGATTACGCACGTGCCCACCACTGGCGACGCCTCACGGCGCCGCTCAGCGTCACCGATCAAACCCTGACAGCCAACGGCCGCCCTCGGCGCGAGGCGATTCTTGAACGCTATCAATCTCTGATCCGCATACCCCAGGAGTGAGTTCGCCATGTCCTTCTTTGAAACGTTGCAACTGCAAACCGCCCATGAGCGCCAGGCGCTGTTCGGCGTTCCGGTGATCCGCGAGGCCATGGCTGGGCAGGTCAGCCTCGACAGCTACATCGCATTTCTCACCCAGGCCTACTACCACGTGCGCCACACCGTCCCGCTGATGATGGCATGCGGGGCGCGCCTGCCCGCCCGGCTCGAATGGCTGCGCGGTGCCGTGTGCGAGTACATCGAGGAAGAATACGGCCATGAACAGTGGATCCTCAACGACATCGAGGCCTGTGGGGGCGACTGGGAGGCGGTACGCGACGGCCGACCCGCGCAGTCGATCGAGCTCATGGTCGCTTATCTCTATGACTTGATCGCACGGGGCAACCCGGTAGGGCTGTTCGGCATGGTCAACGTCCTGGAAGGCACCAGCATTGCCCTGGCCACACAGGCCGCCGGCGCCATTGCACACAGCCTTTCGCTGCCAGACCGGGCAATGAGCTACCTCAAGTCCCACGGCGCGCTCGACCAGGACCATATGGTGACCTACAGGCAGTTGATGGACCGCCTGGACAATGCCGAAGACCAGCAGGCGGTCATTCACGCGGCCAAGATGGTCTACCGCCTGTACGCCGAGATGTTCCAAACGTTGCCCCGTGCGGGCCAGTCAGGGGTGCGCCATGCGGTTGCATGAGTCGATCGTGGTGCTCACCGGCGCCAGCGGCGGGATTGGCCTGGAGCTGGCCGAGCAGCTCTGCCATGCCGGCGCGCAGGTTTTGGCCGTGAGTCGGCACATGGGCAAACTGGCCAGCCTGATGAACCGCTACCCAGGCAGCCTGCGCTGGCAGTCGGCGGACTTGCGGACACAGGAAGGCCGGGCACAGGTCGTGACGCGCGCGCGCGAACTGGGCGGCTTCAATGTGCTGATCAACGCTGCCGGGGTCAATCGCTTCGCCTTGCTCGACCAGCTGGACGAACAGGCCCTCGATGAGCTGCTGGACATCAACCTGAAGGCACCTTTGCAACTGACCCGGGCTTGCTTGCCTCTTCTGCGCGAGCAACCCAAGGCGTTGGTCGTCAACGTCGGCTCGACTTATGGCTCGATCGGCTACCCCGGCTATGCCAGCTACTGCGCCAGCAAGTTCGCGCTGCGCGGGTTTTCCGAAGCACTGCGCCGTGAATTGGCCGACACCCCGGTCAATGTGCTGTACGTCGCGCCACGCGCAACCCGCACCAGCATGAACAGCAGCGCCGCTACCGCCCTCAACCAGGCGCTGAAGGTAGGCATGGACGACCCGGTCTACGTTGCCAAAGCCGTGCTCCAGGCGGTCCAGTCCGAGCGCAGCGAGCTCTACCTGGGCTGGCCGGAGAAAATGTTCGTGCGCCTGAACGGCATCCTGCCAGGGTTGGTGGATCGAGCCTTGCGTAAACAACTGCCCTTGATTCGGCGCCATATCGGCAGCCACATAAAGGAACCGAGCAAATGAAGCCCATCGTACTGGCCAGCCTGCTGGCATTTACCCCGTTTGGCTGGGCGCTTGATCAGACAGGCGCCCAACACCTGCACGACTTGCAGCAACAATGGGCGCATATCCAATATCAGTTGCCCAAAGATCAACGCGCAGGCGCGTTCGAGAAGCTGGCAAACGAGGCGGCCGTTTTCGTCCGCCAGAACCCCAATACCCCCGAGCCTCTGATCTGGGACGGCATCATCAACAGCAGCTGGGCTGGCGCAACCGGTGGGCTGAGTGCGCTAGGCAAGGTCAAGGCCGCCAAGGCCAGCCTGGAAAAGGCCATCGCCCTCGACCCTCAAGCCCTGCAAGGCTCGGCCTACACCAGCCTGGGCACCTTGTATGACCAGGTTCCAGGCTGGCCCATCGGCTTCGGGGATGACGACAAAGCCGACACGCTGCTCAGGCAGGCCTTGAAAATCAATCCCGCGGGCATCGACAGCAACTATTTCTGGGGCGATCATCTGGTGCGTCAGAAGCGTTACAGTGAGGCCAGGGCTGCGCTGCACAAGGCGTTGCAGGCACCGCCCAGGCCGGGCCGGGAATTGGCCGATGAGGGCCGGCGTGCCGATATCAATGCTTTACTCGACACCATCAAGGACAAACAGGACTAGACATGCGCCTGCTGCTGGTTGAGGACGATAGCGCGTTGGGTGAAGGCATCTGCGATGGTTTGCGCCAGGAGGGCTATACCCTGGACTGGTTGCAGGACGGCGTCAGTGGCTTGCACGCCTTGCAGCATGAAGCATTCGACGTGTTGATACTGGACCTGGGCCTCCCACGCCTGGACGGCATTGAATTGTTGCGGCGGCTTCGCGCGGGAGGCAACAGCCTGCCGGTGCTGATTCTCACCGCACGCGATGCCTTGGACGATCGCATCGCAGGGCTTGACGCCGGGGCGGATGACTACCTAGTCAAACCCTTCGACCTCAATGAACTCAAGGCACGCCTGCGTGCACTGCTGCGCCGCAGCGCTGGCCGCGCCACGGTGCTGATCGAGCACGGCGGTGTCAGCTTGGACCCGGCAACCCAGCAGGTGCATTTCAAGGGGGCCGAAGTGGTGCTCACGCCCAAGGAGTACCGGCTGCTGCACGAGCTACTCGCCCAGCCCGGCAAAGTCTTTACCCGCGAACGCCTGACGCAGTTGCTCTATGGCTGGGACGAGGAGCCGGAGAGCAATACCCTGGAAGTGAACATCTATCAGCTGCGCAAGAAACTGTTCAATGGCCTGATACGCACCGTGCGTGGTATCGGCTACCTGGTCGAGGCCAAGGTATGAGGTCGCTACGCCAGCGCACGCTGTGGCGCGTCATGCTCTTGCTGCTGATCGGCACCGGCTTGCTTGCGTTGTACAACTACCACGACAGCCGCCATGAAATTAACGAAGTGTACGACGCGCACCTTGCCCAGAACGCACGCCTGCTGCAGGGAGTAATGAGCATGCCAGTGCAAGGCGGCGCGCGTGATGACCTGTACCGTGCCTTCAACGTCGCGCTAGCCCAGGCGGGCCGACACCGGGTGGGGCATCCCTACGAGAGCAAGCTGGCCTTCCAGGTCTGGGACGAAAACGCCACCCTGATGGTGCAGACGCCCAGCGCACCTCGCCTGGATCCGCGGCCCATGCGGCCTGGGTTTTACGATTTCACCAGCGACGACAAGCAATGGCGCGGCTTCGTGCTACCTGTGCCCGAGAAAGGCTGGGTGATCTGGGTGGGTGAACGCGATGATGTGCGCTATGACTTGATCGACCGAATCGTTCGTCACACCTTGATGCCATTTCTGCTGGGGGCCCTGGCGCTTGCCGTGCTGGTATGGGCCGCCATTGGCTGGGGGCTCAAGCCGTTGAAGAACATGGCCGACGTCATTCGCGCGCGGCATGCCGAATCACTCGAACCGCTGCAGCTGGTGCCGCTGCCATCGGAGCTCGAGCCCATGCAGGCTGCCCTCAATCGCCTGCTGGCGCAGATCAAGGACCTGCTGCGCCGTGAACATCGCTTCATTGCCGACGCGGCCCACGAAATGCGAACACCCTTGGCGGTGTTGCGCCTGCATGCGCAGAACGCACTGGCTGCCAGCAACGACGTCGAACGCAACAAGGCCTTGACGTTCCTGATGGGCGGTGTGGATCGGTTGACGCGAGTGGTCAACCAACTGCTGACACTGGCCCGCGTGGAGCCTCGGATTGGCCATCGCCCCCGTGAGCCTGTGGACCTTGCCGAGGTGGTCACCGACATCCTGGCCGAGCTTACCCCTTGGATACTGGACAAAGGGCTGGAGCCCTCGCTGGAAATAGAGGGCGGCGAGCACCGTGTAGCCGTCGACGCCAGCGCGTTGGGCATTGCATTGCAGAACCTGATGTCCAACGCGGTCGAGCACTCGCCTCTCGGGGGGCGCATCACGGTCTCGCTGCGGGGCCACGATGAGCGTGTCGAGTTGGTGGTGGAAGACGAAGGGCCAGGCATCGACGAGGCGAGCCTCTCACGGGTGTTCGAACGTTTCTACAGCCGCAATAGCCCCAACGGCGCTGGCCTTGGGCTGTCGATCGTGGCAACCATCATGGAGCACCTGGGTGGCCGGGTGGTCCTGAAAAACCGAGCGGCGGGCGGGCTAGAGGCAGCGCTGGTGCTGCCGAGGCAATGAGGCGCGGTACCGAGCCTGTTACCCAAGGCCAGCCGTACACGCCTGCGCCGCCTGCCCCAGCATTTCCCCCGCCAACACCCGAAATCGTCGAGTCAGCACGTTCTCCGGCCGGTCGGATGAGCGCAGCAGATACGTGTAGAACCGCAACTGCGGGGCAAACGGCCGTATGTCGATGCCGGTGTGCAAATACTCTGCCGCGACCAGTGGACTGACCACGCTCACCCCCAGCCCAAGCCCGACCAGTGAGCACACGGTGGCGGCATGGGTAGCGTCCAGGTTGAGCACCCGCGGGTCGTCATCGGCAAACAGCCGGTCGAGCCGAGTGCGCGAGCCGTCAGTGTGCGACAGCGATATGAATTCTTCGCCCTTGAGGTCCGCGGGCGTCACGGCCTGCAAGGCACCGAGCCGGTGCTCCTTGGGGAAGATGCACACACCCGGTACATCACAGATGATCTGGGACTGCACGCCCGCCATGTCCTCGGCCACATAAGACACCAGGCACACGTCGCAAAACCGGGTCGCGGCCCAGTGCGCCACGTTCGGCGAGTCGTTGGTGTGGATGGAGATATGAACGTGCGGGTTCTGCTGGCGAAAGCGCTGGATAATCTTGGGCAGCAAGCCATGGGTCAGGGAAGGCACCGCACCGATGCGCAATTGCCCGGTGCCCCCGCGCTTGAGGTGCTCGGCGGAGGTTTCCAGGCTGTGCAGCCCGATGAACGCGCGCTCCACGTCAGCGAAGAACTGCGCGCCCTCATCGGTCGGCAGCAAGCGCCCCCCTACCCGCTCGAACAACTTGAACCCATTGGCCCGTTCCAGTTGCGCGATCAGCCGGCTGACATTGGGCTGGGAGGTATGCAGCGCCTGCGCCGCTGCTGTCATGGAGCCGCTGAGCATGACCGCGCGGAAGGTTTCGATCTGCTTGAAATTGATGGCCATATCATTTCTGCATGACGGGTTGATGTATTGTCATTTGATTGCATGACGCGCAGATTTTATAACTACAACCACATCGACGTCTGCCCCGATGCAGCGCGATACCCCCGAGCGCATACCGGCAACAACACACATAAAACCGGTGCTCCAGCGTCACTTCAGCTCTGCCCTTGTACTCACGCATCGCTCCAGCACATTGGCGCGATGCAGCCCGGTAATCAGGAGGCATCATGTCGTTCTCGTATAAAAAACTAAGCGCTGCACTGGCCCTGACGTGCGTGTCGTTGGCGGCGGTATCCACCGTTCAGGCCGCCGACCTGCCAGCAGTTCCAGCAGCCATCAAAGAGGCGGACCACCTGCGCGCGGGTGTGCGCTGCGACCAGCCACCGTATGGCTATCAGGACAACAAGGGTGAATTCGCTGGCGTCGAGGTCGAAATGGCCAAGCAGATTTCGCTATGGGCCCTGGGCTCGAAGGACAAGGTGAGCTTCACCTGCGTCACCGCCGAAAACCGAGTGCCGCAGCTGCTGGGCCGCAAGGTGGACTTGCTGATCGCCACGCTGGGCGTCACCCCGGAACGCCAACGGGTGATCGACTTCACCACGCCCTACCGGTGGGGTGCCAGTGACGTGGTCGTGAAGAAGGACAGCCCGGCCCGGACCATCGCCGACCTCAAGGGCAAGACCCTTGCCACGCTCAAGGGGTCGGTGCAGGCCAAGTGGTTCGAAGACCACATGCCCGACGTCAAGACCCTGCGCATGAACAGCGCAGCCGATGCCCTGCAAGCCTTCCGCCAAGGTCGCGCCGACGCCTACACCCACGATGCCGCGACCCTGGTGGTGGTCGCCGACAACGACCAGGATGCTCGCCTGATAGGCCAACCGTTCCAGATCTCCGACGCGGCCATCGGCGTGCGCAAGAACGAAGCGCAATGGCGCGACTTCCTGAGCGCGGCGGTATTGCGCATGCGCGAAGAACACCTGTTCCGAGGCTGGGTGCAGCAGTTCGTACCCGAAAACATCCAGAGCTACTACATCAGCGTCTTCGAGCAGGCCAAGCCTGCCGAAGCACTTTGATCGGCCGCCATCATGGAGTTCGACGTCCATTATCTGATCGAGCAATGGCCTGCCCTGCTCGACGGTGTGCTGATGACGCTGCGCATCACGGCCCTGGCCATCCTGTGTTCCCTTCTGATCGGGGTGCTGGGCGGGGCAGTGCGCGTCATGAAGGTCCCGGTGCTGTCCCAGGCAGTGGCGCTGTACGTGGAGTTGATCCGCAATACGCCGATCCTGGTGCAGTTGTTCTTCATCTTCTATGGCCTGCCGGCCATTGGGCTTGGGCTGTCGCTGTTCTGGTCGGGGGTGGTGTGCCTGTCGCTGTGGGCCGGTGCATACCAGATCGAGAACATCCGCGGCGGGCTGGCCACGGTGGAGCGCGGCATGCGCGAGGCGAGCCTGGCACTGAGCCTCAAGCCCGTGCAGTACTTCGCGCTGATCGCCATGCCCATCGCGTTTCGCACCAGCCTGCCGGCGATGCTCAACACCGCGATTTCACTGCTGAAGAACTCTTCCTATCTACAGGCCATCGGCCTTGCGGAATTGACCTTCGTCGCGGTGGACCGCATCGCCACGGACTTTCGCGCCATCGAGATGTTCACGGCCATCTGCGTCATGTACCTGGTGCTGGTGGGGGGGCTCGCGTTGATGACTGCGCGGCTGTCTGCCCACCTGCAACGCCCTTTCCGGCAGTGAGGCGACCATGAATTTCCTACTCGAAAACTGGAGCTTCGTGTGCAAAGGGTTGTTGATGACCCTGTACCTGGCTTTGGTGGTGTTGCTGTTCACCACGCTGATCTCGGCCGTGCTCGGCGTGCTGGCCACGGTCAAGAACCGCCTGTTGGGGTGGACGATCCATGCCTACGTGGAGCTGTTTCGCTCCATTCCGCTGATCGTCAACGTGTTCTTCATCTTCTTCGGTGCGCCGATGTTCGGTGTGGACCTGAGCCCGTTCGCCGCCGTCACCGTGGGCCTGACCCTGTGGGGCAGCGCCAACGGGATCGAGATCGTGCGTGGCGGGCTGGAGTCGGTGTCCAGGCACCAGTGGAAAAGCGCCTGGGCCCTGGGCCTGCGCCCCTGGCAGATCTACCTGCACGTGGTTGTGCCGCAGTCGATGAAAGCCATTCTGCCAGCCTACACCGGGCTGCTGACGATCCTGGTGCAGGCCACGTCCCTGGGCGCTTTGGTGGGTGTGGGGGAGTTTCTCAAGGTCGGCCAGATCATCATCGAGCGTGAAACCGTCATGACCGGCGTCAGCCCTGCCTTCGCGGTCTACGGCGTGGTGTTGCTGGTGTACTTCGTCATCTGTTCGGCGCTGACCTGGCTCAGCCGTTATCTCGAACGTCGTCTGGGTCGTCCGGCGGCACGTACTTCCATTGAAGAGGTTCCAGCATGCAAGCATCCAAAGTCAGTCGGCGCCTGAAGGAAAGCACTGCGCCGCAAGTGAACGAGTACATCTACCGCCCGCGCCTGGAAGGCTTTGCCAGCGGCTTCGCGAACCTGGGTAACGTCAACAAGGCGCACATCCTGATGCTGGCCGAACAGGGCCTTATCCGCGGCGAACATGCCAGCGTGTTGGCCAAGGGTGTGCTGGACATGGAGCAGGCAGGACCAGAGGCGGTCGAGCTGGACCCTTCGCGCGAGGACGCCTACTTCAACTACGAGGCGCACCTGATCGAGCATATCGGCGCTGACATCGGCGGGCGCCTGCACACCGGTCGCAGCCGCAACGACATCCTGGCCACCCTCGACCGCCTGCGCTGCCGCGACCTGCTGATGGACCTGATCGACGAATTGGCAACGGTACGGGCCACGGCCCTGTGCTGTGCCAAGCGCTACGCCGAAGTGGTGATGCCCGGCTACACGCATCTTCAACCGGCCCAGCCAATCACCTACGGCTATTACCTGAGCGCAGTGGAACAGGCCCTGGAGCGCGACAGCAAGCGCCTGACCCAGACCCTGGAGTCGATGAACCAGTGCCCGCTGGGTGCCGCTGCCTTCGCCGGCACGCCGTTCGACATCGACCGCGCGCGCACCGCCGAGCTGCTGGGCTTCGACGGCTACCTGGACAATGCCCTGGATGCCATCGGCTCGCGGGACTTTCTGCTCGAAAGCCTGTCGCACCTGAGCAACCTGGCGGTGTTCTGGAGCCGCGTCGCGCAGGACTATTTCGTGTGGAGTACCCATGAGTTCAACCTCATCGACTTCCCCGACAGCGTCGCCGCCACGTCCAGCATCATGCCGCAAAAGAAGAACCCCACCGTGCTGGAGTACCTCAAGGGCCGCAGTGGCCATATCGTCGGCCTGCTGATGGGTGCGAGCGTGACCATCAAGGGCACCAATTTTTCCCACACCGGCGACGGCAACCGCGAAGGGACGCGGGGCTTCTGGGAAGCCGCCGAAGAAAGCCTGCGCTGCCTGAAACTGCTGGACCTGGTGCTGCGCACCGCCACCCCCAACATCGACCTGGCGGCACGCCGCGCCGGTGAGGATTTTTCCACCGCCACCGGTTTGGCCGACCTGATGGTGCGCGAGGTCGACCTGTCGTTCCGCGAAGCCCACCATGTGGTCGGGGGCGTGGTGCGCATGGCCATGGACCAGGGCCTGCCGGCCCATCAGATCACCACCCAGATGGTCGATGCCTGCGCCCTCGAGCAGCTGGGTCATGCCCTGCACCTACCCGAGCAGAAAGTGCGTGATTGCCTGGACCCGGTCAGCAACGTGCAGGGTCGCAGCTCCGCCGGCGGCCCGTCGTTTGGGTCGCTGATGCCAAGCCTCGCCCGCGCCAGCGAGCGCCTGAGCGCAGAGCGTACGGCCAACCAGCAACGCCGCGCGCGCATGAGCGAGGCCGACCTCAACCTGCAAGCCCTGACCCGGGCACAGGCGGGCCTATGAGCACGATCCTGACGGTTCGCGACCTGCATAAAAGCTTTGGCACCCATGAAGTGGTCAAGGGCGTCGACATGGACGTGCGCCAAGGCGAGGTGGTGGTCATCATCGGCCCCAGCGGCTCGGGCAAGTCCACCTTCATCCGCTGTCTGAACAGCCTGGAACCGCCCTCCAAGGGCACCGTGGTGGTGGGCGATGGCGATCAGACCCAGGCGGGAAACCGTAAAGCCCTGGCCCGGCTGCGCGAGGACGTGGGCATGGTGTTTCAGGACTACACGTTGTTTCCGCACATGACGGTGCTGGCCAACATGATGCTTGCCCCAGTCAAGCTCAAGCGCGCAACCAAGGCGCAAGCCCAGGCCCATGCCCTGGCCTTGCTCGAGCGCGTCGGCCTGCAGCACAAGGCCGGGCATTACCCGGCCGAGCTGTCAGGCGGCCAGCAGCAGCGGGTGGCGATCGTTCGCGCCTTGGCGATGAAACCCAAGCTGATGCTGTTCGACGAGCCCACCTCTGCGCTCGACCCGGAAACCGTCGGTGACGTGCTCAACGTCATGAAGGGCCTGGCGGCCGAGGGCATGACCATGATCGTCGTCACCCACGAAATGGGGTTCGCCCGCGAAGTGGCCGACCGCGTGGTGTTCTTCGATGCCGGCAAGGTCATCGAGACCGGACCGCCGTCGCAGCTCTTCAGCGCCCCTGAACAGGCCCGCACCCGGCAGTTTCTGCAAAGCGTCCTGCGCTGAACGAACATCCTCTTCCCAATGCCGGTGCGCCCGCTTGCACCGGCCAAGCGTGGCTGCGCGCCAGCCAGGAGTATTCCAGATGAACCAAGCGACCCAATCGCTGGACTCACCGGGCCTGCGCCCCATGATCCAGATGGAGAACGTCAGCAAGTGGTACGGCAGCTTCCAGGTGCTCAAGAACATCAACCTCAGCGTGCAGCCAGGTGAGCGCATCGTGCTGTGCGGCCCATCCGGCTCAGGCAAGTCGACCACCATTCGCTGCCTGAACCGCCTTGAAGAACACCAGCAGGGCCGCATTGTCGTCGAGGGTGTCGAACTGACCGACGACGCCCGGCAGGTCGAAACCATCCGCCGCGAAGTCGGCATGGTGTTCCAGCACTTCAACCTGTTCCCCCACCTGACCATCCTGCAGAACTGCACCCTCGCGCCCATCTGGGCCCGCAAGCTGCCGCGCCACGAGGCGCAAGCCCTGGCGATGCATTACCTGGAGCGGGTGCGTATTCCCGAACAGGCGCACAAGTACCCTGGCCAATTGTCCGGCGGCCAGCAGCAGCGCGTGGCGATTGCCCGGGCGTTGTGCATGAAACCCAAGATCATGCTGTTTGACGAACCCACCTCGGCACTGGACCCGGAAATGGTCAAGGAGGTGCTCGACACCATGGTCAGCCTGGCCGAGGACGGCATGACCATGGTGTGCGTGACCCATGAAATGGGCTTCGCCCGGACCGTGGCGCACCGGGTGGTGTTCATGGACCAGGGCGAGGTGGTCGAGCAGGCTGCGCCAGCGGTGTTTTTCGAGCGACCTTTGAGTGAGCGAGGGCGGTTGTTCTTGAGTCAGGTGTTGCATTGAGCAGGGAGTGCCCCTTGGGCGCCAACTGAACCACTAACAGGCACCTGAGCGACAACCTGCTCTTGCTGTCGACGGTAGGGCCGAGCCGCGCATCCACCGCGAGCATGCCCCGCGCGTGTTGTAGGCCGGGGCAGCTTAACCCGCTGCATCGACGCGCTTGAACACCGCCTCTACTTCAGGTTCCAGTTGATTGATCGCGCCGAGATACTCGATCAACTCCGCCGCCCGGCTACCACGCAGCCCGGCCGTGGTCATTTCTCCATCGACCACATAGCTGTACACACCACTTACCGCAAACGCCTTCAAACTTCCGATATGCCGCGCCTGATCCGCCAGCGTCTTCTTGAACGCCTGCCCCTCGAAAAACCGGCGCCGTGCCACAGGGTTTCCGAAGGCGACTTCCATGATCACCAGTTCGGCGCGCGCCGGCGTGGCCGTGTGTGCCACGTCTGGCGCCGGTGGATGGCTCCCATCGTTCTGGAAAGGGGCGCACAGGTGCAGTTGCACTTTCAAGACCGATGCATCCTGCGCCAGGGTCGGCGCGAGTTTGTCGCGCACATACGCTTGCAGATCTTCTAGGCTTTGGCGTGGGCTCATGTGCACATGGATCCGATCGGCATGATCGAGCCCATTGAGGCGCTCGTCCGCTAGCCGGTTCACCACCCTCATTGATCCGTGCGGCAGGTCGTACGCCAGCGTTTCCTCGAACATGTTCTGCTCGTCCGAAAACAATAAAGGGCTGGCTTGCTTGAAGCGCTCCTGCTGGTCGGCGGACTTGAAGCCGATCTCCACACCGCCATCGAGTTCGTAGTCTGCGATCTCTGCCACGCCCTCGGCCAAAGGCCAAAGGTGTGCGTCTTGATTGCGCGAGAAGTGGTGCTGGATGTACAAGCCCAGGCCTGGCAACCGGGAGCACAGCGGCCCGTGCACGTCGCGCCAGTAGTGGGCGAAGATAGCGTGTGGGACGCGCTCGCGTCTTTTGACCGTGGTGTAGCTGTTGATGGTGATCGTCATGGTCTGACCTTGTTGAGCTTGTGGGGTGTTTAGAGTCAGAGCTGGCTGTGGGGGACGGCGTTCAGTCGAGGCCATCGCGGCGTGGCTAGAGGGAGTTGGGCGTAACAGATCGAGACGCTTACTGGCCGAGAGGTGCAGTCAACGGGGACTTCTTGATCAGCAGACCTGATAGAATTCCCGCTTTTGCGCTTGATCGTGGACTGAGCACAAGACACGGCTAATAGACCTCCTCTCTGAGGACGATGGCGGTGACCGATCAGCAAAAAGCGCTCTACATCAGTAGTAACCGAGAGATTTCCGAATGCCCCCCGAAACGCCAGAAAACGCGGCCAGCCCCATGGATACGGTAGTGAGACGGTTTTCTGTTGCCCCCATGATGGACTGGACCGACCGCCACTGCCGGTTCTTCCTGCGCCTGCTCTCCAAACACACCCTGCTCTACACCGAAATGGTCACCACCGGTGCCCTGCTGCACAATGACGCCCAGCGTTTCCTGCGCCACGATGCCTCCGAGCACCCGTTGGCCCTGCAACTGGGCGGCAGTGTACCGGCGGACCTGGCGGCGTGTGCGCGGCTGGCCGAGGCCGATGGCTATGATGAGGTCAACCTCAATGTCGGCTGCCCCAGTGACCGGGTGCAGAACAACATGATCGGCGCCTGCCTGATGGCGCACCCGGCGTTGGTGGCCGATTGCGTGAAGGCGATGCGCGACGCTGTCTCGACACCGGTGACAGTCAAGCACCGCATTGGCATCAATGGCCGCGACAGCTATGCAGAGCTGTGTGACTTCGTCGGGCAAGTGCGCGAGGCGGGTTGCCGCAGTTTCACCGTGCACGCACGCATCGCCATTCTCGAAGGGCTGTCGCCTAAGGAAAACCGCGAAGTGCCGCCGCTGCGCTATGACGTGGCCGCGCAACTGAAAGCTGATTTCCCGGACCTTGAGATCGTGCTCAACGGCGGCATCAAAACCTTGGCCGACTGCCATGCCCACCTTCAGACCTTCGACGGCGTGATGCTGGGCCGCGAGGCCTATCACAACCCTTACCTGCTGGCCGAGGTGGATCAACAGCTGTTCGGCCGCACGGCACCGGTGGTCACCCGCACCGAAGTGCTGGCGCAGTTACGGCCTTACATCATGGCCCATATGCAGGCAGGGGGTGCGATGCATCACGTGACCCGGCATATTCTCGGCCTGGCCCAGGGCTTCAAGGGCGCTCGTCGCTTCCGTCAGCTGCTTTCGGCAGACATTCACAAGGCAGCCGAGCCGCTGGTCGTGTTCGACCAGGCCGTTGAGTTGTTGCAGGGGCGTTGAAGGCGCTGGCGTGTCACGCAGGCGCCTGCCGGTTGAGCGGCACGATGCAAGGCCGGTGTGAAGGGAACCTGGGGGGCGGTGGGTACTCGAACATTCACCTCTCGTACAGCCGGGCCCTTGAGCGACCGTGGGGGCTGGGGTAATGTCGAGTCATTGCACAGGACAGAGCACGCCCATGACTTCCAAGCTGGAACAACTCAAGCAGTTCACTACCGTGGTCGCCGACACCGGTGACCTGGACGCCATCACGCGCCTGAAACCGGTAGACGCCACCACCAACCCGTCGCTGCTGCTCAAGGCTGCCGCCATCCCGGCCTATGCCGAGTTGCTCACGCGCGTGAAGGGCGAGGCCAACGGTGATCTGGACCAGGCCTGCGACATGTTCGCGGTGGCGGTGGGTTCCGGCATTCTCAAAGCCATCCCCGGGCGTATCTCGACCGAAGTGGATGCGCGGCTGTCGTTCGATGAACCTGCCCTGCTGGCCAAGGCTCGCTCGCTGATCGAGCTATACGAAAAGGCCGGTGTTGGCCGGGACCGTGTGCTGATCAAGCTGGCGTCCACCTGGGAAGGTATCCGCGCCGCCGAGAAGCTGGAGAAGGAAGGCATCCAGACCAACCTGACCTTGCTGTTCTCCTTCGCCCAAGCCCAGGCCTGCGCCGACGCTGGTGTGTTCCTGATTTCGCCGTTCGTGGGCCGGATTTACGATTGGCACAAGAAAAGCACGGGCAAGGAGTACACCGGTGCCGATGATCCAGGCGTACAGTCCGTCACGCGGATCTACAACTACTACAAGGCTAATGGCTACGACACCGTGGTCATGGGCGCCAGCTTCCGCAATACCAACCAGATCGAACAGCTCGCCGGTTGTGATCGCCTGACCATCAGCCCGGAATTGCTGCAGCAGTTGAGCGAAGACCAAGGCGACCTGCCGCAGGTATTGAAGCCAGGCAATGCGGGTGAGCCCAAGCGTCAACTGAGTGAGAGCGAGTTCCGCTGGGACATGAACGAAGACGCCATGGCTACCGAGAAGCTGGCCGAGGGCATCCGCCAGTTTGCGCGCGATCAGGAGAAGCTTGAGAGGGTGATGGCTGAAAAAGGCTGATCCAATCAGGGGTCGTCTCGCGGGCGGGAAGTGTTCGGCATTTCCCGCCCGTTTTGTTTACAAGTGTTTGGTAGCGGGACCTCTACCCTGCATGCCCTGTAGGCTTATTCGGTGCTGGGGCGAGTGAGTTTTCCTGCACTACTTCTGAACCGGCTCATAAAGGCTCACGGCACTCGCATCCACCTTTTTCGGCAACAGCCCTTCGCGGTAGAACGCATCGGCGATACGCTGCTGCTCGCCCAGGTTCTCTGGCTTGACCGGCTGTACGTCGTAACTGCGCCGGGCGTTGGCCTGCTGCACCGTGGCACTGTCCAGGTTGCCCCACAGCGGGCCAAGGATGCGCGCGGCCTGGGCCGGGTGCGCTTTGGTCCACGTGCCGGCCTCACGCAAGGCGAGGTAGAACTGTTCCAGCACCTCAGGATGCGCTTTGGCATAATCGCTGCCCGCCAGGTAATAGCGCTGATAGCTGGCCAACTCGCTCCCATCGGCCAGAATGCGCGCATGCTGCTGGCGTTGGGCGCTGGCCACATACGGGTCCCACGTCACCCAGGCATCGACCTTGCGGTTTTCGAACGCGGCGCGGCCATCGGCCGGTATCAGGTAGGCGGGGCTGATGTCCTTGAACGTCAGTCCCGCCTGCGCCAGCGCCTGGATCAGCAGGTAATGGCTGCCCGCTGCCTTGGTCACGGCCACGCGCTTGCCCTTGAGGTCGGCCAGGGTCTTGAGGGTCGAATCCGCGGGTACCAGGATCGCCTGAGCGGTCGGCGACGGTGCCTCGCGGGCAAAATACGTAAGCTTTGCACCTGCTGCCTGGGTGAACACGGGCACGGTATCGGCCACATCCGCCGAGATATCGACATTGCCCAGGTTCAGTGCCTCCAACAGCGGCAGCCCGCTTGGGAATTCATGCCATGTGACACGAATGCCCTCGGCCCGCAGGCGCTGCTCCAGGCTGCCGCGGGCCTTGAGCAGGGTCAGCAGGGTCGAGGATTTCTGGTAGCCGATGCGCAGTGTTTGGTCGGCGTTAGCCAAGCTTGGTAGCACCGTACTGGCCAATAGCGCCAGGCAAAGCCTGCGTAGAATGATCACGCTCATCAAGGTATCTCCGGGTCAAGGTTGCGCAGCCAGCTTGGTGCTTTCGGGGACTGTGAAGCCGCTGGCGAAGGTGGGTGCCACGTCAAGGCGCTCAGTCATCAGCCCGTGCGCATGGTAGAAATCAGCCGTCTCCTGCTGAGTGGCGATGGTCTGAGGGTCGATCACCTGCCAGTGCAAATGACGACGCTCAAATTGCAGGCGGGCTGCGGCCTGGGGGAAGCCGATGATGGCGGCCAGGGTTTTCGAGTAACTGTCCAGGTGCTGGTTGGCCCAGACCTGCGCCTCGGCCAGGCGGTTGAGGTAGTCCTGCAGTGCAGCCTGCCGTGCAGGTTCGCTCAACGCCTTGTCGGTCGCGGCGAGGAAGCTGTTCCCACTGGAAAGCCCCCGCCCGTTGACCAGCACCCTTCCCTGCCCGCTGAGTTCAGCCAGCGCGGTGTAAGGCTCCCAGGTGGCCCAGGCGTCTACCGACCCATTGGCCAAAGCGATCTTGGCATCCACCGGCCCGAGAAACCGCAATTGCACGTCCTTTTCGCTCAGCCCTACCTGCGCCAGGGCCTTGAGCGCCAGGTGATGCCCGATGGAGCCTCGCCCGGTTGCAATGCGCTTGCCCTTGAGTTCAGCCGCTGTGCGCACCGGTGAATCGGGCCTCACCAGCAGTGCCGTACCGTAGGGATCAGACTTGTCTACCGCCACGGCCTTGACCGGCGCCCCTGAGGCGAGCACGAACAACAGTGGCGCATCACCGATGATGCCGGCATCGATTGCACCGGCATTGAGCGCTTCGGCGAGGGGCGCCGCTGCGGGGAATTCCGCCCACTGGATGTCGTAGGGTAGATCGCGCAGTGCGTCAGCCGCCTCCAGTTGGGCGCGCATGTTGCCCTTTTGATCACCGATGCGCAGGGTCAGGCGCTCCGAGGCGCTAGCCTGGCCTATCAACAGGATGGCCGCAGCCAGGGTCAGTACTTTCATTCGAATAGACATGGAACGCCTCATCGGCCTGTGGGGCCGCGTCGTGCAGCCCGAGCGGACGACTCTAGCGATTATTTTTTAATAAACTAAATTGATTTTAGGAATAACCTAATATGCATTTTTAGATTGTTGAATGCCGGCCATAGCATTTCTGAAGATCGGGATTATGCTAATGCCTTATTTTTTACCGTTCAGGTAAGGGCCGATCATGAAAATCGATGACATGGACGCGTTCGTTGCCGTCATGCGTTGCCAGTCGACCAACCTTGCCGCCGAGGCGCTGCAAGTCACGCAACCGGCCATCACCCGGCGTGTGCAGAACTTCGAGCAAGACCTTGGCGCTACCCTGCTCGACCGCAACACCAAGCCCCTCAAACCTACCCCCATGGGGCTGCGGGTCTATGAACAATGCAAAGCGATCCTGCGCGAGATCGACTCGTTGCGCGAACTGGTGGCCAACGACGGCGCGCCGTCCGGAACGCTGCGCCTGGGCGTTGCGCAGACCCTGGGGGACGTGGTGCTGCTCGACGCCCTGGCGCAGATCCGCCAGGCCTACCCGCAACTGCGCACCCAGGTCACCAGCGGCTGGGGTAGCAGCTTGATCGGGCGTATGGAAAACGGTGAACTGGACGCCGCCGCCGCGCTGTTTCCGCCTGGCAAGATCTTTCCCGATGGGATCGCCAGCCAGTCCATCGCACGTATGCCGCTGAAGGTGGTGGCGGCCAAGGGTAGCGCGAGCAAACGCAGTTACAAGCTCAAGGATTGCTACACCCGCGGCTGGGTACTGAACCCCGACGGCTGCGGCTTTCGCGCTGGGCTGCAACGCGCGCTGAGCGAGCAAGGGCTGAGCCTGTCGATCAACCTGGAGACATTCGGCACTGAGCTGCAGTTGGGGTTGGTCGCCAATGGCCAGGGGCTGGGACTGGTGCCGGAGCCGTTGTTGCAAGCCAGCCGGCACCGCGACTCGCTCGACGTCCTCACCGTCAGTGATTTCAAGCCACAGGTAGACCTGTGGCTTTTCCATCCACGGTACTTGGGTAATCTACAGGAGCCGGTGGAGTTGTTCGGCGAGATGGCCGGGCACCGCTTGCAGAGCTGATAGGACCCTGGCTGATCGACAGCCCGAGTCATCAGGGTAATGAACTCCAATGCACTATATACGTTAATCGCATAACACAACTTTCATTAAATTCTATTACCTGATAATTAGCATAGAACCAAAAAGACTTTTACAGGGTTCATCCATACGAATACGGTCTTAAGAAATACGCCGTCATTCAGGGATGAAACCCATGAGTCACCCCTCAGGCAGCGCCCTCGCCGAGCTGACGCAGGCCCTTGCGGCCAATGCCGAGCGCTATGACCGCAGCGCTCGGTTCCCTCGGGACAATTTCGAGCTGCTGCACCACCACGGGCTGCTTGCCTACACGGTGCCGCGCCACCTCGGCGGCGGCGGTGCGGACTTGGCGAGCGCTCGCCGAGTGATCAACGCGGTCTCCAAAGGCGACCCCGCCACCGGGCTTATCCTGGTGATGCAGTACTTGCAGCACGTGCGTGCGCATCGGACAGCAGACTGGCCTGAACACCTGCGTCACCGCATCGCACGCGACGCCGTGGAACACGGCGCGCTGATCAATGCGCTGCGCGTCGAGCCTGAACTCGGCACCCCGACCCGCGGCGGCTTGCCCGCCACCTTGGCGCGCCGCACGGCGCAGGGCTGGCGCCTGAGCGGGCGCAAGATCTATTCCACGGGCAGCCATGGCCTGACCTGGTTCCTGGTCTGGGGCCGCAGCGACGACGCCGTGCCTTTGGTAGGCGCCTTTCTGGTACACCGCGACACGCCCGGTATCACCATCGTCGAGGACTGGGACCACTTGGGCATGCGTGCGACCTGCAGCCATCAAGTGCATTTCGAGGACGTGCTGATCCCGCTTGACCACGCCGTCAGCCTCAGCCCGACCAATGCCCCGAAAGCCGAACTCGACGAAGACAGTTTGCTGTGGATGAGCGTATTGCTGCCAGCCGTCTACGACGCGGTGGCACAGGCAGCACGCGATTGGTTGGTGGCATTTCTCACGCAGCGCACACCGTCGAACCTGGGTGCACCCTTGGCGAGTCTGCCGCGTTTTCAGCAGACGGTCGGGCGCATCGATACCCTGCTCTTTGCCAACCAGAGCCTGCTCGATGGCGCCGTCGCCGGGCAGACCGCCGCGCACCATGCCGGGCAGCTCAAGCATTTGGTCAGCGCCAATGCCATCGAGGCCGTGACGCTGGCGGTCGAGGCGGCGGGCAACCCTGGGCTTTCGCGGCACAATGCCCTGGAACGGCACTACCGCGATGTGCTCTGCAGCCGTATCCACACCCCCCAGGACGACGTCGTCTTCAGCCAGGCCGGCCGAGCTGCACTGGCGCAGGTGCAGGCATGAGCCATTCAACGATTGCCAGCCACCTCGACGCCCAGGCCAATCACTACCTGCGCAAGCAGTTGCCGGGTCATGAAGTCATCGATGTCCCACCCGGTCAGCTGAGCCTTGAGGTGGCCGCCGACGTGTTCATCCTGCGCCCGATCAATGTGCGTGGGCAGCGTGTCGACAGCCCGCCGACGCAGTGGCCCTGGGGGTTGAAGTGGGTGCAATTGGTGTCTTCGGGTATCGATCTCTACCCCCAATGGATCTTCGACGGCCCCCCTGTCACCAGCGGCAAAGGCGCCAATGCCGAGCAGGTCGCCGAATTCGCGCTGGCACTGATGTTCGCCGCGGCAAAGCAATTGCCAAGCCTGTGGGTCAAGGACGCCGACTGGCGCCTCACCGCACTGGCGCCCTTGCGCGGGCGCACCTTGGGCATTCTGGGCTTCGGCAATATCGGCCAGAGCCTTGCTCGCAAGGCCGCGGCGCTCGGCATGCGGGTGGTGGCCCTGAGCCGGCCGGGACAGCCTATCGCCGACGTGCGCGGCGTGGCGCGCGTCGATGATCTACGCCAGTTGTTCGCACAGAGCGACCACCTGGTGCTGGCCGCCCCACTGACCCGTGACACACGCGGGCTGATTGATCGACACGTGCTGAGCGCGGCCCGCCCGGGCTTGCACCTGGTCAACGTCGCCCGTGGCGGGCTGATCGATCAGCAGGCGCTGCTAGCGGCGCTGGACAGCGGAGTAATCGCCCGCGCCAGCCTGGATGTGACCGACCCCGAGCCGCTGCCCGCTGGCCACCCGCTGTATGACCACCCACGCGTGTTTCTGTCGCCACATACCTCGGCCATTTCCGATGAAGGTTACCCGGCGTTTCTCGAAGCCTTCATCGCCAATTTCCACCGCTACCGCGAGCGAGCGCCCTTGACCAACCTGGTCGACACCGCCCGTGGCTACTGATCACCGGAGAACACCTCAATGAGCTCACTGTCTGCCGTCAAGCAAACCCCCAGCAATGTGCGCGAGCGGGTCAGCGCCGAAGAATGGGAGGTGCGTGTCAAGCTGGCCGCCGCCTACCGCCTGGCGGCCCTGTTCCGCTGGACTGACCATATCTACACGCATTTTTCGGCCCGTGTACCGGGCCCCGAAGAACATTTCCTGATCAATGCCTTTGGCTTGCTGTTCGACGAAATCAGCGCCTCGAACCTGGTCAAGGTGGACGTCGACGGCTCCATTATCGACGACCCGCTAGGCCTGGGCATCAACCAGGCCGGCTATGTGATTCACAGCGCCATTCACCGCGCCCGGCCCGACCTCAAGGCTGTGCTGCACACCCACACCCGCGACGGCGCAGCGGTGTCAGCCCAGCGCGACGGCTTGCTGCCGATTTCTCAGCATGCCCTGGCGTACTACAGCCGGGTGGTTTACCACGATTATGAGGGCGTGGCCCTGGACCTGGACGAGCAGCAGCGACTGGTGGCTAACCTGGGCGACAGCAACATCCTGATCCTTCGCAACCACGGGCTGCTGACCGGGGGCATCAGCGTGGAGCATGCATTTCGCGAACTGCATGGGCTAGAGCGTGCCTGCAATATTCAGGTGGCAGCCCAGGCTGGGGGCAACGATCAATTGCTGCATGCCTCGCAGGCGGCCATTGCCAAGGTGCATGAGCAGTCCAAGCGCTTTTCCGATGGCAAGGGGGACGGCATCCAGCGGCATTGGGACGCGTTGATTCGGCAACTGGATCGCGAGGGCCGCGACTACCAGAACTGAAGGCGCCTTGCTGTGCCTGCGCTGAGCCCAGGCTCGCCCGCTCAGGGGCATCCCTGTTCCGACGCCCGACATGCTGTCAGTGGCGACCGGCTCGCTTTGCGCGTGGCCGGATGCCGACGCACTTTTTCTCCTTGAAGGAGCACGCAATGCCCCCACTGCACCACCTGTTCGCCTTTGGCGCCCTGACCCTGGCCCTCACTGCCTGCTCCCCCGGCGATGAAGCCAGTGCTGACAAAACACTCAACATCGCCTTCTGGGGCGACAACACCACCCTGGTCAGCCTCGATCCTTTCCAGGTCTACTGGTTGGAGCACCGTGTGCTGCTGCGCAACGTGGCTGAATCCCTCACCGATCAAGACCCCGATAGCGGGCAGATCATTCCTTGGCTGGCCAAAAGCTGGGAAGTCAGTGCCGACGCCCTGAGCTACACCTTCCACTTGCGTCAGGACGTCACGTTCAGCAATGGCGAGCGCTTCGACGCGCACGCCGTGAAAGCAGCTTTCGACAGCAACAAGGCGTTTGCTGCTCAGTTGCCGGCCACCTTCGGCGCTACCTACTTGGCAGGCTACGACCATGCCGAGGTACTCGACGCCTTCACCGTGCGCCTGGTGCTATCGCGGCCCAATGCAGGCTTTTTGCAGGCCACGTCCACCACCAACCTGGCCATCCTCGCCCCAGCGTCGTACCAGCTGACCGCCAAAGCCCGCTCACTGGGCAACATCATCGGTACCGGACCGTTCATCCTCGATCACTACACACCCGAAGTGGGCGCCCGCCTGGTCAAGCGCAGCGACTACGGATGGCCCTCGGCCAACGTGCATAACCGGGGCGCTGCGCACGTGGACGCCATCAACATAAGCTACATCCCTGAAGAAAGTGTGCGAAATGGCCTGTTTCTTCAGGGCAAGACCGACATCCTGTGGCCGCGCAACCCCTTCTCCGAGGTCGATCTCAAACTGTTCCAGGCCAAGGGCGCCACCATCCAGAGCCGGTCCTTGCCAGGCCCCGCGCTGAACCTCTACCCCAACACCCGTGACAATCGCCTGCTGGCTGACCGAAACGTTCGTCTTGCGCTGCAGAAAGCCATTGATCGCACCAGTTATGCGCACACCGTCTACAACGCGCAGTTCCCCGTTGTCAGCGGCGTGTACGACGTCACCACGCCGTACTTCAAGCCCCAGGCCAACAAGCTCGTCCATGACCCTGCAGGCGCCGAGCAGTTGCTCGACGCTGCCGGTTGGCACAAGGGCGAAGACGGTTACCGGCACAAGAACGGCAAGCGCCTGACCTTGCGCTACAACCTCACCCCGGCCGAAAGCGCCGGTGATGTGCTGGTGCAGGACCAGCTGCGCAAGGTCGGCATCGACCTGAAGCTCAATGTCCTGACCCGCGCCGAGTGGGTCGCGGGCAATGCCGCCGGCAGTTATGACCTGACTTCCACCTACATGACCCGTGCCGACCCGATCATTCTGCAGACCATTCTTGATCCACGTTCGGCCAACAGCGCCACCCTGGCCACCAATACCTACGAGCCGCAAACCCTGACACGGGCACAGGCGCTGTTCGACAGTGGCATCACCGCGACTGACGATGCGCAACGGGCCCAAGCCTACGGGCAGCTGCAAGACCTGCTGATCGACGAAGCCTCGGCCTTCCCGCTGTACGAGCGCGTCTGGCAAGCCGCCACCTCACCCCGGGTCAAGGATTTTCGCTGGACCGCCGAAGGCTTTGCGCTGTTCAGCGACATCGAGGTCAGCCAGCCATGAAGCGCTACCTAATCACCCGCCTGGGTCAGGCGCTGCTGGTACTGTGGGGTGCGTACACCATCACGTATTTCATCCTCTACCTTTTGCCTGGCGACACCCTGACAATCATGCTCAGCGCCTCCGGCATGGAGGCCGATGGCCTGTCACCCGAAGCACTGGCAAAGGCTCGTGCTTTCTACGGGCTGGACAAAGGCCTGTTCGAGCAATACATCGACCTGCTGTGGCGTGCCCTGCACGGTGATCTGGGGCAGTCGCTGTCACTAGGGCGACCCGTTACCGCACTGCTGGCCGAACGTTTGCCGCAGACCTTGGCGCTGGCGGGCTCTGCCATCGTGCTGTCGGTGGTGGGTGGGGTCGGCCTTGCCTACCTGACCGCCTACCTGCAATGGCGACCGCTCAAGACGGCACTCGCCAGGGTACCGTCGCTGGGCTTTTCAATACCCGTGTTCTGGATGGGCCTGTTGCTGATCCAGGTCTTCGCCTTCGCGCTGGGCTGGTTCCCGGCCACAGGCAGCCAAGGAGTTGCCAGCCTGGTGCTGCCAGCAATCACCCTGGCGATACCCAGCGCCGCCGTGTATGCCCAGGTGTTGCAGCGGGGCTTTCAAGGGGTGTGGCAGGAACCCTACATCACCACCGCCTTCGCCAAAGGGCTCAGCCGCGCCCAGGTCCAGGCCCGCCACGGCCTGCGCAACGCCACGCTGCCGCTGCTGACCCTGATCGGCCTGCAGGTCGGCAACACCGTGTCCGGTGCCGTGCTGGTCGAGACCATCTTCTCGCGTAATGGCGTAGGCCGGTTGGCCCAGGAAGCCGTGCTGCGTCAGGACATACCGGTAGTGCTGGCGATTGTCGCGGTATCGGCGGCCGCTTTCGTGCTGGTCAACCTGATCGTCGATCTGCTCTACCCCTACCTCGACCCCCGCATCACCCCTACGGCGAAGGTGAACTGAGATGACCATGGATATTCCCCTGATCGCACCCGACGCCGCCTCGACCAGCGGTGAGCCAGGCGCACCCCGCATCTGGAAACGACGCACGCGGTATCAGCGCGTCCATCGCGCCTTGACGCCGCTGTTGCGCCGCCCTGGCTTCAGCCTGGCGCTACTGATCGTCTTGTTCGCTTTATTCGCAGCGCTGGCACCTCAGCTGCTCACCAGTTTCGACCCCTACGCCACAGCACCCGCCGACAAGCTCACGCCCCCTAACCTGGTGCATTGGTTCGGTACCGACGAGTTGGGCCGCGACCTGTACACGCGGGTGATGTACGGCGCGCGCCTGTCGGTGATGGCGGCATTGCTGGCAGTGGCCATCGCCCTCGTGGGCGGCCTTGGGCTTGGCGTACTGGCGGGGTTTGCCGGAGGACGCCTCGATGCAGCCTTGATGCGCCTGATCGACGTCTTGCTCGCCCTGCCCGGCTTGCTGTTGGCACTGGCCATCGTCACGGCCATTGGCTTTGGCACGGTGCCCGTGGCCGTGGCGGTGGGTGTCGGGATCATTCCAGGCTTCGCCCGCACGACCCGCGCCGAGGTGCTGCGCATCAAATCGCTGCCATACGTCGAAGCGGCGCGCCTTGGCGGCGCCAGTTGGTCAGGCACCCTGATGCGCCACGTACTGCCCAATGCGTGGGGCCCGGTGGCGGTACTGGCCACCCTGGACTTTGGCGCCGCGATCCTGGCCACCGCTGGGCTCAGCTTCCTGGGCTTCGGCGCAGCGCCGCCCGCTGCTGAGTGGGGCACGCTGATCGCCAACGGGCGTCACTTTCTCGTCACAGCGCCTTGGGTATCCCTGCTGCCGGGGCTGTTCGTGGTGGCCGTGGTGTTCAGCCTCAATCACCTGGCGCGCAGCGCTGAGGAGCATGCCCGATGAGCCAGCCACCCTTGGTCGAGGTACGCGACCTGATGATCAGCTACGCCTTTGCAGGACAGCGTACCCCGGCCGTGAGCCAGCTGTCCTTCAGCCTGGCCAAAGGCGAAACACTGGCCATTGTCGGGGAGTCCGGCTCCGGCAAGTCGACCCTCGCCAACGCCCTGCTCGGCCTGCTGCCGGTCAACGCCCAGATCGACCAAGGTCAATTGTGGGTCGATGGGGTCGATGTGGCCCAGGCTGACGAGCGCACCAGGCGCCGCTTGCGCGGGCGCATCATTGCCTTGGTGCCGCAGGATCCGATGGTCAGCCTCAACCCAACCCTGCGCATCGGCCAGCAAATCGGCGAGGCACTGGTGTTGGCCCGTGGCCGTCGCTATCCCGGCCTGAACACAGACATACAGGCCCTGCTGGCCCAAGTAGGCCTGGACCAGCCGGCGCTGCGTGCTCGCCAGTACCCCCACGCGTTATCCGGCGGCATGCGCCAGCGCGTACTGATTGCCATCGCGCTGGCCGGCGAGCCCAAGTTGATCGTGGCCGACGAGCCTACCAGCGCCCTGGATGTCACGGTGCAGCGGCGTATCCTCGACCACCTGCAACACCTGACCGCCGAGCGCGGCATCTCGCTGCTGATCATCACCCATGACCTGGGCATGGCGTGCGATCGCGCCGACCGCCTGCTGGTCATGAAGCAAGGCAAGCTCATCGAGCACGCCTCGCCCAGGCAGATCCTGTGGGGCGCGCAGCAGCCCTATACCCGTGAACTGCTGACGGCAGCGCCCGCCTTCGTGTCGCGGCGCAGCGCGGTCTCGCCAACCGATAAGCCTCCCCTGCTTCGGCTTCACAACATCTGCAAACGCTTTGCCTTGCCTGGGCAGTCCACCCCGTTCACCGCCCTGCACGACCTGAACCTTGCCGTGCACCCCGGCCAGACCTTGGCCATCGTAGGCGAGTCAGGCTCGGGTAAAAGCACAGCGTTGCGTATTGCCTTGGGGCTGGAAACGCCGAGCCAAGGCCATGTGGAACTCGCTGGGCAAAACGTCAGCGCATTGAGTTGGCAGCAGTTTCGCCCTCTACGCAGGCGCATCCAATTGGTGCAACAGAACCCGTTTGCCGCGCTGGATCCCCGCTTCACCGTGTTCGACAGCATCGTCGAGCCGCTGGTGTCGTTCGGCCTGGGCAAGGGTGAGGCACTGGAGCGCAGGGCGCGGGAATTGATCGCCAGGGTGCACTTGCCTGTGCATTTTCTCGATCGCCTGCCGCATGAACTGTCAGGTGGCCAGCGCCAGCGCGTGGCCATTGCCCGAGCCTTGGCACTGGCGCCAGATCTGCTGCTGCTGGACGAACCAGTCAGCGCGCTGGATGTGTCGGTGCAGGCACAGATTCTTGCCCTGCTGGCTGAACTGCAACGCGACCTGGGCATGGCCTACGTGCTGGTCTCTCACGACCTGGCAGTGGTGGCGACCATGGCCGACCACGTGCTGGTGCTGCAACACGGGCAGGTCGTCGAACAGGGCCCGGCGGCAGAGGTGCTCGGCCGGCCCGCCAGCGCCTATACCCGGGCACTGATCCAGGCAATACCGGGGCACTCGCGCAGCGTGCTGCCGGTAGCGGTTTAACCACTGCGCCGCGCCCATCCACTGCATGACCCAACGCCCTGTCAAGCCGCATGGCTTGACGCCTACCCACTGGAACAGGAGCTTCAACCCATGACCCTCGAATTCATCGGCCTGATCGGCCCTCAGGAAAGCAGTGAATCCCAAGCGCCCCGTGGCCCGCTTGTCGATCTGGCGTTCATCAAGGCTTTCGCCCAGGCGCAGGAGTACGCCGGGTTCGACAAAGCACTGCTGGCGGTCAGCACCAGCGCACCGGACTCGATGATTCTGGCCAGCTACGTCGCGGCGCTGACCGACCGCATGGGCCTTCTGGTCGCGCATCGACCTGGTTTTCAAGCGCCCACCTTCGCCGCCCGGCAGTTCGCCACCCTGGACCAGTTGAGCGGCGGCCGCGCCGCGATCAACGTGATCACTGGCGGCGACAGCGGGGACCTGCAACGCGACGGCGACTACCTGGACAAGGATGCCCGCTACGCCCGCACCGACGAATACCTGGAGGTGATGCACAACACCTGGACGCAGCGCACTGCCTTCGATCATCACGGCACGCATTACCAGGTCGAAGACAACCTCACACTGGTCAAGCCCGTCGGCAAATTGCCCGTCTACTTCTCTGGCGCCTCGGATGCGGCTGTGGAAGTGGCGGCCAAGCACGCCGATGTGTACATGATGTGGGCGAGCCACTGGCACAAGTGCGCGAGCGCATCAGGCAGGTGCGCAAGGCTGCAGCTCGTTACGGTCGAGAGAATCAGATTCGCTTCAGCCTGTCGCTGCGCCCGATCCTCGGCGCCACGGAAGCAGACGCCTGGGCGCGAGCCGAGCGCATTCTGGCCGACGCTCAGAACACCATCGGCATCCGTCAGGGCAATCGCCGCGAAAAGAACTTCGGCAAGAGCAACGCAGGGTCAGAGCGTCTGGTTCAGCTCGCCAAGGAACGTAAAGTCCATGACACCCGGCTGTGGACCGAGATCGTAGCCCTGGGCGGCGGGGCTGGCAATTCCACGTCACTGGTGGGCACCGCCGAGCAAGTGGCCGAGGCAGTGCTGGCCTACTACGAATTGGGCGTGAGTACGTTCCTGTTTCGAGGGTTCGAACAACTGCGCGATGCAGTGGAGTACGGTCAGGAACTGATTCCACGCATTCGCCAACAGGTCGAGCGGTTCGAAGCGCAGCGCCAGGCACGCCTGGGCTAGGGCTTGTACGCGGGTTCGAGCGCTGTCAGACAGCGCCCGACCCGCCTGGGCGTCATGGCAGCCCCGCGTGTGGGTGTCTGCGGCCTACCGATTGAAGTGCGGGATGGTCAGCCCAAGGCGCTCGCGCAAGGTGCTACCTTCGTAAGCCGTGCGATAGATCCCGCGTTCTTGCAGCAACGGCACTACCTGCTCGGTGAAGCGGCGAAATTGCCCCGGATGCCCAATGTAGATGTTGAAGCCGTCCAGGGCTCTGGCTTCGAACCACTCGGCCATCTTGGCCGCTACGGTAGAGGGCGAACCCACGAACGTACCAGGGCGCAGTTGACGACCGAATTCAACCGCCTGGCGCAAGCTGAAGCCTTTCTCACGCGCTTGGTCGGCAATGCGCTTGGCGTTGGTGTAGAAGCTGCTGCGCGCGTGCTCCAGGCTGTGCTGCGGGAAGGGTGCGTCCAGGTCGTACTGGGTGAAGTCATGCCAGCCAAAGTTGCGCCCGAACTCTTTCAGGGCCAGCTCGAAGCTGTGGTCGACCTGATGGTAGTGACGTTCGATCTCTCGGGCGTGCTCGTCAGTATCACCTACGTAGATCTCCGCCCCTGGCAGCACCAGCAATTGCTCCGGATCACGCCCCAGGCGCAGGGCACGGCCTTTGATATCCCGGTAGAACGCTTGTCCCTGCTCGATGCTCGCGGCATGGGTAAACACCACATCGGCAGTGGCAGCGCCCAAGTCGCGGCCCTGCTCCGAATCGCCCGCCTGGAAAATCACCGGCTGCCCTTGAGGCGAGCGTTGAATGTTCAAAGGGCCCTCGACTGAAAAGTGCTTCCCCTTGTGGTCCAGTCGATGCAGCTTGGAGGGGTCCAGAAAACGACCACTGGCCCGCTCGCGCGGGAAGGCGTCATCCTCATAGGAATGCCACAGGCCTTGTACCACTTCTACATGTTCCTGCGCGCGGGCGTAGCGGGTGTCGTAATCATAGTGCTCGTCCAGGCCGTAGTTGCCTGCCGTGCCGGCATCGCCGCTGGTGACCACGTTCCAGCCTGCTCGGCCTTTACTGATCAGATCCAGCGAAGCGAGCCGGCGGGCCAGGTTGAACGGCGCGTTGTAGGACGTGGTGAGCGTGCCGACCAGCCCGATGTGGCGGGTGCTGACCGCCAGCGCCGAGAGAAGCGTCAGCGGCTCCAGGCGGTTGAGGTAGTGCGAGGGTGAACCTTCGGTGATGAACTGGCTGTCGACGATGAACATCAGGTCGAACAGCGCCGCCTCAGCCTGACGAGCGATGTCGATGTACCAGTCGATATTGACGCTGGCGTCTACGGGCAGCTCGGGGTCAAGCCACAGGTTATGCCGCCCCGGGCCGCCACATCCCATGGTCAGTGCACCGAGTTTGATCTGTCGTTTGCTCATGGGAACCTTCACTCAGTTGCGGTCGAGGCGTGGCCCTTAACGGCTGCGCCAAACGAGGTATCGAACAAGTCTGCCGCCGGATAGGCCTTGATCAGGCCCAGCCCTGCGAAGAAATCCACGGTCTTCTGCGCGTCGACAATCACCTGCGGGTCCAGTGGCGCAAGGTCGGTGCGCGCCCGGGCGAACCATGTCCGGGCGATGTCACGGTCGGCGCGGGTGCGCAGGGCCCAGGCATCGGCATAGGCTTCGGTATGCGCAGGGTCGCTCAAGGTCCAGTCCCGAGCTTTTTTCAGGCGCTCAAGGAAGTCGGCGATCTGTGCACGCTTGTGCTCCACGGCCTGGCTGTTGGCGACCACGAAACTTTGCGCCGGTATCACCCCGTCGGCAGTGGCCAGCACCCGAGCGCCTTGCCGCTCCTGCTGGGTGACATAGGGCTCCCAGGTGGCGATCACATCCACGGCTCCGCCATCCAACGCATGGGAGGCGTCCAGTGCACTGAGGTAGCGCAGCTCAAGGGTGTCGCGGGGCACGCCGGCCTCGTCCAGGGCACTGAACAGCAGTTGCTGGCTCCACGAGCCTTTCCAGATTGCGGCGCGTTTGCCGCGTAGATCCTGGAGGCTACGTATCGGCGAGTCCTTGCGCACCAGGATGGCCACCCCCGCAAGGTTCTGCCGACTGACGGCGATCACCTTGATCGGCGCCCCCAGGGCGCCCAGGAACAGCGGCGGCGCGTCGCCGAGCAAGCCGATGTCCAGGCTGCCAACATTGAGCGCCTCGGCCACCGGCGAGCCTGCGGTGAACTGCTTCCACTCCAGTGAATAGGGCAGATTGTCCAGCACGCCGGCAGCCTCCATGACAGCGCGGGCGTTGTAGCTCTGATCGCCCACGACCAGCGTCTGGGCAGCGGCGGCAAGGCTGAAGGTAGTGGCCAGTACGGTAGCAGCCAGGTGTTTGAGATAGCGCACGTTCGTCTCCGTAAACCCAGTGGGATGTGAGGCGATCCGCACGTGCGGTCTGGCCGGAAGTCATTTATAGCTTCAAAGCATTAGCACAGAATTTTTTATAATCTAATGCGCAATAACTGACTTGTGAAATGCGCTTTAGGCATAACCTCATGCGATATTCATCTTTTGGGACGGTGTGACACCAATGAACTTTATATTCTCTATTTACATATTAGGTTATTACTATTTTGCATTTTGAGAATATATAGGCGTTTTGTTAGGGTCTTCCAAATCCTGGACTGCCGAGCCTGACCCATGACCCAACCCCTTCGCCCGGAGCGCTTGCGCCATTTCATCGACCAATTCGCCACGTTGCTCGACCAACAGCCCGACGAGGCCACCCTGCTTGACCGGGGCAAGCATGTGCTAGCCGAATTGGTAGCCCATGACGACTGGCTGCCAGTCGATCTTGCCCAACCCGATCCAGAGCGCTATCAGCAGTACCTGCTGCATTGCGACTCACGCCAACGCTTCTCGGTGGTTAGTTTCGTGTGGGGCCCTGGGCAGCGCACCCCCATCCATGATCATCGGGTCTGGGGCCTGATCGGCATGTTGCGCGGCGCTGAGCTCGCTCAAGGCTTCGCGCGCGATGCGAGCAGTGCGCTGCAGACCGAGGGCGCGCCGGTACGCCTTGAACCTGGCCAAGTCGAAGCGGTATCGCCGATCATTGGGGATATCCATCAAGTCAGCAATGCCTTCGCCGACCAGGTGTCGATCAGCATTCACGTCTACGGCGTCAACATCGGCGCTGTCACGCGCGCCGTGTACACCGTGGACGGCAGCGAGAAACCCTTCATTTCCGGCTATTCCAACGCCTTCCTGCCCAATATCTGGGACCTGTCCAAAGAGAACCCCGCCCGATGAGCACCGTCAACACACGGCACTACCACGACATCCGCCGCGCCCTCCTTGCGCAAGAAGAGCTCGCCCTGATCGACGTGCGCGAAGAAGACCCCTTTGCCCAGGCTCACCCTCTGTTTGCCGCCAACATTCCCCTGTCAAAACTGGAGCTGGAGGTACTGGCCAGAGTGCCGCGGGCAGACACTGCCATCACCCTCTACGACAATGGCGAGGGTTTGGCGGCCGAAGCCGCCCAGCGGCTATTGTCGCTGGGCTACAGCGACGTGGCGCTTCTCGAAGGGGGGCTGGCCGGCTGGGAGGCTGCCGGTGGAGAGCTGTTCCGCGACGTGAACGTACCGAGCAAGGCCTTCGGTGAACTGGTGGAAAGTGTGCGGCACACGCCCTCGCTGAGCGCCGAGCAGGTACAGGCGTTGCTGGATGCAGAGGCCAACGTGGTGGTGTTGGACGCGCGCCGCTTCGATGAGTACCAGACCATGAGCATCCCTGGCAGCGTCAGCGTACCTGGCGCCGAGCTGGTGCTGCGGGTGGCTGAACTGGCACCAGACCCGAGCACCCAGGTGATCGTCAACTGTGCTGGGCGGACTCGCAGCATCATCGGCACTCAATCACTGGTCAATGCCGGCATCCCCAATCCCGTGGCAGCGCTGCGCAACGGTACCATCGGCTGGACGCTGGCCGGCCAGCAGTTGGCCCATGGGCAGCAGCGACGCTTCACCGAAGTGGACGCAGGCATTCAGGCACAGGCTGGGGTCAAGGCACGCGCCGTGGCTGACCGTGCCGGCGTCCTGAGGATTGACCGCGTCGCGCTTGCCCAATGGCAGGCCGATGCCAGCCGCACCACTTACCTGTTCGATGTGCGCACGCCCGAGGAATATGGCGCAGGCCACCTGCCCGGTAGCCGCTCGGTGCCAGGTGGCCAGCTGATACAAGAAACCGACCACGTCGCCAGTGTACGCGGCGCTAGCATCGTGCTGGTCGATGACGACGGCGTGCGCGCCAACATGACGGCTTCATGGCTGGCGCAGATGGGCTGGCAGGTGGCAGTGCTAGACGGTTTGCACGCTGCTGACTTCACCGCCACCGGCCAGTGGCAGCCACCGTTGCCAGCGTTGCCGCCCGTCACCACGGTTGGGGTGGAGCAACTGGCGGCCTGGTTGAATGAAGGCGACACCGTCTTGCTCGATTTCACCACCAGCGCCAACTACGTCAATCGCCACATCCCTGGTGCCTACTGGGCCATTCGTGCCCAACTGCCGAAGGTACTGGAAAACATGCCACAGGCGAGCCGCATTGTGCTGACCTGCGGCAGCGGTCTGTTGGCACGCCTCGCCGCGCGTGATCTTGAAGCCCTCACGCGCACGCCCGTGTATCTGCTCGAAGGTGGCACTGCACAGTGGATCGCTGCTGGAAAACCGCTGGAGAGCGGTGAGTCACGGCTTGCCGTGCCGCGTAGCGATCGCTACAGACGGCCCTATGAAGGTACGGACAATCCCCGGGAGGCCATGCAAGGGTATCTAGAGTGGGAATTTGGCTTGGTTGATCAGCTCAAGCGTGATGGCACCCATCGATTCAGGGTGGTCTGATCTGCAAACCAAGCCTCGAACAGTCATTTGCACCGGGGTGCAGGTACGCCAGCAGCTAAACGGGTTGCTGGTAGTGCTTGCCACTCAAAGAGGCGCCCTGCGCTCAGCCTCGCTGGTTAGCACCGCTGTCGAAGCGAGGTTCATCCATCGCGTCGTGGAGTTCCTCTGATGAAGCAGCCATTGGCGCATCACAACGCGGCGAACCAGGTCAACTGCGCTCCAGCGCACTCACCAAGTCATGAAAGGCTTCGCGATTGGACTCATTCAAGCCCATCAGAATCCGGTGCGCTTCCAGCACCTTGGAGCGCACCACCTCCTCGTTCTGGTCCTGGGATGGCAGGTCAGACAGGCATTCAGGGCACGGGATGGGGCGGTCGACGATGTTGAATACCTGATCGAACCCCATCGATTGCAACAGGCGGGAAATATCCGGGTTGGTGGTCACGACGGTCGGCAGCAGGCCCACTTTCTGTCGCGACAGGATCGACAGCTTGGCGAGCAAGCCAAGGGTGGTGCTGTCGATGCTTTCGGTTTCGGTCAGGTCGATCACGATGGTCGAGAAATTCAGCGCGGTGAATATTCGCTCGATCGTTGCATCGAGCGCCGAACACAAGGTCAGGCGCACTTCACCGACGAATTTCAGTACGAAGGTACCGTCCTGCTCGGCGAACTGGATTCTACCGGTACTCATTGAAGGTTCCTGCTCAACACCAATAGGGCGATATCATCCGGCATCTCCCCTAGCGTAGCCAATCCAAAACGTTGACGCAGCCCATCCAGGCTACCCTCTGCCGCCCTGACGATTTCAGGCAGCGCAGCTTCTTTATCTTTGAGCGTATCACCTGGCAAAAGGTCCAGGATGCCATCGGACATCAGGCTCAGGCTGAAACGTGGTGGCAGTTCAACCACCAGGTCCTGGTAGCGGGCCTCCTCGAACAGCCCCACGGGCAAACCGCGGCCTTCGAGGTAGCGGGTGTGCTCGGGTGTATGCAGCACCGGCAGCGGCAGGTGCCCGCCTACGGCATAGGTCAGCAACCCGGTGTCTTCATCGATCACCCCGCCCACCATGGTCACATGCTTGCCCAGCTTGCAGTTGATCAACCCACGGTTGATGTGGCTGAGCACTTCAGAAGGCTGGAACTCGCGCATGTTGCCGCCACGCTTGAATTCGAACAGAAGGCGGGTGGTCATGAACTTCAGCAGCACGGTGACGAAAGCCGAAGAAGCACCGTGCCCGGACACGTCGGCCAGGTAGAAAGCGACACGCCGCTCGTCCACACGGAAGTAGTCGGCGAAGTCACCCGACAGGTACAGCGACGGGATGATCTGGTGCTCGAAGGCAAAATCACCGGCGTGCCAAGGGCTTTGGGGCAACATGTTCATCTGCACTTGCCGACCAGCGGTCTGGTCTTCCTGCAACAGGTGCAGGCTGGCCTCCAGTTCGCGGTTGGCAGCCTCAAGCTTCTCGCGGTAGCGCTGGTTTTCCAGCACAAGGTGCGCTCGATCCAACGCACGGCGCACCGAGTGCTCCAGCACCGCCAGGTCTTCAAGTGGCTTGATCAGGTAATCCGCAGCGCCCAGTCGCAATGCATCCACCGCATCGGCCATGACCCCGGCACCCGACACCACGATCACGGGTATCTGCGGTGCACGGGCGCTGATCTGACGAATCAGTTCAAGTCCGCCCATTTGCGGCATGCGCAAATCGCAGATCACAAGATCAGGCTGGTGCTCTTCGAAGACCTGAAGCCCCTGCTGGCCGTTGCCAGCCTGGAGAACGCTGAAGCCACTGTCTTCAAGATACGCGGCGAGGCTAGCACGGACCACGTCGTCGTCATCGATGATCAGCAGCGTTGCACTGGTTTTCTGCATGTGGGCGAACGGCGCCGATTGGGGTTTGTGCAGCGAGCCGGCAAGGCAGACCAACAGCTGCGGGAATTCTGAACAGGTCGCACGTTCTGCGAGTTGTAGGGCAAGAAAGCCTACCCGGCAACTGCGAGATATGCGGTGTAAGGCGCAGACGGTACTCCCATCCGCCAGGGGTTTCAAGCATCGAACGGTACGCTTGAGCGGCTTTACAGGGCAAATGACCGAGAGTTATAAGAAACCCTCACGGTGTAACCTCACAGGAAGGATGCAGCATGCCCGATAACGCCACCAGCCACAGCGAGAAACGCGATTTCATCCGCATGCGCATCGACACGCCGGTTACCCTGGTACACGAGGGTAAGGTCATCGCCGCGGTGTGTCTCGACCTGTCCAGCAGCGGGATGCAAGTACAGGCGCCTCAGCCGTTCCACGTCGGGGACCGGCTGCAGGTGCGCCTGGAGTCGGATCACCCTTCGCTCGAAGGCTTGCACGCCACCGCGGAAGTCGTGTGGATCGCGGCCCAGGCGGATGGGCAGCACACGTTTGGGCTGCGCATCCTGGCCATGCGGTAGCCTTAGAAATCGTCCTCGACTTCGCCATCGCGCACCTTGAACTCGCGGTTCTGCAGGTAAGCGTTGCGAATGAAGATGTACTTGTCACCCTGAATCAGCTTCTCGGCCGGCAGCAGGCTTGCACGGGTGTCCACCACGTCCAGGGCGAAGGCCGAATTGCGGGTAGGCACATGGTCCACGTAGCGATAAGGCCGGGTGAACGTGTCCGGGTACTTGGCTACGCCATCGCGCACAGTGCTTGGGCCCAGCAAGGGAATGACCACGTACGGGCCGCTGGGCACACCCCAGTAGCCCAGGGTCTGACCGAAGTCTTCATCGCTGCGCTGCAGCCCCATCTTGGTGCCGACATCGAAGAACCCGGCCACGCCGAAGGTGGTGTTGACGATCAAGCGCGCCGTATCCACCCCTGCCGCATGGGGTTTGAGCTGCAGGACGTTGTTGGCCAGGTTGGTCACATCGCCCAGGTTGCGGAACATATTGTGGATGCCGTCTTCGAGAAACTGCGGCGTCACGGCGTCGTAACCCTTGGCGAGCGGCTTGAGCGCGTAGGTATCGAGCGTATCGTTGAAGCGGAAGATCGGGCGATTGACCGCTTCCCAGGGATCTTCTTCAGTGGCGGCCTGAGTAGCCGCCACGGGCGCCAGCAGCATGCTGGCGCATACACAGGCCTGGGTGACTCGTTCGATCACACTGGCACCGATCCTACGCATAGTGTTTCTCCATCAGGATTATCGGCCGCAAGCGCAACGGTCGCGCTGCTGTAGTGCGGCAGTATAGAGTTTTGCAGGCCGATAGACAGCTTTCGGCATCCATGAAGTTTAATGTGACCAAGTGTTACGTCAGTGGTGCTACGCAATGGCAGCAAGATTTAACGAGAACCTGTTGCTCGCCGACCTCATGGATGAAACGAACCGCTTCCCAGCGAATGCGCGAAAAATACGGACACAGCTCAGCGGCTGCCAGCCATGCAAATCCCACGCGAAAGGTTTACGCTCAATACAGGCCAGAACCTTTGCCGCCTCGCTGAGGTCCATGGCTTGCCAAACCTATGATGGAGAAGTGCCAATGCCTGCCCGCGAATTGCAAGAGCGCCTCAACAGCCTGCGCGAGCAACTGGATCGCAACGTGCCGCTTTCGGACGAAGAGCTGGCTGCGCTCCATGAAGAAGCGCGTCAAATCGAAGCGCAGCTGAAGCTGGAAAACGCCACGCCTGACAACAACCTGGCCGACGGTGTGAACCTTGCCGTGGAGCGATTTGAAGCCGACCACCCTGACCTGACGGCCACCCTGCGCAGCATTGCCAACTCGCTGCACAGCATGGGTATCTGAGGCATACGGCTCGGGCTGCTGCGCACACAGCGCAGCGCAGTGGCCTGCCATGACCCGCACTGCGTCCAGGGTCGAACAGCACGCGGCCTGTTGTCAGGGTCGGGTGCGGTTCAACGCAGGCGCACCCCGGCGGCGGTCACTGCCTGGCCAGGCGCCCATTGCTCACGACGATTTCCCCCATGCTGCGGTAGGGGTTGATATCCAGGCCACCCCGGCGCACATACCGGGCATAAACGGTCAAGTGCTCAGGCTGCAAGAGATTCTTCAGGTCCAGGTAAATGCGCTCGACGCATTGTTCATGGAAATCCGCATGCTGGCGGAAGCTGATGAGATAGGTCAGCAGGCTGGCGTGATCGAGCGCCCTGCCCTTATAGGTCACTACCACGCTTCCCCAGTCCGGCTGACCGGTAACCGGGCAGTTGGATTTGAGCAGGTGACTGTGCAGCGTCTCTTCGAGCACCTGATGAGCGTCGCATTGCAACAACTCCGGTTGCGGCTGCGCATAGTTGGAAATAGCCACATCCAGCCCATCGATACAGGTGCCTGGCAAAGCGACCACGCCTTGGGCCTCGACCTCTTCCAGCGTCCTCACCTTCACCCCTACCGCCTTGCCGGCGGCCGCCGAAAGGTCTTTCTCAAGGCACGCCTGCAAGGGCTCGATGCCTGCGAAAACGGTCTGGTTCAAGGAGTTCAGGTACAGCTTGAATGACTTCGATTCGATGATGTTGGGCGAATCGGCGGGGATGGCGAACTCGCCTATGGCTACCACGGGCTTGCCCGAGGGCAGCAGCCAGGACAGCTCGAAACAGTTCCAGTAATCCACCCCTTGCCAGGGAAGCGTCTGCGCGGTGACACCCAGCTCCGCCCATTTGGCGGTGCGTGGGATCGGGAACAGCAGCTCCGGGGAATAGGTGGCGACGTATTCACTGGACTTGCCCAGCGGGGAGTGTTCGGCGGCAGGGTGCATTGGAACTGACCTGAAAGTGTGGAGTGGACGCTAGCGTTCGTACGGTGCGCGCCCCCATTGCTGGGGTAACCCTGTCGTGTACAGGATGACGCGTAGGGCGCCCAGTCTACCCTGTTGCTTGCCGCCTTGCAGCGTCCCTCACTCGATGGTCAGCGGCCCAACCATGCCCGCTTGGTAATGGCCTGGCACATTGCAGGCGAATTCGATGGGTGCAGAGGCCTTGAAGGTCCAGGTCAACTCAGCGCGCTGGCCAGGCATCACCAGCACCGTGTTACCGCCGCCATGCCCATGACCTGCACCGTGATCGTGCCCGCTCATGTCGCCATGCCCCATGCCCTGCTCATCTGCGTCTGCATTGAACAGCTTGGCGTGCATGGCAACCATCTGTTTTTGATGTTCGGCATGCATGGCTTTGTCACCCAGGTTGAACTCGTGGGGCAACTGCCCCTCGTTGATCAACACGAAGCGTACCGTCTCACCTGCCTTGACAGTGAGGCTGGCGGGCTCGAAGGCGATATCCTTGAGCCGCACTTCAACCGTACGGGTGGCCTCCTCGGCTGGTGCAGGCTCACCGAAAGCTAGCGTGTGTGCGGTGCCTGCCTGGGCAAAACTACTGGCCAGCGTCAGTGCGCAGGCAATGATAAAGCGAGACATCGAGGCTCCCATGCGTTGGATTGAACGGCGCCAGATTAAGCCCACGCGACTGCCATCAAGCTGACCGCTGCATTACAAGCGTGTCAGTTTGGTTCAATGCCGCACAGGTCACGTATGATCCTGGCACCCACGCGCCGGCTGGACCTCACTGCGGCGCGCCGCATCAACCGCCGGAGCTTGCCTCAATGAAACTGTTGATCGTCGAAGACCAGGCCCGTACTGGCCAGTACCTGCATCAGGGCCTGAGCGAGGCCGGCTTCACGGTGGAGCTGGCCACCGACGGCGAAACAGGCCAGTTTCTGGCCCTGACGGGCGATCATGACCTGCTGATCCTGGATGTGATGCTGCCAGGGCGCGACGGCTGGCAGATCCTCAAGGCCGTGCGGCAAGCCGGTATCGATACGCCCGTGCTGTTCCTGACCGCCCGCGATGCCGTCGAGGACCGGGTACATGGCTTGGAACTGGGCGCTGATGATTACCTGATCAAGCCATTCGCCTTCTCGGAGCTGCTGGCACGCGTGCGCAGCCTGCTCAGGCGCGGGTCCACGCCCAGTGCCGATACCTTGCTGACGGTAGCAGACCTGCGCCTTGACCTGATTCGTCGACGTGTCGAGCGCGGCGGCCAACGCATCGACCTGACCGCCAAGGAGTTCGGTTTGCTCGAACTGCTGCTGCGCCGTCAGGGCGAGGTGCTGTCCAAGGCGCTCATTGCGTCCCAGGTTTGGGACATGAACTTTGCCAGCGACACCAACGTGATCGAAGTGGCCATCCGCCGACTGCGGGCCAAGGTGGACGATGCCTACGAGGACAAGCTGATCCATACGGTACGCGGCATGGGTTATGTGCTGGAAGTGCGCCCATCGTGAGGCGCCGCATTTCGCTGACCAGTCGCCTGGCGCTGCTGTTCGCTGCCTGCACCGCTGCGGTTTCGCTCGGGGCGGGCCTGGTGTTCAATCAGGCCAGCGAGCAGCATTTCATCGAACTTGACCAGCAGTTGCTGGCCTCGCGCTTGTCGTTGTTGCGCCGTCACCTGACGGACGTCGGCACGCAGGCCGACCTGCAAACCCGCCTGCCGGCCCTGCGCGAGGAGCTGAGCCATCAGGCCGACCTGTCCGTCCGGGTAACCTCGGGTGGGGGCGTCACTTGGTTCGAGAGCCAGGCCGGCCTCCCCCCGGCGCCCTCCTCCACGGGGTTGAACACGCTGCATGCGCAGGGCATTGACTACCGCAGCCTTGCTGTGGCGCTGATACCAGGCAGCGCGACCTCGCCGCAACTTGTGTTGTACCTCGACATCACCCATCACCAGCATTTTCTGCAAGGCATGCAGCGCCTGATCTGGCTGACTGTCGGACTGTCGGCGCTGGTCACCGCCCTGCTGGGCGCCTGGGCGGCGCGCAGCGGCCTGCGGCCCTTGAGGCAGATGGGCCGCATCACCGCACGCGTCTCTGCCCGTTCGCTCACCACCCGGCTACCCGTGGAGCAAATGCCCGCCGAACTGGCTCAATTGGCTGACAGCCTCAATGCCATGCTGCAGCGCCTGGACGATGCGTTTCAGCGCCTGTCGGCGTTTTCGGCCGACATCGCCCATGAGCTGCGCACGCCGCTGTCCAACCTGCTGACCCACACCCAGGTCACCCTGACTCGCCCACGCAGCCTCGACACCTACCGAGAGGCCTTGCACGACAACCTCGAAGAATTGCAGGCGATGGCGCAGATGATCAATGACATGCTCTTTCTCGCCAAGGCTGACCAGGGACTACTCACACCAGGTGACACCCCACTTGCCCTGCATGATGAAGTGGATTCTCTACTGGAGTTTTACGCCCTGGCTGCTGAAGAAGCGGCCGTGCAGCTGACACGCGAGGGACAGGCGTGGCTGCCCGGCGACAGGACCATGCTGCGCCGGGCGCTCTCCAACTTGCTCGACAACGCCCTGCGTTTCACGCCGACGGGGGGACAGGTGCGGATCACGCTGGCGACAGGACCGCGCATCACCGTGAGCAATACCGGCAGCGCCATCGAGGCGACGGCATTGCCTAGGCTGTTCGATCGTTTCTACCGGGTGGACCCGTCCAGGCATGAAGGCGGGGGCGAACATGCCGGGCTGGGCCTGGCGATCACGCGGTCGATCGTGCAGGCCCATGGCGGGCGGATTCAGGTGGCGTGCGAGGCGGGGTGGACCCGCTTCACGCTCGATTTCTCAGGCCGGTAAAGGCTTGGTCAAACCGCCAGGCCAATGGCCGGTTGTACCTGGGAAGCCCGGTAGGCTGGGTAGAGGGTAGCCAGGAAGCTCATCACCAGCCCTGCCGCGCAGATCATCACCACATCCCCGCTTTGCAGCTCCGAGGGCAGGCTGCTGATGAAGTACACGTCGGAGGTGAAGATATGCTGACCGCTGATGCGCTCCAGCCAGCCCACGATCTGGCTCACGTTGAGCGCGGCGATGACCCCGAGCACCCCACCGATCAGCGTGCCGACGACGCCGATCAAGCTGCCCTGGACCATGAATGTCCCCATGATCTGCGCAGGCGTTGCCCCCAGGGTGCGCAGGATGGCGATATCCGGCCCTTTGTCGTTCACCACCATGACCAAGGTGGCGATGATGTTGAACGCGGCCACGGCGATGATCATCAGCAACAACAGGCCGATCATGGTCTTTTCCATCTTCATGGCGCTGAACAGGCTGCCTTGGGTGTGGGACCAGTCATCTGCCCGGTAGCCCTCGCCAAGCTGCGCTGCGATGGCCTTGGAGACTTGCGGGGCGGCATACAGGTCATGCAGCTTCAGCCGCACACCTTGAACCTGGCCGGGTGCCCAACGCTGCATGGTCGCGGCATCGGCCATGTGAATGTAGGCCTGGGAGCCATCGAGCTCGGCGCCCACCTTGAAAATGCCCACCACGGTCAAGCGCTGCATGCGTGGGGTGATCCCGCCAGGCTCGCTGCTGATCTCAGGCACGATCAAGGTCAGTTTGTCCCCGGTATTCAGGCGAAAACGGCGGGCCGTCAGCTCGCCAATCACCACGCCGAACTCGCCGGGCTGCAAGTCCTGCAAGCGGCCCTGAACGATGTGCCGCCCTACGATCGAAACCTTGTTTTCCTCGGCCGGATCGATACCGCCCACCTGAATGGGTTGCATGGCGCCCTTATAGGACAACATGCCTTCCATCTCGGTGATCGGGGCCGCGGCAACCACGGCAGGGTTTTTCATGGCCGCATCGGCCACCTGCTGCCAGTTGTCCAGCGGCTGCTGGCCCAGAATGGCCGCGTGGGGGACCAAGCCCAGGATGCGCGAGCTCATTTCGCGCTGGAAGCCGTTCATCACCGACAGCACCACGATCATGGCCAGCACGCCCAGGGACAGGCCGATCATCGAGGTCATGGAGATGAACGAGATGAAATGGTTGCGACGCTTGGCCCGGGTATAGCGCGCGCCGATGAAGATGGGCAGGGGTCTGAACATGTGCGAATACACCCAATCAAAACAGGTCGCGGGATGAAAGGGTCATCCCGCTCGGTCGGTCAGATCGCCACCAGGTGGCCATTGTCGAGTTTCAGTACACGGTCCATCTGACGCGCAAGGCTCAGGTCGTGGGTCACCACCAGGAACGCCGTGCGCGAAGCACTGGACAGTTCCTGCATCAATTCCTGGATGCCTTGGGCAGTGTGGTGATCGAGGTTCCCGGTGGGTTCGTCCAGCATCACCAGGCCCGGGCGGTTGACCAGCGCACGCGCAATGGCCACCCGCTGACGCTCACCGCCAGACAGCTCGGCCGGCTTGTGATTGAGGCGATGCCCCAGCCCAACGCGTTTGAGCAGCGCCTCGGCACGTTCACGCGCCTCTGGGATAGCGGTACGGCCGATGAGCAGCGGCATGCACACGTTCTCCAGGGCCGTGAATTCGGGCAGCAGGTGATGAAACTGGTACACGAAGCCCAACTCGCGGTTGCGCAGCAGGCCACGGGCGCGCTCGCCCAACGCCGACAGCTCCTCGCCGGCCAACCACACGCTGCCCTGTGTGGGGCGATCCAGGCCGCCCAGCAGGTTGAGCAAGGTGCTCTTGCCCGACCCCGAACTGCCGACGATGGCGATGCGCTCGCCGGCGTGCAGTTCCAGGTTCAGGCCAGACAACACCTGCACCGACTCGGGGCCCTCGTCGTAGGACTTGCCCAGGTTGCGGCAACTCAGAACGGCTTTATCACTCATGCGCGACTCACTCATAACGTAACGCCTCTGCCGGCTGGGTGCGTGCCGCACGCCAGGCAGGGTACAGGGTGGCGAAGAAACTCAGGACCAATGCCGCACCACAGACCATGTACACGTCCTGGGCCTGGATCTGCGAGGGCAGGTAATCGATGAAATACACGTCGGCGTTGAGGAATTTGTGGCCGATCAAATGCTCGATCCCGGCGATGGCCGTACTGACGTTGAGCGCGGCGATGATGCCCACCACGGCGCCGATCAACGTGCCCACGACACCGATCACGGTGCCCTGCACCATGAAGATGAGCATGATCTGCCCGGGGGTGGCACCCAACGTGCGCAGAATGGCGATGTCCCCTCGCTTGTCGTTGACCACCATCACCAGCGTGGAAATGATGTTGAACGCGGCAACAGCGACGATCAGCAGCAACAGCAGGCCGATCATGGCTTTTTCCATGCGAATGGCCTGGTAGAGGTTGCCATGGGTACGGGTCCAGTCGCGGCTGTAGAAGTCCTGGTCGCCCAGCTGTTGGGCGATGTCGTAAGCCACCCGCGGGGCCTGGAACAGGTCATCGAACTTCAAGCGCAGGCCCTGCACCTGGTCGGGCTTCCAGCGGTGCAGGCGCGACAGGTCGGCGATGTTGGTCAGCCCCAGGTAACCGTCGATTTCGCCGGCCCCCACATGGAAGGTGCCGACCACGGTGAAGCGCTTCATGCGCGGGAACATGCCGGCCGGTGTAACGCTGACTTCCGGGGCCACGAAGGTGAGTTTGTCACCGACGGCCACGCCCAGCTTGGCTGCCGCCTTGTCGCCGATCATGATGCCCCACTCACCGGGCGCCAACTGGTCCAGCCGGCCCTGCTGGACGAAGTTATCGATGATCGATACCTCCCGTTCCCGGGCCGGATCGATGCCGTTGAGCAACACCTTCTGCACCTTGCCGTCATGGGTAAGCAAACCCTGCATCTGGGTGAAGGGCGCGACCGCCACCACCTGCGGATTCTGCTTTACTTGTTCGGCAAGGGCAGGCCAGTCGGCGATGGGCTGGCCGCTCTCGAGCGTGGCGTGAGGGATCATGCCCAACACGCGGGTGCGCATCTCGTGGTCGAACCCGTTCATCACCGACAGCACCACGATCATGACTACCACGCCCAGGGCGAGGCCGATCATCGAGGTCAGGGAAATGAACGAGACGAAGTGATTGCGACGTTTGGCACGGGTATAACGCGTGCCGATGAATGCGAAAAGAGGTCTGAACATGTCGGGGCTTGTTCGGATGGAAGGGAACGTCCTTGTGGCGAGGCGCCTACGGCGGCTTTACACTCGGACCACCGCCGCTACCATGGGTTCGCCATGACGACATTAGACGAAGAAGATCGCCGCGAATACTACCGCATTGCTGATCGGATCGCACTTCAAATCAGCCCATTGAGCGCGGCCCAAGCCCTTGATCCAGATGTGTTGCAGGATGATTCCCCACTGTTCAATCTGCTCAGCGAGCTGCACCTGGCCGACTTCGAGGCCCAGCACCTGCTGCGCCAGCTCAGCGACAAGGACCGCACCCTCGCAGCGTTTCTGCGGGTACAGAACAAGCGCCTGGACGTGCTCAGCGCCGTGGTCGCCCATACCCTGCTGGGCGAGGTAGGCCAACCGCAGGCAGTGGTGATGTCCGAAGGCGGTCTGGAGTGCGTCCAGCCAGGGCCTTTTGCACCGGGTACCCAAGTGAAGGTACAAATGGTGCTGATGCCACGCGCCCATGGCCTGCTGTTGCGTGGCAAGATCACCCATTGCGAGGCCAGGCCCGAGGAGGGCTTCGAGGTCGGCATCGAGTTCATCGACATGGTCGATGCCCAGCGCCAGCTGCTTGCCCGCTACATCCTGCAGCGCCAGCAGCAGCAAAGACGCCAGCAACTGGAACAGAACGCCCCATCACCCTGACTCCATTTTTCTCACTGAAGGAACGAACGTGACCCTGATCTATGGCCATCGCGGCGCCAAGGGCGAAGCGCCCGAGAACACCCTGAACAGCTTCCGCCAGTGCCTGTCCCACGGCATCATGCGCTGCGAGCTGGATCTGCACCTGTCGGCCGACAACCAGCTGATGGTGATCCATGACCCTACCCTCAAGCGCACCACCGGCAAGCGCGGCAAGGTGGTCGAGCACCCGGCCGAAGACCTGGTCAAGCTCGACGCACGTCAGGGTGGCCCGGGCTGGGTCCAGCCCTGCCCCATCCCACGCCTGGAAGAGTTGTTCGAGAAATGCCCGTTCGAGCACTGGCAGCTGGAGGTCAAGAGCGCCTCGCGCACCCGCGCAGCCAGCACGGTGCTGGCCATTCGCGAACTGGCCCAGCAGTTTGGCTTGCTGGACAAGGTAACGATCACCTCCAGTTCACGCGAAGTGCTGGGCGCCGCTCAAGAACTGGTGCCGGATGTGCAACGCGGCCTGGTGGCCGAGTACGCCTGGCTCGACCCGCTGAAAGTTGCACAGAACTATGGTTGCCAGATGCTGGCCTTGAACTGGACGCTGTGCACCCCGGAACGCCTGCAAAAAGCGCAAAAGCAGGGCTTGCACGTGTCGGTATGGACGGTCAACGAGCCGGCACTGATGCGCCGGCTCGCTGATTTTGGCGTGGACAGCCTGATTACAGACTTTCCCGGTTTGGCCAGGACCACCCTCGGGCAGGGTTGAATTCGGTCTCTCCGACCGGCTCAGGCCACCGGTCGGAGCCGCTCAAAAAAGCCGGTTCAGACCGTCATAGGCCGCTACTCGATAGGCTTCGGCCATGGTCGGGTAGTTGAACGTGGTGTTCACGAAGTACTTGAGGTTGTTCAGCTCGCCCGGCTGGTTCATCACCGCCTGGCCGATATGCACGATTTCCGACGCCTGATAGCCGAAGCAGTGCACACCCAGCACCTGCAGCGTCTCGCGGTGGAACAGGATTTTCAGCATGCCCTGGGGCTCACCGGCAATCTGCGCCCGGGCCATGCTCTTGAAGAAGGCCTTGCCCACTTCATAGGGCACCTTGGCCTGGGTCAGTTCCTGCTCGTTCTTGCCGATCGAGCTGATCTCCGGAATGGTGTAGATACCCGTCGGTACATCGTTGACGAAACGCCAGCTGCCGTTGTCGACGATGCTCCCTGCAGCCGAGCGGCCCTGGTCGTGCGCGGCACTGGCCAGGCTTGGCCAGCCAATCACGTCGCCGGCGCCGTAGATGTTCGGCACGCTGGTGCGGTAGGCCTCGTCCACTTCGATCTGGCCGCGGCTGTTGACCTTGATGCCGATGTTCTCAAGCCCCAGCTTGTCGGTGTTGCCGGTACGCCCGTTGCACCAGAGCAAAGCATCGGCCTTGATCTTCTTGCCCGACTTCAGGTGCAGGATGACACCGTTGTCCAGCCCCTCGACCCGCTCATAATCTTCGTTGTGGCGCACGGTGATGTTGTTGTTGCTGAAGTGGTAGCTCAGGGCCTGGGAGATTTCCGAATCCAGGAAGCTGAGCAATTGCCCACGGTTGTCCACCAGTTCGACCAGCACACCCAGGCCGCTGAAGATCGAGGCGTATTCGCACCCGATCACCCCGGCGCCATAGACGATCAGCTTGCGCGGGGTATGGCTCAAGCTGAGGATGGTGTCGCTGTCGTACACACGCGGGTGGTTGAAGTCGATGTCTGCTGGCCGGTAAGGGCGCGAACCGGTGGCAATGATGATGTGCTTGGCGTTGAGTTTTTCTACCACGCCATTGGGGCAGACCACTTCGACGGTCTGCTCGTCGGCGAAGCTGCCGGTGCCGAAGAACAGGTCGACGCGGTTGCGGGCATAGTAGCCCGTACGCGAGGCCACCTGTTTGGCGATGACCTTCTCGGCGCTCTTGAGCACGTCCGGGAAGGAGAACCAACGCGGCTCGCCGATGGCGCGGAACATGGTGTTGGTGTTGAACTGCATGATCTGCCGCACCGAGTGACGCAGTGCCTTGGAGGGGATGGTGCCCAAGTGGGTGCAGTTACCCCCGACCTGGCGGCGGGTGTCGACCATCGCCACCTTGCGCCCTGCTTTGGCGGCGTTCATTGCCGCACCTTCCCCGGCTGGGCCGGAACCCAGCACCACTACGTCGTAGTTGTAGACAGCCATGCGTACTCCTTCAGAACTGGCCCGCAAGCCACGGTCGCTTGCGGCGCACGATCATGCCGCCTGGGCGCCATGAGAAAAAATCGGGTGCAGTCTAATCAAGCATGAACGGCGCGCACATTAACCCTTGGTCGCGTCGTAGGCCAATTTCGCCCGCACTACATAAACCACCTTCTCCTTGGCGGCAATCATCCTCGTCCCCGCTTTCGATCACCTTTCACTACCTGCTCAGGCGAAAAAACCGCTCAGGTACCTGCCAAACGGCGGTCATTGTCCCTGAAATGTCGCGTTGAGTCACTCGGTGCCCCCTGCGCTCTGCGAGTACAAGCACCCGTGCCCGGCCGCCCAAACGAAAACGGGAACCCGAAGGTTCCCGTGTGTTCAGCGTCTGAACGGCCGATCAGCGTGGAAAGGCAGGTGGGTTGACCCCGGCCATGTCTTCCATCACGCGCACGACCTGGCAGCTGTAGCCGAATTCGTTGTCATACCACACGTACAGCACGACGCGGTTGTCGTTGCAGATGGTGGCCTCGGCGTCTACCACACCGGCGTGGCGCGAGCCCACGAAGTCGGTGGAGACCACTTCCTGGGAGCTGACGTAGTCGATCTGCTTGTGCAGGTCCGAGTGCATGGCCGTCTGGCGCAGGTACTCGTTGATTTCCTCGCGGCTGGTGGCCTTTTCCAGGTTCAGGTTGAGGATGGCCATCGACACGTTCGGCGTCGGCACGCGAATGGCGTTGCCGGTCAACTTGCCCTTGAGCACTGGCAGGGCCTTGGCGGCGGCGGTGGCAGCACCGGTTTCGGTGATGACCATGTTCAGCGGCGCGGCGCGGCCACGGCGGCTGCCCTTGTGGAAGTTGTCGATCAGGTTCTGGTCGTTGGTGAACGAGTGAACGGTTTCGACGTGGCCGTTGACGATGCCGTACTGGTCGTTGACGGCCTTGAGCACCGGCACGATGGCGTTGGTGGTGCAGGAGGCGGCGGAGATGATCTTGTCATCGGCCGTGATCTCGCCATGGTTGATGCCGTGCACGATGTTCTTCAGGGCACCCTTGCCAGGTGCGGTGAGGATCACGCGGCTGGCACCCGGGCACGCCAGGTGCTGGCCCAGGCCGTCGGCATCACGCCATACGCCGGTGTTGTCCACGATCAGCGCGTTGTCGATACCGTACTGGGTGTAGTCGACTTCGCTCGGGTTCTTGGCATAGATGATCTGAATCAGGTTGCCGTTGGCCGTCAGGGTGTTGTTGGCTTCGTCGATGGTGATGGTGCCATCGAACGGCCCGTGCACCGAGTCACGACGCAGCAGGCTGGCACGCTTGACCAGATCGTTCTCGGCACCTTTGCGCACGACGATGGCACGCAGGCGCAGGCCGTCGCCGCCACCGGTCTTCTCGATCAGGATACGCGCCAGCAGGCGACCGATACGGCCGAAACCATACAGCACGACGTCGGTGCCCTTGCGCGCAGCGGCGTTCTGCTGGCCCACCACGTCGGCCAGCTCCTCACGCACGAACTGCTCGGCGCTGCGGCCGTTGCCTTCGAGCTTGAACTTGTTGGCCAGCTTGCCCAGGTCGACCGAGGCGGCGCCCAGCTTCAGCTCGCTCATGGCCTTGAGCAGGGGGAATGTCTCGTGAACGGACAGTTCGGTTTCGTCGGTCTGGCGATGACGCGCAAAGCGGTGTGCCTTGAGGATCGAGATAACCGAACGGTTGATCAGGCTGCGGCCATAGATCGAGCTCACCACATTGTTGTTGCGGTAGAGCTGACCGATAAGCGGGATCATCGCTTCAGCCAGGGCTTCACGATCGATCCACTCACCAAGACACTGGTCGGGCTTCTGAGTCACGGGAACCTTCCACATGTAGGGACAGAAAAAAGGGGCTACATTATGACGCCCCGATGCGTAACCGGCAATGAGCGCCTGTCGAGGTCACGCACATCGATCATCCTGCCCCATTGGAGCCTGACAGCCGCCAGCGTCACCGGTACAATCGGTCTCTTTGCCGAAACGCTTGGAGTGCAATCTCCCGTGTCAGTTCTGCGCCTACCGCAACTGTCGGCTACCGCCGGCAAACAAACCTGGGGCAACCTGCCCGGTGCCGCCCTCAGCCTTGCCATCGCCGAGGCCGCCAGCAGCGCTGGCCGCTTTACCCTGCTACTGACGGCAGACAGCCAGGCCGCCGACCGCCTGGAGCAGGAACTGAAGTTCTTCGCGCCCGAGTTGCCAGTGCTGCCGTTTCCCGACTGGGAGACCCTGCCCTACGACCTGTTCTCGCCCCACCAGGACATCATCTCCCAGCGCATCGCCAGCCTGTACCGGTTGCCCGAGCTGAGCCACGGCATCCTGGTGGTGCCCATTACCACGGCCTTGCATCGCCTGGCCCCTACCCGCTTCCTGCTAGGCAGCAGCCTGGTGCTGGACGTGGGCCAGACCATCGATGTGGAGCAGATGCGCAGCCGCCTCGAAGCCAGTGGCTACCGCTGCGTCGACACCGTCTATGAGCATGGCGAGTTCGCCGTGCGTGGGGCCTTGATCGACCTGTTCCCGATGGGCAGCAAGCTGCCCTACCGCATCGACCTGTTCGACGACGAAATCGAGACGCTGCGCACGTTCGACCCCGAGACCCAGCGCTCGATCGACAAGGTCGACTCCATTCGCCTGCTGCCGGCTCGCGAATTTCCGATGCAAAAAGAGGAAGTCACTCGGTTCAAGGCACGCTTTCGCGAGCGTTTCGACGTGGATTTTCGCCGCAGCGCGATCTTCCAGGACCTGGCCAGCGGCATCATCCCGTCAGGCATCGAGTACTACCTGCCGCTGTTCTTCGAAGAAACCTCGACCCTGTTCGACTACTTGCCAGCCGATACCCAGGTGTTTTCGCTGCCGGGCGTCGAGCAGGCGGCCGAGCATTTCTGGAACGACGTGCGTGGGCGCTATGAGGACCGCCGGGGCGACCTGAGCCGGCCCTTGCTGCCGCCGGCCGAGCTGTTCATGCCAGTGGAAGACTGTTTCGCACGCCTCAAGCAGTGGCCAAGGGTGGTGGTCAGCCGCGATGACCTGGACCCCGGCGCCGGGCGCCAGCGCTTCGCCGCCCGCGCCCTGCCCGACCTTGCCATCGAAGCCAAGGCTAACCAGCCGCTGGCGGCATTGGCAGGGTTTCTCGACCAGTTCGATGGCCGCGTCTTGTTCACCGCAGAATCGGCCGGGCGCCGCGAAGTGCTGCTCGAGCTGCTCGAACGGCTCAAGCTGCGCCCGAACACGGTCGAAGGCTGGACCGACTTCGTCACCGGCAGCGAACGCCTTAACATCACCATCGCACCGCTCGACGAAGGCCTGCTGCTCGACGACCCGGCCATGGCCCTGATCGCCGAAAGCCCGCTGTTCGGTCAGCGGGTGATGCAGCGCCGCCGCCGCGACAAGCGCGGCGAAACCGCCAACGACGCCGTCATCAAGAACCTGACCGAGCTGCGCGAAGGCGCACCGGTGGTGCACATCGACCATGGCGTAGGCCGCTACCTAGGCCTGGCCACGCTGGAAATCGACGGCCAGGCCGCCGAGTTCCTTACCCTTGAATACGCCGAGGGCGCCAAGCTCTACGTACCGGTTGCCAACCTGCACCTGATCGCCCGCTACACCGGCAGCGATGACGCGCTGGCGCCCCTGCACCGCCTGGGCTCGGAAACCTGGCAGAAAGCCAAGCGCAAGGCTGCCGAACAGGTACGCGATGTCGCCGCCGAGCTGCTCGACATCTATGCCCGCCGAGCAGCGCGCAAGGGTTATGCGTTCGCCGACCCCGCCGCCGACTACGCCACGTTCAGCGCAGGCTTCCCGTTCGAGGAAACCCCCGACCAGCAAGCGGCCATCGAAGCGGTACGCGCCGACATGCTGGCGCCCAAGCCCATGGACCGCCTGGTGTGCGGCGACGTGGGCTTCGGCAAGACCGAGGTGGCCATGCGTGCAGCGTTCATCGCCGTGCACAGCGGTCGCCAGGTGGCTGTGCTGGTGCCCACTACCCTGCTGGCCCAGCAGCATTACAACAGTTTCCGCGACCGATTCGCGGACTGGCCGGTCACCGTCGAGGTGATGAGCCGCTTCAAATCGGCCAAGGAAGTGGCCACCGCCGCGGCCGAGCTGGCCGAGGGCAAGATCGACATCCTGATCGGCACCCACAAGCTGCTCCAGGACGATGTGCGCTTCAAGGACCTGGGCCTGGCCATCATCGACGAAGAGCATCGTTTCGGTGTGCGTCAGAAAGAGCAGCTCAAGGCGCTGCGCAGCGAAGTGGACATCCTCACCCTGACCGCCACGCCCATCCCGCGCACCTTGAACATGGCTGTGGCGGGTATGCGCGATCTGTCGATCATCGCCACGCCACCGGCGCGGCGCCTGTCGGTGCGCACCTTCGTCATGGAACAGAACAACAGCACCGTCAAGGAAGCGCTGCTGCGCGAACTGCTGCGCGGCGGCCAGGTGTACTACCTGCACAACGATGTGAAAACCATCGAGAAATGCGCCGCCGACCTGGCCGAGCTGGTCCCCGAGGCGCGCATCGGCATTGGCCACGGCCAGATGCGCGAGCGCGAGCTG
>NZ_DIMK01000046.1:0-33069 GCF_002425525.1 Pseudomonas sp. UBA5568 | reverse complement strand
TTCGGCCTGGCCCAGCTGCATCAACTGCGTGGCCGAGTCGGTCGCAGCCACCACCAGGCCTATGCCTACCTGCTGACGCCAACGCGCCAGAAGGTCAGCGGCGACGCCGAAAAACGCCTCGAAGCCATCGCCAACACTCAAGACCTGGGCGCCGGGTTCGTGCTCGCGACCAACGACCTGGAAATCCGCGGGGCTGGCGAATTGCTCGGGGATGGCCAGAGCGGCCAGATTCAGGCGGTGGGCTTTACCCTGTACATGGAAATGCTCGAGCGCGCCGTCAAGGCGATCCGCAAGGGCACCCAGCCCAACCTGGAGCAACCACTGGGCGGCGGCCCGGAAATCAACCTGCGCCTGCCGGCCCTGATCCCCGAGGACTACCTGCCGGACGTGCATGCGCGGCTGATCCTGTACAAGCGCATCGCCTCGGCAGCCGATGAGGAAGGGCTCAAGGACCTGCAGGTCGAAATGATCGACCGCTTCGGCCTTCTGCCAGAGCCCACCAAGAACCTCATGCGCCTGACGCTGCTCAAGTTGCAGGCGGAGAAACTCGGCATCAAGAAAGTCGACGCCGGCCCCAACGGCGGCAAGCTGGAGTTCGAGGCCGAAACGCCGGTCGATCCTCTGACCCTGATCAAGCTGATCCAGAGCCAGCCCAAGCGCTACAAGTTCGAGGGCGCCACTCAGTTCCGCTTCCTGGTTCCGATGGAACGGCCTGATGAGCGCTTCAACACCCTTGAGGCGCTGTTCGAGCGCCTGACACCAAAGCCTGCCTAAGGAAGATCCATGCGCGCCATTCGCTGTCTGACCCTGCTGCTGGTGGCGTTTGCCCCAGCGGCATTCGCCCAGGGCCCGTACCAGGTCGAAATGATCCTGGTACGGCAGAACAACGTACCCGCGTTCACCAGCCCCTTCGCTCCCGAAGACTGGAGCGCTGGGGCGCCACGGCTGGACAAGGGCGCAGAGCAGCGCCCAGCCCTGGAAGACGAGGCCACGCGCCTGGGCGCCACGGCCGACTACACGGTGCTCATGCATCGGGCCTGGCAACAGCAGGTAGGCGATGGGCCCAGTCGCATCGCATTGGGTGAGGGTGCCGAGCAGTTCGGCCATTTCCCGATCGAGGGCAACCTGAGCATCACCCAGGGCCGCTTCATCCAGGTTGAAGCCAACCTCTGGGTCAACCAGCTCGACAGCAACGGCAGCGTGCTGCAGAGCGAGCAGTTTCGCCAGGCCAACAGCAATGTGAAAGGCGGACAACTGACCTACCTGGACGGCGGCCATCTGGCCATGCTCCTGAAGATCACCCCACCCGGCACACCCAAGATGCCATCGCTGGACATGCTGGAGCAGTAGCCCATGAGCCGCAATGGACCGGATGCCTTCGAGCTGCTGAACGAGTACCCCAACTGGATCGAATGTTTCGACGCAGGCACGCTCAGGCGAGGCGAGGTTTACGCGAGCAAGGGCATGTCCGAGCTGGAGTACCTAAACGGGCAAAGGTTTTCCGCTCTGTGCAAAGGCAGTGCAGGACAAACCTACCGGCAGGACATCGAAGTGAGCGTGCATGCCGGGCGCCTGCTCGTAAAAGGCCGGTGCAGTTGCCCTGTTGCGCGCAACTGCAAGCACTGCGCGGCTGCGCTGCTGCTGATCAGCGACCCCTTCGACACGCCACTGATAGCCAAGCCCACCTCTGCAAGGATGTCAGCCGAGCTTCAACATTGGCTCAGCAATCTCGAACAAGCGCCCGCGCCGGTCGAACCGGGCAAGGACAGGCGCGGGCGCTCGGTCTGCTACAACTTGCGCCTTCAGGACGATGCCAGTTGCTCAGTGGTCGTGCGCAAGGGCGCCGAAACCGAAGACGGTATTCGCTTCAGCCGGGTGCAGTCGGTCTACGACTTCCTGTACGACCGACCGAAGTTCGTGACCGAAGAAGACGCGCGCATCCTGCGTCTGCTCTCCTCGCTCAATCAGGGGGGCGGCCAGGAGCGAGGCTACAGGCTGACCGGGGCCGAAGGCGGTGAGTTGCTCCAGCGCATCATCGACACGGGCCGACTGTACCTGTTCGACACCCAACCGCAACTGGTGCCCGGGCCGGTGCGCCAGGGCGAGTTTCGCTGGGTGCGCCTGGACAATGGTGCGTACCGTGGCTTGTGGTTCACCGGCGGGGATAAAACCAACTGCGTCATCCCGTTGCTTCCGCTGTACTACCTGGACATGGTCACCCATGAGATCGGTATTCTCGAACATGGGCTCAACCCCCACGTTGCAATGCAACTGACCCTCGCACCCGAGGTGCCGGAGCACTTGGTCGTGCCACTCAGCCACAAGCTCAATGCCTTGAGCCATGCCGTGCCGACGCCGACCGAGGTCGAAGAGCAACACGTCGATGACATCCAGCCCAAGGCGCACCTCGCGCTCGGGAGCCTGGAGTTCACCGCCTACATGCCCAAGACCGGCCGCATGCAGCGCCAGATGCAGCATCGCGCCGCGTTGTCGTTCGACTACGACGGCCTGTCGGCCAGCGGTAATACCGACAAGCCGCTCACGCGCCTGGTGGGCAGTGTGAGCCAGCGCATCAGCCGTCAACCCAAGGCTGAGCAAGCCCTGCGCAATGTCCTGCGCGACATGGGGTTCAAGGTCGCGACCCGGCAGAGCAAGGCGCTGCCCGACAGCGCGGGCGAGATGTTCCTGCTCGCCGACGACGAAGCCTGGCTGCAGTTCGTGCGCACAGACCTGCCCCGGCTGCGTGAGGCGGGCTGGCAGGTGGATGTCAACCGCGACTTCGCGTTCGACTTGCAGGAGGTGGAGGACTGGTACGCCACCGTCGATGAAACGCCAGGCCATGAATGGTTCGACCTCGAACTGGGTATCGTCGTCGATGGACAGCGGCACAGCCTGCTGCCCATCGTGCTGCAGCTGTTGCGCAATAGCCCTGAACTGCTGCGTCCCAGCGAACTGGCCAAGCGCAATGACGAGGAGCACCTGCTGATCGATCTCAACCGCGGCCGGATCGACGCCTCCGCCCTGCGCGTGGCACTGCCTTATGGCCGGGTCAAGGCCGTGATGGCGACCTTGGGCGAGCTGTACATGAGCGAACCCGAAGCCGGAACGGCACTGCGCATGAGCCGAGCAGACGCTGCGCGCCTGAACGGGATCGAAGCGCTGCCGCTGCATTGGGAAGGCGGGGAGCATGTGCGCGATTTGGGTCGCCGCCTGCGGGATGCCAGGGATCTGCAGGTCGCCCCACCTGCCGGCTTGCACGCCAGCCTGCGCGGCTACCAGCAGCAAGGGCTCAACTGGCTGCAAGCACTGCGGGAGATGGGCACCGGTGGCATCCTTGGGGATGACATGGGCCTGGGCAAAACCTTACAAGCCCTTGCCCATGTGCTGCTGGAAAAAGAAGCGGGCCGTTTGACGACGCCAGCACTGGCGGTCATGCCGACCAGCCTGCTACCCAATTGGCTGGACGAGGCGCAGCGTTTTGCACCTGACCTTCGGGTACTGGCCCTGCACGGGCCAGCACGCAGCAAGCATTTCACCCGTCTGCAGGATTACGACCTCATCCTGACCACCTATGCCCTGGTGCCCCGCGACCTCGCGCATTTGCGTGCGCAGCCATGGCACCTGCTGTTGCTCGACGAGGCGCAGAACATCAAGAGCAGCACCAGCAAGGCCGCCATGGCTGTGTGCCAACTGCAGGCTAGCCAGCGCCTGTGCCTGACCGGTACACCGATGGAAAACAACCTCGGCGAGCTGTGGTCGATCTTCCACTTCCTGATGCCCGGCTGGCTCGGTGACCTCAAGCGTTTCAATCAGGACTACCGCACGCCGATCGAGCGCCAGGGCAACACCGAGCGCCTGACCCACCTGATCACGCGCATTCGACCCTTCCTGCTGCGCCGCACGAAGGAGCAGGTCGCCACCGAACTGCCAGCCAAGACGGAACTGGTGCACTGGGTCGAACTGAGCGACGCACAGCGTGACACCTACGAGGCCGTGCGGGTGGCGATGGACAAGAAGGTTCGCGACGAGGTAGCCCGTAATGGTGCCGCACGCAGCCAGATCGTCATTCTCGACGCACTGCTCAAGCTGCGCCAGGTGTGTTGCGATCTGCGGCTGGTCAAGGGCGTGGATATCAAGGGCAACCAGAGCGACAAGGGCAAGCTGGGCGCGCTGCTGGAGATGCTCGAAGAACTGATGAGCGAAGGCCGCCGCGTGCTGCTGTTCTCCCAGTTCACCTCGATGCTGGCGTTGATCGAGCAGGAACTGAAAAAACGCAGCATTCGCTACAGCCTGTTGACCGGTGACACCCGCGACCGTCGCACCCCTGTCCAGCAATTCCAGGCGGGGGATAGCCAGGTCTTTCTGATCAGCCTCAAGGCAGGCGGGGTGGGCTTGAACCTGACAGCAGCCGACACCGTGATCCATTACGACCCATGGTGGAACCCGGCCAGCGAAAACCAGGCGACCGACCGGGCCTATCGCATCGGCCAGGACAAGCCCGTCTTCGTGTTCAAGCTGATTACCCGCGGCACGGTGGAGGAAAAGATCCAGCTGTTGCAGCAGGAGAAAGCAGCGCTGGCCACCAGCCTGCTTGACGGAGGCAAGGCTGGGCAGTGGCGACTGGGGGACGAGGAAATCGAAGCGTTGTTTGCGCCCTTGCCGGGCAAGCGGGGTCGGTAAAACCTGTCGGGACGCGCACTGGCTGGGTGAACGCGTCCCGACAGCCTGCTTGGCAATAAGCGGCTAGTCGATCAACTGCGCGTCCTTGAGCGCACCCAGCGCCTGCAGCCAACGCGGATGTTGGCGATAATCGGTGCAGGCCGTGCCTTGGCCGCGCATGCTGGCGATCCGAGGCGACGGCGTGACCCGCAGGCGCTGAGCCGCGCCCAGCGCCAATTCGGCTGCAGCCCGGTCGTTGCAAACCAGCCCCATATCACACCCGGCAGTGAACGCAGCTTCGATGCGGCTGGCCGCATCACCAACCACATGAGCACCGGCCATGGACAGGTCGTCGCTGAAGATGACCCCGTCAAAACCCAGCTCGCCGCGCAAAATATCTTGCAGCCACCGGCGGGAAAAGCCTGCCGGGCGGTTGTCGACCTGCGGATAGATCACATGGGCAGGCATCACTGCCGCCAATTGACCGCTCAGCCGGCTGAACGGCACCAGGTCCGCCGCTCGCAGCTGCTCCAGGCTACGCTCGTCAGTGGGTATCGCTACGTGGGAATCAGCTTCTGCCCAGCCATGGCCTGGGAAATGTTTGCCACAGGCCGCCATGCCTGCCGCGTTCATGCCGCGGATGAATGCGCCCGCCAGTTGCGTAGCTCGAAGCGGATCGCCCTCGAAGGCTCGGCTGCCCACCACCGCGCTGCGCTGGTGATCCAAGTCCAGCACCGGGGCGAAGCTCAGGTCCAGGCCAACGGCAAGCACTTCGGTCGCCATCAACCAGCCACATTGTTCGGCCAGGTACTCGGCATTGGCAGTGTCGGCCAGGGCACGCATGGCCGGCAAGCGCACGAACCCCTGGCGCAGACGCTGCACTCGGCCTCCCTCCTGATCGACGGCCAGGATCAGGTCAGGGCGCAGTGCGCGAATGGAGGCGCACAACGCGCGCACCTGCCGCGGGCTTTCGATGTTGCGGGCGAAGATGATCAACCCCGCCACTTCAGGCTGGCGCAACAGCTGCCGGTCTTCGGCGGTCAGCCAGGTGCCGGCGATATCCACCATCAAGGAGCCTTGCAGGCTGACGGTCATGAGAAATCCTTCAATAGAGACAGGGAAAAGCCCGCTTGCGGCTGGCAACAGGCCAAGTTATGCCTTGACGGGGGCTGCACCGTTGGCGGTTTTGCTGCGCGGGCGCAACTGGGCGCTGGCCATGGCCGCGTCGGTGACGCCGGTATCGGCACGCATGCCGGCAGCCAGGAACGGCACCATCAGGCGCATCACCTGCTCGATGGAGGTGTTGATGCCGAAGTCAGTCTCGGCGATGGCCCGCAGCGCCTTGATGCCCGACATGCTGAACGCAGCAGCCCCGAGCATGAAGTGCACACGCCAGAACAATTCGATCGCAGGAATGCGTGGCGCGGCTTCGTTGACGAGCACCATGTAGCGGCGGAAGACCTTGCCGTACATGTCTTCGAGGTAGCGGCGCAAATGACCCTGGCTCTGGCTGAACGCCAGGCCAAGCAGCCGCATGAAGATCGACAGGTCGTTGTTGCTGCGCGGCTGCACGGCAAGGGCTTGCTCGACCAGCATCTCCAGCAATTCTTCAAGAGTGGGCTTATGCTCGGGGCGGGCCTGACGCCGCTCCAGCTCGCGTTCGAGACTGGCGCAGAAGGGCCCCAGAAAACGAGAGAAGACCGCTTGGATCAGGGCTTTCTTGGAACCGAAGTGGTAGTTCACCGCCGCCAGGTTAACCCCGGCCTTGCTGGTGATCAGCCGCAACGAGGTTTCGGCGAACCCGCGCTCGGCAAACAGCTGCTCGGCAGCATCGAGGATGCGTTCAACGGTTTCCGATTGGGCCATGACTACTCCGAGCACTCCGCCATACAAACAGGTGTTTGAAACATACGTTTCAACCCCACATCTGTCAAGCGCTCGTGACCGGCCGGTCAGTCAAGCCATTGCAAGGTCGTGAAGCGGTGATCTCGAGGTGATCTGCTCCAGTCGGCTTACCTAGGGGCTGCCAAAGCTTGCGGCTAGACCAATACTGTATATAATCCCAGTCACTGTACAAAAAGACAGAGCGCTGATCATGTTGAAACTGACGCCACGCCAAGCCGAAATCCTCGCCTTCATCAAGCGCAGCCTCGAGGACAACGGCTTTCCGCCGACCCGTGCCGAGATTGCCCAGGAGCTGGGTTTCAAATCCCCTAATGCCGCCGAGGAGCATCTCAAGGCGCTGGCCCGTAAAGGCGCTATCGAGATGACGCCAGGCGCCTCCCGAGGCATTCGCATTCCCGGCCTGGAAGCCAAGGCCGAGGAGGCCGGGCTCCCGATCATCGGCCGCGTTGCTGCCGGCGCCCCGATCCTTGCCGAGCAACACATCGAGCAATCCTGCAACATCAACCCCGCCTTTTTCCACCCCCAGGCCGACTATCTGTTGCGTGTTCACGGCATGAGCATGAAGAACGTGGGCATCCTCGATGGCGACCTGTTGGCGGTGCATACCTGCCGTGAAGCCCGCAACGGCCAGATCGTCGTGGCGCGCATCGGCGACGAAGTCACCGTCAAGCGCTTCAAGCGCGAAGGCAACAAGGTCTGGCTGCTGGCCGAAAACCCGGAATTCGCCCCTATCGAAGTCAACCTGAAAGATCAGGAACTGGTGATCGAGGGCTTGAGCGTCGGCGTCATTCGCCGCTGAATCAGGAGGCGTCATGCAGCCATTCACCCATACAACCGAGCAAGTCCAGTTGCCGCTGTTCGAAGCATTCCTCGCCCAGCCCGTCCTGCCTGGCCTCAAGGCCAGCGAACTGGCGCGCAAGAGTGACTTGCCCGACCTGTTCAGCGAATTGTCACTGCACGGCGCCCCCAGTCACTGTCATACCCTGCTGGCACCTGTGCTACGTGAACTCAGCGAAGAAGACGAAACGCGCTGGCTGACCCTCATTGCGCCACCGTCGAGCCTGACACAGGCCTGGCTGCGCAGGGCTGGGCTAAACCGCGAGCGCATTCTGCTGCTTCATCCGCGCGGCAACCAGCCTCCCCTTCAGTTGGCGTGTGAAGCCCTACGCCTGGGCCGTAGCCACACCGTGGTCAGCTGGCTGGGGAGCGTCAATGCCAATGCACGTCAGTTGCTGTTGCGTGCAGCAAGCGTGGGTAACGCGCAGAGCCTGAACATTCGTTTCGGCTAACACTGCGGCATTCGCGCTACCAGCCTGACCGCTCCCAGGCCATGCTCACCCTGACGAGTGAAGATCGCCGGGAAAGCGCAACGCCTTTCCGACTGCCCCACATTCATCCGTCTGATACGCTTGCCGCCATCACCGGCCAGGCCGGTGACAGCGATCACACGACTGCGCGTTTCAGTGCAGAACGCGCGGCCCTTCGTCACGTTCGAGCTCGCCATCCACAAGCCGTCCAGCCATCTGTACCCCCACGCTGAGCATGGCTTTGGCCACCTCGACGTGCTGACCTTGCAGAAATACTTTGGCATCCTCTGAGAAATCCAGGGTTACCAGTGAGCCTTCATCCTCGGCGCGACGCAGTTCGATGCGGCCATCAGGCAACTCGACAATTTCCAGAAAAGACGTAGACATAAAGGGCGGTTCTCCACGAAAGGCGAGCATTGTACCAGCGCTCGAGGCCGTCAGCACTCACTCAACGCATCACGAAAACGCCTGACAAGCGCCTTGAGGTTGCTGCGCCACGCTTCAAGCTCGGCACGGGACAGCGGCGCAGGCACCTGCTCATCGAGGCTGACGGCCTGGATCAGCGGCTGGGTGACGTCAGTCTTGGGTGGTTTGCGCATCACGGGCGCTCGGAACAAGTCAGCATACGCAGCCAGCATCTGCGCCAGCCAGGTCTCCCGTTGCCGGGCAAGCTCCAGAAGCTCGGCAACTTCTGGTATGGCGATGCCGTTGAAGGCGTCATGGGCCAGGGCCTGCTCGACGGTTGCCAGCGCAGGCAAGCGATAGTACCCACTGATTTCGTGACACAAGCCAAGCAATGCACCGTGCAGATGAAACAATGCCGACTCCCGCTCAGCCTGCACCAGCCCCTGGGCGTTCATGGCCTGACTCTGTTCAGCCTTGGCCATCGATTCCAGTGCCAGCCCGGCAAAGAACAGTTTTTGATTGGTACGGGTATAGAGCTCCTGGGCCATGTGTCGCCCTCCCATCAGGTGGCTAAGCGGATTGCTGCATCATAAATGAAAGGGGCCGTGCTGCGGCCTTTCGTGGCATCAGCTCACGAAAGGCCGCCGCGCGGCCCCATCCCTGAACGCTAGACCTCAGCGCTTGTCTTCGACTTTCCAGGTCTTGCCATCGTAGAACGCCTTCCAACCGGTAGGCTTGCCGTCCACTTCGGACTGGACGTATTGCTCCTTGGTCTTGCGGCTGTAGCGGATCACGGTAGGACGACCGTCCGGATCCTTTTGGGGCGCTTCGCACAGGAAATGGTACTTGGGATCGATCTCATGCTTGTGCGGAACAATCTCGCACACCAGGGGCGCACGCGTTTCGCGGTTCTTCGGGAACTGGCTGGCAGCCAGGAACAGCCCCGAAGCACCATCGCGCAGCACATAGGTGTCGTCCACCTTCTCGCACTTGAGCTCAGGCATGTCGACCTTGTCCATCTTCGGCGGCGCCGCTTCACCGCTTTTGAGCAGCTTGCGCGTGTTCTTGCACGCAGGGTTGGTGCACCCGAAGAACTTGCCGAAGCGCCCGGTCTTGAGCTGCATTTCGCTGCCGCACTTGTCGCACTCAAGGCTTGGGCCTTCGTAGCCTTTGATGCGATAGCTGCCCTCTTCGATCTCGTAACCCGGGCAATCGGGGTTATTCCCACAGATGTGCAGCTTGTGCTTTTCATCGAGCAGGTAGGCGTCCATCGCCGTCGCACAGACCGGGCAGCGGTGCTTGCCAAGCAAGACGCGCGACTCCGATTCACCCTCGTCGTCTGCAGCAATTTCGTCACCAGGCACGAGGTTGACCGTGGACTTGCAGCGCTCCTTGGGTGGCAGGCTGTAACCAGAGCAGCCCAGGAACACGCCCGTGGACGCTGTACGGATCATCATCGGCCGGCCACACTCCTTGCAAGGAATGTTGGTCATCGTCGGCTGGTTGGCGCGCATGCCGCCTTCGCTGGATTCGGCCGTCTGCAACTTTTTGCTGAAGTCGCCGTAGAACTCGTCCAGCACGTTCTTCCAGTCGCGTTCGCCGTGGGCGACGTCGTCGAGGTTCTCCTCCATGCCGGCGGTGAAACCGTAATCCATCAAATTGGAGAAACTCTCGGAAAGCCGCTCGGTCACGATATCGCCCATCTTCTCCGAGTAGAAGCGACGGTTGTGCAACGTCACGTAGCCACGGTCCTGGATGGTCGAGATGATCGCCGCATAGGTGGATGGACGGCCGATACCCCGTTTTTCCATTTCCTTGACCAGGCTGGCCTCGGTGAACCGTGCAGGCGGTTTGGTGAAGTGCTGGGTAGGATCAAGCTGCATCAGCTTGAGCGCTTCACCCTGGACCATTTCGGGCAGCACGTCGTCTTCACCAGGCTTGCTCTGCTGCGGCAACACGCGGGTGTAGCCATCGAACTTCAGGATACGGCCCTTGGCACGCAGCTCGAAGCTGCCTGCTGCCACGGTCACGCTGGTGGACAGGTACTGGGCCGGCGGCATCTGGCAGGCCAGGAACTGACGCCAGATCAGCTCGTACAGCCGCTCGGCATCGCGCTCCATACCGCTGAGCTTGGTCGGGTGGGTGCTCACGTCCGAAGGCCGGATGGCTTCGTGCGCCTCCTGAGCCCCCTCTTTGCTGCCGTAGACCTGCGGGGTTTCGGGCAGGTACTGCTTGCCGAATTCCCGCTCGATGTAGCTACGGGCCATTTCCAGCGCATCGCTCGACAGGTTGGTCGAATCGGTACGCATGTAGGTGATGTAACCCGCTTCGTACAGACGCTGGGCCATCATCATGGTTTTCTTCACGCCGAACCCCAGGCGATTGCTCGCCGCCTGTTGCAGGGTCGAGGTGATGAAGGGCGCTGAAGGCTTGCTGCTGGTCGGGCGGTCTTCACGCTTGACGACGCTATAGCTCGATGCCTTGAGCTTTTCCAGCGCGGCCATGGCCTGGGTTTCGTTCAGCGGCTTGAAGGCCTCGCCATTTTCACGGGCGACTTCGAAGCGAACCTTGGCGTTCTTGGCAGTGCCGAGATCGGCATGGATTTCCCAGTATTCCTGAGGAATGAAGGCACGAATCTCGCGTTCGCGTTCGACCACCAGCTTGACGGCTACCGATTGCACACGCCCGGCCGACAGGCCACGGGCAATCTTGGACCACAGCAACGGGGACACCATGTACCCCACTACGCGATCGAGAAAACGGCGCGCCTGCTGCGCGTTGACCCGATCGATGTCGAGCTCACCGGGCTGCGAAAACGCTTCCTGAATGGCTTTCTTGGTGATTTCGTTGAACACCACGCGCTTATAGCGGGTGTCGTCGCCACCGATGGCCTCACGCAGGTGCCAGGCGATCGCCTCCCCTTCGCGGTCCAAGTCGGTCGCGAGGTAGATGGTGTCGGCGTCCTTGGCCAGGCGGCGCAGCTCGTCGATCACCTTTTCCTTGCCGGGAAGGATCTCGTACTTGGCTTTCCAGCCCTGGTCCGGGTCGACGCCCATGCGTGCAACCAGCTGGCGACGCGCCTTTTCTTTGGGCGAAAGGGCCGGTGCCTCACCCGCCGCCTTGCCACGCTTGGCGGCCGGCTCTTTGCTCGCGCTAGCCGAACCGCTGGTGGGAAGGTCTCGGATATGGCCGATACTCGACTTCACCACGTACTGGTTGCCCAGGTACTTGTTGATGGTCTTGGCCTTGGCCGGGGATTCCACAATGACCAGCGATTTGCCCATGGATCGGAGTATTCCTGAATCTGAAGATTGAAAACACGTCAGGTACCAGACGCGGCACCGCTATATATAGTGGCAAAACTGCGAGGTCAAGTTCAGAACATCACGCCTGCGACTTGTCCGACATCCCGCAAAGCCCTTCTTCGGCCTTGATCAACGCAAAGCGGGGCACCTGTTCGCCATCGACTTCCACCGACTCGCGGAACATCGACAGCGGGCGCACCCAGAAGCTGTAATCACCATACAGGCATTGGTAGAACACCATCCACTCCTCGCTCTCGGAGTGCCGCGCAACACTGAACACACGGTACTCCGGGCCCTTGTAATGCCGGTACACACCTGGCTGGATCTGCATGTCGTCTACCTCCTGATGCCATCGAAACCCAAAAAACAAAACCGGGGCACGAGGCCCCGGTTGCTGTCCTTCTCCTGCGCCTTAGACGCGTTCAAAGACAGTGGTGATACCTTGGCCAAGGCCGACGCACATGGTCGCAACCCCCAGCGTGCCGCCATTTTGCTTCATGACGTTGAGCAGGGTGCCGGAAATACGCGCCCCGGAGCAACCAAACGGGTGACCCAAGGCGATCGCGCCGCCGTGCAGGTTAACCTTCTCATTCATCTTGTCGAGCACTTTCAAGTCTTTCAACACAGGCAGCGCCTGTGCGGCGAACGCCTCGTTGAGTTCGATGAAGTCGATGTCGGCCATGCTCAAGCCCGCGCGCTTGAGGGCTTTCTGGGTGGCCGGTACTGGGCCGTAGCCCATGATCGCGGGGTCGACGCCCGCCACTGCCATGGCCCGAATGACCGCCAGAGGCTCGATACCCAGGTCCATCGCACGCTGCCCTGACATCACGATCATGCACGAGGCACCGTCGGTGATCTGGGAAGAAGTACCTGCGGTCACGGTTCCGCCTTTGGGGTTGAAGGCCGGCTTGAGCGACGCCAGGCCCTCGAGGGTGGTTTCCGGACGAATGGTTTCGTCGAAGTCGAACACTTTCAGGAAACCGTTCTCGTCATACCCCTGCATGGGGATGATCTCGTCCTTGAACTTGCCCTCGATGGTGGCCTTGTGCGCCAGCTGGTGCGAGCGCACGCCGAACTGATCCTGCTGTTCACGCGTGATGCCGTGCATCTTGCCCAGCATCTCGGCCGTCAGGCCCATCATGCCCGAGGCCTTGGCCGCATGCAGCGCCAGGTGTGGGTTGGGGTCTACGCCATGCATCATGCTCACGTGCCCCATGTGCTCGACGCCGCCAATCACGAACACGTCGCCATTGCCAGTCATGATCGCCTGGGCGGCGGTGTGCAGTGCGCTCATCGACGAGCCGCACAGCCGGCTGACGGTCTGCGCCGCAGAGGTGTGCGGGATCTGGGTCATCAACGAGGCCATGCGGGCGATGTTCCAGCCCTGCTCCAGGGTCTGGTTCACACAGCCCCAGATCACGTCCTCGACTTCCTTGGGATCGACCTTGTCGTTGCGCTCAAGCAACTTGCTGATCAGGTGCGCCGACATGTCTTCGGCACGGGTATTGCGGTGCATGCCACCCTTGGAGCGGCCCATTGGCGTGCGACCGAAGTCGACGATCACCACGTCTCTTGGATTAAGGCTCATATCAAATCTCTCGCTCTAGCTCGTTGACCGCTCAGTTGAAGAAGCGCTGGCCCGTCTTGGCCATCTCACGCAGCTTGGCGGTCGGGTGGTACAGCGGCCCCAGGTCGGCATAGCGATCGGCCAGGGCGACGAATTCGGCTACACCCAAGGTATCGATGTAGCGCAGCGCGCCGCCACGGAAGGGTGGGAAGCCAATGCCGTAGACCAGGCCCATGTCCGCCTCGGCGGCCGTCTCGACGATGCCATCTTCAAGGCAGCGAACGGTTTCCAGGCACAGCGGGATCATCATCCAGTTGACGATGTCCTCGTCACTGACTTCACGCTGCTCGTACACGATGGGCTTGAGGACCTCAAGCACGCCTGCATCGGCGACTTTCTTCGGCTTGCCACGCTTGTCGGTTTCATAGGCGTAGAAGCCCTTGCCGTTCTTCTGGCCCAGGCGGTTGGCATCGTACAAGGCGTCGATGGCCGAGCGGCGCTCGTCCTTCATGCGATCGGGGAAGCCCTCGGCCATGACGTCACGGCCATGATGCCCGGTGTCGATGCCCACCACGTCCATCAGGTACGCCGGGCCCATGGGCCAGCCGAATTTTTCCATGACCTTGTCGATGCGCACGAAGTCCACCCCCGCGCTAACCAACCTGGCGAAGCCGCCGAAGTATGGGAACAGGACACGGTTGACCAAGAACCCTGGGCAGTCGTTGACCACGATTGGGTTCTTGCCCATTTTCTTGGCGTAGGCGACGGTGGTAGCGACTGCCACTTCGCTGGATTTTTCGCCACGGATCACTTCCACCAACGGCATCATGTGCACCGGGTTGAAGAAGTGCATGCCCACGAAGTTTTCCGGGCGCTTCAGCGCTTTTGCCAGCAGGTTGATGGAAATGGTCGAGGTATTGGATGCCAGAATCGCATCCTCCCTCACCTGCCCTTCCACCTCGGCAAGCACGGCCTGCTTGACCTTGGGGTTTTCAACCACGGCCTCGACCACGATGTCCACGTGGGCGAAATCGCCGTAGGACAGGGTCGGACGAATCGCGTTGAGCGCCTCGGCCATCTTGGCCGGTGTCAGCCGACCTTTCTCGACCCGATTGCCCAGCAGCTTGGACGCTTCGTTCAACCCAAGCTCGATGGCCTCTTCGCGAATATCCTTCATCAGGATCGGCGTGCCCTTGACCGCCGACTGATAGGCGATGCCGCCGCCCATGATACCGGCGCCCAGCACGGCCGCCTGCTTGACGTCGCGGGCAATCTCGTCGTGGGCCTTGGCCTTGCGCTTGAGTTCCTGATCGTTCAGGAACAAGCCGATGAGGCTCTGTGCAACCGACGTCTTGGCCAGCTTGGCAAAGCCTGCCGCTTCGATTTCAAGTGCCTTGTCGCGACCGAAGTTGGCCGCTTTCTGGATGGACTTGATCGCCTCGACAGGCGCTGGGTAATTAGGGCCGGCCTGCCCAGCGACGAAACCTTTGGCGGTTTCGAAGGCCATCATCTGCTCGATGGCATTGAGCTTGAGCTTCTCGAGCTTGGGCTGGCGCTTGGCCTTGTAGTCCAGCTCGCCACTGATGGCGCGCTTGATCAGGTCCAGGGCACCGGCCATGAGCAACTCAGGCACTACCACGGCATCGACGGCACCGACTTTCAGGGCGTCTTCGGCACTGTTTTCCTTGCCCGCGGCAATCCACTCGACGGCGTTGTCCGAGCCGATCAGGCGCGGCAGACGCACTGTGCCACCAAAGCCTGGATAGATGCCCAGCTTCACTTCGGGCAGGCCGATGCGCGCGGTGGTGGCCATGATGCGGTAGTCCGCTGCCAGGCACATCTCCAGACCACCGCCCAGGGCGATACCGTTGATGGCTGCAACCGTAGGCACCTGGAGGTCTTCGAAGGCGTTGAAGATATGGTTGGCTTCCAGGCTGCCGGCGACCAATTCGGCCTCGGGCAACTTGAAGTTGTCGACGAACTCGGTGATGTCGGCACCGACGATGAACACGTCCTTGCCGCTGCTAACGATGACACCCTTGACCGAAGCATCGGCCTGGATGGCGTCTACAGCCTGGCGCAGCTCGCTCAGGGTCAGGCGGTTGAACTTATTGACGGACTCACCCTTGAGGTCGAACTTGAGCTCGACGATGCCACTTTCAAGAGCCTTAACCGTGATGGCTTTACCTTCGTAAATCATCAACTGATCTCCAAGATATGGAAGCTGAACTGTACACGCCGATCACTGCAGCACCGCAGCCGTCATGGCCACCTGCTCCAGGCACACCCGTCAGCGCGCGAGTCGTACGCATGAATGAGTGGCGTGCAATGCAAACGCTCAATTCATACGCCCGTTTGATTTGGGTGTGCACACATTCTCCGAAAAGATCTGCATTGTCAAATGCTGCACCCACGGGGAGAAAAGCCGACTTTGCGGTCACTTTCCACAAGCCGGGTACGACCGATCATGCCGCTGATCGCTGGCCATTCATGCTGGCAATCCTCACACCTTGCCAGCCTCGGCACCCCTTGCAGTCTGGCTGATCCAGGCACAAGCGCCAGGCGTTACGTGACGGAGTGAATTCAACGGCCTGCCCAGCCTTTTGGCGTGGTAGAACGAGAAAGCGGCGATTGACCGGTTCCTGTCAGGGAACCGCCGAATCGCCGCTTTCTCGTTGCGCTGCGTGTCAGGGACCATGGACAGCCCGCCGAGCACCCTTGGAGTCAGGCCAGTGTCTCCAGCACGTAGGCAACATCCTGCAATACAGCCGTGTCCCCCCGCTCCGTCCAGTAGAGCGCTATCATCCGCGCATCGGCCTCGACCTTGTAGGCGCTTGCAGGCAGACGGGCCAGGGCTTGCAAGAAGCGCGGGTCTTCGCACGGCTCGCGCCACTGGTTCCACCATACGCCAGGGCTGATCTGCCAGAAGCTGAAGCTGTCGACATGCCCCCGCTTGCGTGCCCGGTGATATTGCGGGCAAGGGCTCGGCGGCTGTTTTTCCAGCCAGTGCGGCCACTGCTGAGGCGCCAGCTGCATGGCCAGGCCCATGCGCCGCGCCTCCAGGCGCAGGCGCATCTGCTCACTCTGATTGCGCGAGTTGCGCAGCCAGGAAAGCGGGCTGAGAATCAGCGCAAGGATTGACACCACCAGCAATACCGTCATATCAGTAGCTCCCATAAACCGTTGCAAATGAGCTGGTTAGCCATTTTTCACGCATGACCCGCCCGAAAGCGACCATACTTCTTCTATAGCGATTGCCTGGAGTACAGCTCATGACCTACCAACATCTGCTGGTCGCCGTCGACCTGACGGAAGAATGCGACCCTGTGATCAAGCGCGCCATGGCGCTGGCCCAGCCTACCAACGCCAAGGTGTCACTGGTGCACATCGTCGAACCCATGGCCATGGCGTTTGGCGGCGACGTGCCGATGGACTTGTCGCAACTGCAACAGCAGCAGTTCGATCAGGCCAAGGAACGCATGGATCGCCTGTTCAGCAAGTATCCGGGCATCCAGCGCGGCGACTCGCACTTGACCTACGGCCAGCCCCGCCAGGAAATCCATCAATTGGCCAAAGAACAGCACTGCGACCTGATCGTCGTGGGCAGCCACGGTCGCCACGGCCTGGCGCTACTGCTGGGCTCCACAGCCAACGACGTGCTGCACGGTGCACCCTGCGATGTGCTGGCAGTGCGACTGCAGAAAAAGGACTGAGCCTGTCTACCGCCAGGGGTTAAGCGGCCACGCCAGGTGCCTTGGGGTTGCATCCTCCCTCTGGCACCTGGCAGCGGGCTCGCCCGCTACGCGCAGGCGATCAACGCCCTGCCTGCTTAGCCTTCCAGCTCGGCCCAGCGCTCCACCAGGGCATCGAGCTCACCTTGCAGCTTCTCGATGTTCGCCAGCACGGCTGACGTCTCTGCGATCGGACGCTGGTAGAAACCGACCGCGCTCACCTCTTCCTGAGCCTGGGCCATGCGCTGTTCCAGCGCGTCGATCTGCCCCGGCAGCATCTCCAGCTCACGCTGAAGCTTGTAGCTGAGCTTTTTCTTCGATTCCTCGGCCACTGGCGCAGCGACGGCTTGCGGCTTGGCCTCGACCTTCTCCACCACCGCACTGTTGAGCGCCGACTTGCCGCCTTTACTCTCCGTAACGCCGAGCAGCTTTGGCGAACCGCCCTGACGAATCCAGTCTTCGTAACCGCCCACGTACTCGCGAACCAAGCCATCGCCCTCGAACACCAGGGTGCTGGTCACGACGTTGTCGAGAAACGCCCGGTCGTGGCTGACCATCAGCACGGTACCCTTGTAGTTGGAGAGCACCTCTTCGAGCAGCTCGAGGGTTTCCACGTCCAGGTCGTTGGTGGGTTCGTCGAGGACCAGCAGGTTGGCCGGCTTGCTGAACAGCTTGGCCAGCAGCAGGCGGGCACGTTCGCCGCCGGACAATGCCTTGACCGGGGTGCGGGCCCGCTGCGGACTGAACAGGAAGTCGCCCAGGTAGCTCAGCACATGCCGGTTCTGCCCTTCGATCTCGATGAAGTCTCGGCCCTCGGCGAGGTTGTCGATGACGGTCTTTTCCAGGTCCAGCTGATGGCGCATCTGGTCGAAATAGGCGACCTCAAGCTTGGTGCCGCGCTCGATCTTGCCCGAAGTGGGCTCCAGATCACCCAGCATCAGCTTGAGCAAGGTGGTCTTGCCGGTGCCGTTGGCGCCCAGCAGGCCGATCCGGTCCTGGCGCTGCAGCACCATGGAAAAATCCTTCACCAGCATCGGCCCGTCCGGGTGCGAGAAGCTGACGTGCTCGAGCACCATGACCTGCTTGCCCGACTTGTCGGCCGCCTCGATCTGAATGTTGGCCTTGCCCTGCCGCTCACGGCGCTCACCGCGCTCCACGCGCAGCGCCTTGAGCGCCCGCACGCGGCCTTCGTTACGGGTGCGACGGGCCTTGATGCCCTGGCGAATCCACACCTCTTCCTGGGCCAGGCGCTTGTCGAACAGCGCGTTGGCGGTTTCCTCGGCGGCCAGCGCGGCCTCCTTGTGCACCAGGAAGCTGGCATAGTCGCCATTCCAGTCGATCAGGCCGCCGCGGTCCAATTCGAGGATGCGGGTGGCCAGGTTCTGCAGGAAGGATCGGTCGTGGGTGATGAACAACACGGCGCCGTTGAACCCGCGCAGTGCTTCCTCGAGCCAGGCGATGGCACCGATATCCAGGTGGTTGGTCGGCTCGTCGAGCAGCAACAAGTCGGGCTCGGACACCAGCGCCTGGGCCAGCAGTACACGACGACGCCACCCGCCGGACAACTCCGCCAGGGTCTTGTCTGCCGGCAACTGCAGACGGCTCAGGGTGCTTTCAACCACTTGCTGCAGGCGCCAGCCATCGCGGGCCTCCAGCTCGTGCTGCACGTGCATCAGTTTTTCCAGGTCTTCATCGCCCTGGATGTTCTGGCTCAGGTGATGAAACTGTGCCAGCAGCTCGCCGACGCCATCCAGCCCTGCCGCCACGACGTCGAACACCGTGCGCTCGTCGGCCAGCGGCAGTTCCTGGGGCAACTCGCCGATTTTCAGCCCAGGGGCGCGCCAGATGTCACCGTCATCGCCTTTCTGCTCGCCCTTGACCAGGCGCAGCATGCTCGACTTGCCGGTGCCGTTGCGGCCGATGATGCACACCCGCTCGCCACGAGCGATCTGCCAGGACACCTTGTCCAGCAGCGGCATGGCGCCGAATGCGAGGGACACATCGCTGAATTTGAGCAGGGTCATGTTCGTCTCCATAAATCGGGCGCGCATTCTACCTGAGTTAGCCCTGCGCCGACATCCGCACGGCCTGCACCCGTCGCGCACGGCGACACCCGGTCGAACTTAATATCCCGATACAAGCACAGTGCTTTCACCTGTCATCCGCAAACGGCTAAGCTAGGGCCATCGTTTTCAACAGTGCTGGCCCCGCCGCCACTTTCCCATGGTTCAACTGCCCGGACGTATCATGCGCAGCCGCCTGTTACAAATTGCTTCATGCCTGTTGCTCACCGCTGCCACCGGCGCGGCCCAGGCCACCGACATTACCGTGCAACGCCAATACTATGATGAAGCCAAGCGTGCGCTGGCCAAGGGCGACAAGGGCCCGTACATGCGCTATGCCCAGGCGCTCGACGATTATCCGCTGACACCGTATCTGGCCTATGACGAACTGACCGCGCGCCTGAAATCTGCCAGCAACCAGGAGATCGAGGGTTTCCTGGCCAAGCACGGCGACCTGCCCCAGGCCAACTGGATGAAACTGCGCTGGTTGCGCTGGCTGGCCGAACGCGGTGAGTGGCAGACCTTCGCCAAATACTACGATCCCAAGCTCAACTTCACCGAGCTCGATTGCCTGAACGGCCAGTACCAGCTCAGCCACGGGATGCGCACCGAAGGCTTTGCCACGGCAAACAAGCTGTGGTCGGTGGGCAAGTCCCAGCCTGCTGCCTGCGACCCGTTGTTCTCCATGTGGGCTGCCGAGGGGCAGCTCACGGAGGCCAAGCGCTGGGAGCGGGCCAAGCTTGCAGCCCAGGCACGCAACTACGGCCTGGCCGAGAACCTGGTCAAGACCCTGACCACGCTGGCGCCACAAGGCCGTCTGCTGATCGATGTGGCGCAGAAACCCGAATTGCTCAACCAGCCATCACGCTTCACCCAGGCCGACGAAGCGACCTCGGACGTCGTCAGTCTCGGGCTGCGCCGCCTTGCACGGCAGGACCCGGAGCGCGCCATGGGGCTGCTTGACGACTATGCCCAGCGCATGCACTTTTCCCGCGATGAAAAAGTGGCCATTGCCCGCGAGATCGGCCTGACCCTGGCCCGGCGCTATGACCCGCGCGCGCTTGACCTCATGACCCGCTACGACCCCGAACTGCGGGACGATACCGTCAGTGAATGGCGCTTGCGCCTGTTGCTGCGCCTGGGCCGGTGGGAAGATGCCTATGCCCTCACCAAGCGCCTGAGCGGCGACTTGGCCCAGAGCAGCCGCTGGAAGTACTGGCAGGCGCGGAGCCTGGAGCTGGCGCAGCCGAAGAACCCGCAAGTCCCGCAGTTGTACAAGGCCGTTGCCCGCGAGCGCGATTTCTATGGCTTCCTGGCTGCAGACCGTGCGCAAGCCCCCTACCAACTGAACAACAAGCCCCTGGTGCTCAGCCCACAGCTGGTCAAGAAGGTGCGCAATACACCTGGCATCCAACGCGCCCTCGAATTCCATGCCCGCGGTCAGATCGTCGAAGGTCGCCGCGAGTGGTATCACGTGAGCCGTCACTTCACCCGGGACGAAATGGTCGCCCAGGCGCGCCTGGGTTACGAGTTGCGCTGGTATTTCCCGGCCATCCGCACCATCAGCCAGGCCAAATACTGGGATGACCTGGACGTACGCTTCCCCATGGCGCACCGCGACACCCTGGTACGCGAAGCCAAGGTGCGCGGCCTGCACTCGAGCTGGGTATTCGCAATCACCCGTCAGGAAAGCGCCTTCATGGAGGATGCCCGTTCCCCAGTGGGCGCCAGCGGGCTCATGCAGTTGATGCCTGCTACAGCCAAGGAAACCGCGCGCAAGTTCAGCATCCCACTGGCTTCGCCCGCACAGGTCCTGAACCCGGACAAGAACATCCAGCTGGGGGCTGCCTACCTCAGCCAGGTGCACAGCCAGTTCAACGGCAACCGAGTACTGGCCTCAGCCGCTTACAACGCAGGCCCAGGCCGCGTACGGCAATGGCTCAAAGGCGCCAAACACCTGAGCTTCGACGTGTGGGTCGAGTCCATTCCATTCGATGAAACCCGTCAGTACGTTCAGAACGTGCTGTCCTATTCGGTGATTTACGGACAAAAGCTCAACATGCCACAACCCCTGGTGGACTGGCACGAGCGCTACTTCGACGACATGTAAGGAGGCCATTAGCGGCTGATCAAGCCAGGGCGCCGACCACACCGGCGTCCGGCTGTCCGACAACTCAGAGCACCTGGACCTTCATGCCAACCTCCAGGTGCCCGTCGCCATCGGCGGCCAGGTTTTGCCCAAACAATATGTCCCCTTCCTTTTCCCGGAACGTCCGAAGCGTGGTCATGGGCTCGCGGTCAGGGCTGCGCTGCCCCGTGGCAGGGTCGATGGTGGTGAAAATGCAGCGCACGCTTGGCTTCAAAACACGGAACTCCACCGTACCGATGCGAATGCGCTTCCAGCCATCCTCTGCGAAAGCCTCGGCCCCCTGCACCACCAGGTTTGGCCTGAACCGCAGCATGTCCATGGGCCGGCCGACACGGCGATCGAGCTCATCGAGCGACGCCTGGCCAATGAGCAGCAACGGGAAACCGTCGGGAAAGGCGGCACGGTCCCGGTCGGTGCCATAGCCATTGGGCAGGTACCTGGCCCGCTGCTGCGGGCAATACACCAACCTCACCGCTTTGCCTAGCCAGCCACTGAGCCAAGCGGCGGCCTCATCACCGGCATCCGGCACACGAAAGGTGTCGCGCCATAAGGTCACCCCTCGCAGCGGGGCATCGTCGGCCGGGGACACCACCTTCAGCGGCACTTGCCCAGGCGCCCGCAGCAACAGTACCCCGCCTGTCTCGACTGCCTCGAGCTGCCCGAGCTGGGGCCAGACGCGCTGGGTCAGAAAGCGCCCGTTCTGTTCCTCGACCAGCATCCAACGGCGGTCTCCTTCAAGCCCAAGCACACCGACGGGAGAGACCTGCAGGCCTTGCGCCCGCCCCGACTTGACCGGATACCGGTAGAGCTCACTGAGAAACATCCCTGCCGCCTCATAAATCGCCAAACCGCCAGCTTATACCCAGCAGGGCGCGCAATCACGCGTTGGTGGTGTCCAGCAACAGGCGCTGCTTGACCACATCGACCAGCCGGTCAGGCTGGAACTTGGACAGGAAATTGTCGCAACCCACTTTCTTGACCATGGATTCGTTGAAGCTGCCGGACAGCGACGTATGCAGCACCACGTACAGTTTGCGCAGGCGCGCATCCTCGCGGATTTCGGTCGTCAGGCGATAACCGTCCATTTCCGGCATTTCGGCATCCGTGAAGATCATCAATAGCTTTTCGCACATGTCCTCCCCTGCATCGGCCCACGCCTTGAGCATGCGCAAGGCTTTGAGGCCGTCGCTGGCAACGTGCAGTTTCATCCCCAACTGCGAGAGCGTGTCGCGCAACTGGGCCAGGGCCACACTGGAATCGTCCACCAGCAGCACCTCGCGACCACGCGCCTTCGCCAGTACCGGATCGGCCAATTTCTCACCCGAAACGCGGGCGTTGTAAGGCACGATTTCGGCAAGCACCTTTTCCACATCGATCACCTCCACCAGCTTGTCGTCCACCTTGGTGATGGCAGTCAGGTAATGCTGACGGCCGGCACTGGTCGGTGGCGGCATGATGGATTCCCAATTGAGGTTTACGATGCGGTCGACCCCGCCCACCAGAAACGCCTGCACCGAGCGGTTGTATTCGGTGACGATGATGGTGCTGTCGGGGCCTGGCTGAATGGGGCGCATGCCGATCGCCTGGGACAGGTCGATTACCGGGAGTGTCTGGCCTCGCAGGTTCACCACACCGCAGACGAACGCGTGACGTTGCGGCATCAGTGTCAGCTTGGGCAGTTGTAACACCTCCTGCACCTTGAAGACGTTGATCGCGAAAAGCTGACGCCCAGCCAGCCGGAACATCAGGATTTCCAGCCGGTTCTCCCCTACCAGTTGTGTGCGTTGGTCTACTGTGTCGAGAATGCCAGCCATTGGTAAGCCCCCAGGCTCATGTCGAAAATGTGCGCGATTGTGTGTATATCGGCAGCCGGAGTAGCATCTTGACCCCAAGAAACGCCACACCCTTGCCTAATTTGATATCACTTTAACAGCATGCTTAACTGGTTTCCTAATTCCACTCGCACACGCTGAAAAGTTCCGTTTTTTTCTTGCCTATCAGGGAAACCCCTAGTGGCAATCAGGTACAACCTGATGTTCGCTCTATCCTTTAGCCATTAATGTGACGCCATTCTCACTGCATGAATGGAGTCAGGCTTTGCTAGCTATCGTAACGGCGTGCCCGTCTCTACCGCCTGTCCTGCCCATGGAGACACCATGATGGACAGTGCCTTACCCTTCTGCGAGGCGCTTAGGGGTTTTCGCGAGAGGGCCCAGAAGCGCCTCAACAGAGCAGAGGACTGCTTGCAGCATCTTGAGCTCATCGAAAATGACCCTGATGCCTGCAGGTGCCTGGACGCCGCGTTAAGCGACTTGGCACACGACGCACAGCGTTTGGGGCTGCTTGAAGTAGCCCACTTCACGACCTCCGTTCAGCAGATACTGGCCCCCTGTTGCCAAGGCGCGTGCCTGCATCGCGCAACGCTGCGCATTACGGCTGCGTGCCTGAGGCTCTTGGCCTGGCAGCTCGAGCTGCTGGACACGCACACGGGGCGGCTGGACCTGGACGCTGGAGAACAATTTGTGTTGCTCGGCGAACTGGCCAATGCGGCTCGACCTTCTCTGGCATTAGCCTGCGTCACAGATGAAGGCGCAGCGCTTGACTGTCAGCAGCCCGATCTCAGCGACAAGCCGTAGGGCAAATTGCCATCGCGCAGTTGCATGCCAGAAGTGCAACTTTGATGAAACTGAAAGTTGTAGCTTCGATTTACAAAGTTGTAGGAAATAGCCTCAACCAAGCAAGTCCGTCGATGCTACGTACTAGTTCACCACAATAAGCTTTGCCTTGAGGAAGTCGTATTCGGCGGCGACCGCAGGAATTCGAGGTGGTAGTATGCCCCACCGAAACGCTTCAACTTGACGCAAGGTTGAATGAACACGTGGTCGAAAAACATCGAAAGTACGGCGCAAAAGCCTCTGAGCAGTAATGTGCAAGGCCTCCATCAGCAATACTTCAGTGGCTCCCCTACCTATGTTCCCACGCTTGATGACCTCTTTTCGTTGCAGCGCCCCGTACACCAGTCTGTGCTGGGCCACGGCAGGCATCAGCGTGGTCTCCTGCCTCGCCTGCCTGGCGTTACATCTGGCCGAGCGACCTGTGCCCATCGGCCTGGTGTTGCTGCAACTGACCGCTGCCTTGGTCGCTGCCGTGCAACTGCGTAGGGAGGCGCGCTCGATCAGCTTGCGCCCTGCGGAACTCGCCGAGCGCCTGCTAAAAGTGCAAGAAGAGGAGCGCCAGCACCTGAGCAGGGAGCTTCATGACGACATCGGCCAACTGCTGACCGCTGCGAAATTGCAGTTGCAATGGCTGCAGCGACGAATGCCCGGGGATGTGCAGGGGCATTGCGATGCCTTGCATGCCACGCTGGACGATACGTTGAGCGCTGTGCGCGACGTTTCTGCCCTGCTCAACCCCCGTCAGTTGGCAAGCCTTGGCCTTGAGGCCAGCCTGCGCGCGCACTTGCTGCGCACTTTGGATGGCAGCGGCGTGCAGTGGAGCCTGTCTTGCAAGCAACGCCTTGGGGGCATTGGCGAAAATGTCGCAATGGCAGTGTTTCGCATCACCCAGGAGGCGGTGACCAATATGTTGCGTCACGCCGGAGCGCGCAACCTTGTCATCCACCTACAGCGTACCGAGCTGGGCCTGGCTTTATCGATCGAGGACGATGGCTGCGGCTTCAAGCCTGCCAGGCACCCGCACCTTGCCAGTCAGCGTGGGCTGGCTGGCATGCTGGAGCGGGTCACTGCCCTGAACGGCAGCCTGCAGATCACCAGCGATATTGGCCAGGGCACCCGGATCGAGGCCGTCTTCCCTTGGCCGCCCCGCAGCCGGCAACGCGCGGACCGAGTGGATACCCATGAACTGTAGATTGTTGCTTGTGGATGACCATTCGTTGATCAGAGCGGGCGTCCGCGCCCTGGTCAGTGACATACCCGGGTACGAGGTAATCGGCGAGGCCGACGATGGCGGGCAGTTGCTGGATCAGGCGCGAACGTTGATGCCTGACATCATCCTGCTGGACCTCTCCATGCGATCAACCAGCGGGCTGGACGCCCTCACCCAGCTTAATGCCAGCGGCAGCGCCTGCAAAGTGCTGATCCTCTCCATGCACACCGACCCTGAGCTGATCATGCGCGCCCTCGAGGGCGGTGCCCATGGGTATCTGCTCAAGGACACCAGCGCATCGGAGCTTGAGCAAGCGCTGCGCGCTGTGCGCAACGGGGAGCGCTACCTGAGCCCAGCCATTGCCCACACCGTCATCAATCAGGCTTTACGTCATACCAGGCCAGCCAGACGCCCGGCATGCGAGCGACACAACCTGACAGCCCGGCAGCTGGAGATTCTGCGCCTGATCGTGCGCGGCAAGTCTACCCGCGAAATCGCCAATGGATTGGGCTTGTCGATCAAGACGGTCGAAACCCATCGTTCGCAAGTGATGAAACGCTTGCAGATTCACGACGTCGCCGGACTGGTACTGTTTGCCGTGCGCGAGAAGATCATCAGCCTCGATGACTGAGCAATGGGCACCCTTGCGGCAGGTGCAGGCGCAAGGCCTTGGGACGCGCCTCGAAACGTAAGCTGTCCGCCTTGAGCGGTTCACCGTCGAGGTTGATATCCAGGCCCTGTTGACTGTTGATCTCCACCCACGGCAATCGCGTCCGGATGAACAGGCCATCGCCTGCCAGCAAATCGCGTAATGCACCGACCACTTCCTGCGGCTTGGGCAGGATCGCAACATCCAGCAACCCGTCATTGACCACCGCATCCGGACAAAGCTCCTGCCCTCCCCCGGCTTGGCGACCGTTGCCAATCCCCAGCGCCAGCAGCTCCCCTTGCCAATGGAAGTCAGGGCCTTTCAACTCGACCGAGGCAGCCTCCAGTTCGCTGAAGCGTGACAAGCCGGTGAACACATAGGCGGCGGCACCCATCAACTTCTTCAGGTCTTCGGATGTGCTGGCTGTGACCTGGCTACCAAAGCCGCCGGTCGCCATGTTCAGGAACAGCTGCTCGCCCACTTGCCCAAGATCGACTTCCTGGGCCGGCTCATTGAGCAGCGCCAGCGCCTGGGCAGGCTCAAGCGCAATACCGGCCGCCTTGGCGAAGTCGTTGGCGGTTCCAAGCGGCAGCAAGACGAGGCTGGCTTCGGTGCCCGCGAGCCCCATGGCTTCGGCCACGTCCCGCAAGGTGCCATCACCACCGCCGGCGACGATGTGGCTGTATCCAGCGGCAAGTGCCTCCTTGACCAAGCGCTGGGCATCACCGCCCTCCCAGGTCACACGCACGTCCAATGCCCAGCCAGTGTCGCGCAGGTCGTGCACGGCGGTACGTACGTCTTCGTTCATGGCTTGCTTGCCGTGCAGAATCAGCATTGCCTTGCGCGCTTGCATGTGGGTGTCTCCATAATTGACCATTTGCATCTTGACGCTCAGCCGTTACTAATTGTTGCACGGCCGTTCAAATATTGCGGCGCAGGGCTCGCGCACTGCAGCGAGCCTGCGCCACTGGCGCGCGTCAACCGAGGATGTCGCTGAAGGGGATGAAGGGTACAAGGTCACCCTTGCTGGGCGTAGTGCCCTCCTGCACCTCGACCAACCCATCGGCCCACACCGCGCTGCGCAACACGCCGGAGCTCTGGTTAGGGTACAGGCATACCCTGCCCTGCTCGATGCGCGCCCGCAGGTACTCACGCCGTGACCCGGCTTTGGGCCAATCGAAACCGGCGGGTAGGCACACGCGCAGGGGGGTGACATCGATCACGCCCTGGCGGCGCAACAAATAGGGGCGCGCCAGCAGGCCGAACGTGACCAGTGTAGAGGCCGGATTACCGGGCAGGCCGATCACTGGCACGCCCTGGAAGTGACCGAAGGTCAACGGTTTGCCGGGTTTGATCGCCAGTTTCCACAAAGCCAGCTCACCGGCCTCGCGCAGGGCCGCGCCCAGATAATCGGCCTCGCCCACCGATACGCCCCCTGTCGAGAGGATCAGGTCCACGCCTTGCAACTGAGCCAGACTCGCGCGGGTCCGAGCCAGGTCATCAGGCAGGATACCGGCGTCGGTGACGTCGCATCCCAGGCGCTGCAACCAACTGACCAGCAAGCGACGGTTGCTGTTGTAGATTTGCCCAGGCCCCAACGGCAGCCCTGGCTCGACCAGCTCATCCCCGGTCGACAGCACCGCCACCCGCACCTTGCGTACCACATCGAGCTGTCCATAACCCAGGGTGGCGGCCAAGCCCAACTCGATTGGCCCAAGACGCGTGCCGGCGTCGAGCACCTGCTCGCCTTTGCGGGTTTCCTGACCTTGAGGACGAATGTTCTGCAGCGCCTTGAGGGGGTGCAAAAACGCCACATGGCCATTGGCATGAACCTGGGTGTTTTCCTGCATTTCCACGCAGTCGGCGCCTTCGGGAACCGGTGCACCCGTGAAAATCCGCGCACAGGTGCCAGGCTGCAGTGGCTCAGGTGCGTGCCCGGCGAAGATTCTCTGACTGACGGGCAGCGGCGCCCCCTGCCAGTCGGACCGGCGCAGCGCATAGCCGTCCATTGCGCTATTGGGCCAGGGCGGCAGGTCGAGCGAAGCCACGAGGGCAGTGGCCAGCACACGGCCGTGTGCCTCGGCTAGCGGCACGTGCTCGGTCTCGCGAATCGGCGCGGCATCGGCCAAAGCCAGCAATTGCTCAAGGGCCTGCTCCACCGGCATCAGTGGCCTGGGCTGCACGGCCTCAGCCACGGCTTTCACAGGCCGCCGCCTGCTTCAGATGGGCGACGAAGTTGCAGGGGCGGTGCCGTGCATCGAGCTGTTCGGCAAGGATACCGTCCCAACCGGTGCGCACCGCATTGGTCGAGCCAGGCAGGCAACACACCAGGGTACCGTTGGCCAGCCCTGCCAGTGCCCGCGATTGCACAGTCGAGGTACCGATATCCGCCACGGAGATCTGTCTGAACAGCTCGCCAAAGCCGTCGACCTGCTTGTCGAGCAGGCAAGTGACCGCCTCGGGCGTACTGTCACGTCCGGTAAAACCGGTACCGCCGGTGATGAGCACCACCTGCACGCTGTCGTCGGCGATCCAGGTCGCGACCTGGGCGCGGATTCTGTAGAGATCATCCTTGAGCAGCACGCGCTGGGCGAGCCGGTGGCCTGCCGCTGTCAGCCGGTCAACGAAGACCTGGCCCGACGAATCGTTTTCGAATGTGCGCGTGTCGCTGACCGTGAGCACTGCAATGTTGAGGGGAACGAACGGGGTGTCTGCCGAGGCTTTCATAGGTATCCGTCACTGGTAATGGCAATGACGGCAGTTATATCACAGGGCACTCCCGCCGGCGTGCGGGAGCGCTGCCTGCACTGGATTGCGTCAAGCGAATGCCGTTATGCTGCACGCGCAAGGAACTTGCACTAACGTCCCGCGTCTTAACAGTCATCTTGCACCATCGCACTGGAGAAACACGATGATCAAACGGACCCTTCCCGCCTTCATGCTCGCCCTGGGCCTGGCTGCCCTGGCCGGCTGCTCGACCCCAACCGTCATTACCTTGAACGACGGTCGCGAAATCCAGGCGGTGGACAAGCCGTCCTATGATGAAGATTCCGGCTTCTACGAGTTCGAGCAGCTCGATGGCAAGCGCATGCGTCTGAATAAAGACCAGATTCGCACCGTCAAAGAACTCTGATAGCCCATCCGACCTGGCCAAAGCTTCGTTCTTTTACAAGGACTTGCGGGCGAATTTCGGATGCAGTAGGATTTTGTTCATCGGAGTGTAGCGCAGCCAGGTAGCGCGTCTCGTTCGGGACGAGAAGGCCGCAGGTTCGAATCCTGTCTCTCCGACCAAATCCTTTTGAAAACCCGCCTTGTGCGGGTTTTTTGTTACTCACGGTTCAGGCTCGTACCTGCAACCTGCATCAGTCGGCTAGCCCTTCAGGCTGACGTGAATTGCAGCGCCGCCAGCCGTGCATACAAAGGGCTGGTTTCTATTAGCTCACTGTGGGTACCAATGGCCACCACTTTGCCCTGGTCGACCACGGCAATGCGGTCGGCGTGCTGTACGGTGGCCAGACGGTGCGCAATCACCACTGTCGTCCGCCCTGCCATCAGGCGCGGCAAAGCTTGCTGGATCAGGTGCTCACTGTGAGCGTCGAGCGCGCTGGTCGCCTCGTCAAGCAGCAGGATCGGCGCATCCACCAGCAACGCACGGGCGATCGCCAACCGTTGGCGCTGCCCACCCGATAAACCCACCCCGCCCTCCCCCAGGCGAGTCTGGTAGCCCTCTGGCAACTGGCGTATGAACGAGTCGGCATGGGCTGCGCGCGCTGCAGCTTCGATGTCGGCCAGGCAAGCGTCAGGGCGTCCATAGCTAATGTTGTCCGCCACTGTCCCCCGAAACAGTGCCGGTTGCTGTGCGACCAGTGCAAACTGCTGGCGAAGGTGGTCGGGGTCGAGCTGGTCGATGGGTTGATCATCGAGCAGAATCTGTCCGTGCTGGGGGTCATAGAAGCGCAGAAGCAAGTCGAACAGGGTGGATTTACCTGCACCGGAAGGGCCGACCAATGCAAGCGTCTGGCCTGCCTGGATGACCAGGCTCAGGTCATCGATAGCCTTGTGCTCGGGTCGCGACGGATAGGCAAACACCACGTGCCGAAACGCCAGGCAGCCCCGTGCACGGCCTCCCGCCAGCTGCCGCCCACTGGACGGGGCCAGAATCTGGCTTTGCGCTGCCAGTAATTCGGCTATACGCTCTGCTGCCCCAGCAGCGCGCTGGAGCTCGCCAATCACTTCGCTGAGTGTGCCGAACGCACTGCCCACCACCAGGCTGTAGAACACGAACGCCGCCAACTCACCCCCCGACATGCGCCCGGCGATGACGTCCATGCCGCCGACCCACAGCATGGTGCCGATAGCGCCCAGTACCAGCACGATCACCACGGTGATCAGCCAGGCCCGCTGCGCGATGCGCTGGCGGGCCACTGTAAATGCCGACTCCACCGTATCGGCGAACAGTGCCCGGTCATGGGCTTGATGGGTGTAGGCCTGCACGGTCTTGATCTGGCCCAGGGTCTCGGCCACGTAGCTACCCACGTCTGCCACCCGGTCCTGGCTCTGGCGTGAGAGGCTGCGCACACGGCGACCGAACAGCAGGATCGGGGCCAGCACCACCGGCAATGCCACGACCACGATGCTGGTCAGCTTGGGGTTGGTGATGAACAGCAAGGCCACACCGCCCACCACCATGAGCGCATTACGCAGGAACATGGAGAGGGAAGAGCCAATCACCGATTGCAGCAACGTGGTGTCGGCCGTCAACCGAGACTGAATTTCCGAACTGCGGTTGTCTTCGAAAAAACCAGGGTGAAGCTCGAGCAGATGGTCGAAAACAGCGCGACGAATGTCCGCCACGCACCGCTCACCTATCCAGGAGACGAGGTAGAACCGGCTGAAGGTCCCTGCCGCCAGGGCCAACACCAGCAGCAGGAAGAGCCCAAGTGTCTGGTTGAGCTGATGGACAGAACCGGTCATGAACCCCTGATCCACCAGCAGGCGGATGCCCTGCCCCATGGACAAGGTAATGCCGGCGGTCACCACCAGTGCCAGCAAGGCCATCACCAGGCGCCGCCAATACGGACGAACAAAATGCCAGCCAAGGCGCAAAGCGCGGCTAGGGCGCGGAGTTGTAGAGGCCATGGATCTGCTCACGAAGGCGGAACGTGCAGCCTACCATTCATGCCGCAGAACGGAACTGTCCGGTGCTGCTATAGCCTATTGTTCTAACCGCGCTCTGGCACTTTTTCGCCATCTCTGGTGGACTAAGGCCCTGCCCCAGGTTGCGCCGCACCCGCGTCGATGATCTGCCAGGCGCAAGGTTGACCCCAGTCGTCATTTGAAGAGGAGACCCTGCATGAGCTTGCACCATGACCGCGAACACTACACGCCCCGTCACGCACCGTCGCCCCAGGCAAGCGGCGCCCTGATCGACGCCCAAGGGCGGGAGGTGCCGATCACCGAGCAAATGATCCAGCAGGCCTGCAAGGCCCTGGAAGAAAGCCGGGTCGAGCGCTCGCAGAAAAACTGATCACCCTATTCCTGACCCGGCGCTCGCGCCGGGTTTTTTATGCATGCTGCTCTGCCCTGGGGCTGCATCCGAGCGTCAGACCCTCTTGGCTCCCAGGGCGTCAATCAGCCGCGCGAGCTCGGGCGAGCTCCCATGGATGCGCACGGACAGTCCTTCGATCTCACGGCGCGGCGGATAATGTTTGCGCAACGCGTCGAAAGCGGCACGTTGCTGCTGCACGTCTTCGCTCAGGCTACGGCGGAAATCGGCATCATCGCGGCGCGGATCGTAGACGGCGCGGCACAGCATCGCCAGTGCCCATTGCAGCTCGACCTCGGCATCCAATGCGATCTGCGCCACGGGTGGACGCGGTAACAGGTCGGCAAGTTGAATGACCTCATTCACGCCCAGATGTTGACACAACGCGCGGTAGATCTGGGCGGTGCCACGCTGACGGCCATCGAGGCTATAGCCGGCGATGTGGGGGGTAGCAACGGTACACAGGTCTGCCAGCTGCAAGTCGACCTGGGGCTCGCCTTCCCACACGTCCAGCACCGCGTGCAGGTCATCGCGCTGCTGCAGGAGCGCTCGTAACGCGCCATTGTCCACCACCGCCCCTCGACTGGCGTTGATGAGCCAGGCGCCGGGGCGCAGTTTCGCCAGTTCCGCAGGGCCTAACAGATGCCAGGTCGGGTACTGGCCACCGCGCTCGAGGGGCGTGTGCAGGCTGATGACGTCGCAGGCTTGCAGGAGCGTATCGAGTTCGACGTAATCACCGCCTTCAGCGGCCTGGCGCAGTGGATCGCAGACCATCACCTTCCACCCCAAAGCGCGCAGCACGCTCACCAACCGCCCGCCTACTTGGCCTGCACCCACCACACCGTAGACGCGCTCGGGCAGCGATGCACCCTCAAGGTCAGCGAGGGTCAGCAGGCTACCCAGCACATAGTCCACCACACCCCGGGCGTTGCAACCGGGGGCACTGCTCCAGCGGATACCCACTTGGTCGAAGTAGTCGAGGTCAAGGTGATCGGTGCCGATGGTGCAGGTGCCAACGAACTGCACGCGACTGCCTTCGAGCAGGTGCCGATCGACCTTGGTCACGGAGCGGACCAGCAGGATGTCGGCCTCCCGGACGCTAGCGGCGTCGAGGCTACGCCCAGGATAGCGACGAATCTCGCCAAACCCTTGGAAGAAGGCATCGAGCAAAGGGATGTTTTCGTCGGCAACTATCAGCATGGCGCTCTCCTGTCTGGGGAACGCAGTGTAGGCTCAACGCCGAGCGTGTTCCAGAGCGGCTCAGTCGGCTTTCTTGCGGATCCAGTAGAGGAAGGTGCCGGCGTCTTCCTGTTGTTCCAGCAGTTGGTGGCCCAGGAAGTTACAGAACTTGGGGATGTCGCGTCGGGTCGAGGGGTCGGTGGCGATGACTTTCAACAGACCGCCGGCGGCGAGGTCACGCACGTGTTGGTGCAGCATCATCACCGGCTCCGGGCAGTTGAGGCCGGTGGCGTCGAGGGTGGCATCGGGGGTGAGGTCGGTCATGAAGGGCTCCGCAAATGATGGGTATTGTGGCGCATTCCAGGGACGCGGGCCAAGTGGGGCTGTCGGGGCACCCGCCGGTTCAGGGGCGCCTGACCGGGCTTGAGGGGGGCGCGGTGGGCTCAAGCGTTCAGCTTCGCACCTGATATTGCCAGGGCCGCTGCGCGCCCCATCGCGGCACGAGGCCGCTCCCACGCGGAATTCGTTGCCTTTGGAGTACGGTGCAAGGCGGACGCTCCATGCATAGTGGAAGAGTTTTCCAAAGTTTGTAAGATGCATGTTGTATGGCATTGCCAGTTCACCCAACTCCTTCTTTTGATAGATCACGGCCCTTACATTACAGCTCATGATATCGGCCAGGATGAAATGCTCGATGCGTGTTGCTGTTGCTGTTGCTGT